>JANPAR010000079.1:0-12077 GCA_031430015.1 Burkholderiales bacterium
TCAGCCGCAAGCCCCCACCGCCCCACAAGCCGTACAGAACTCGCACCCGTCCTTCTTGATCACGGTGTAGTTGCCGCACTCGGTGCACAGCCCGCCCTGCATGACCTTGGCGTCGGTGTCGCCGTTCTTGCCGCCCATCGCAGGCGCTTCGAGGATGCCCATGTCACGCGTGGGCATGCCTTCTTCGGTGAGCACGCCGAGCATGGCGTAGCGGTGGATGATGAGCCGGGCCAGATACGCCACCGTGGAGGGCCAGGTTTGCTGGCGGCGCTCGCCGGGCACGAAGGCCATGAAGTCGCCCAGCGGTTCGGCGTAGTTGAGTGTTGCGCCCATGCGTCGGCGTTTCAGGTGGTACGGGCAGCACGCCGCCCGAGCTTCGGGCGCGGATCTGGCAAGGGCGTAAAACTCTCGGGTATCAGTTGCCAGCCGGCGATGTCTTTCACCGCGCGGTCGAGATCGGGTTGACTGCCTTCGAGCAAAAACATTCTGGCGGAACTGTCGAGCACCTTGATGCCGGCGATCTCACGCAGGCGCTCGGTCAGTTCCGGGAGGGCCGTGCCGGCCCCCGAATAGCGCAGAATGAAACGGCTCATTTGATCCAGCCATAGCCCTCGTAGTTGGCACCGAAACCAAGCTTCTTTGCCGCCTGGTAACCCAGTTTCAGTATCTCGTCCGAACGCGCCTGGCCGCGCGGCATGTTGCGCACGGCAGCGTTGGCGGACAACAATCTTGCCATCATACCCGTGACGGCCGGAGTTGCCATGGAGGTGCCGTCCATCACGGCGTGCCCTTTTGGAACAGTGGAAATGGCTGGCCGCTTGCATGAAGTCGGCATGGCGCGGCATGGCGCCCTCGCGATGGATTGAGTGATGCCAGTGTGGCGGGAAAGTTGTAACGGTGCTGAAATAGGGTGGAACGAAGCCGCACGACCCTATAATCTTGTCAAGTCAGACAGCGACGCCGGATGATATGGTCAAAAAAATAGCACCCAAACCTTATGCTGCGGCGCTGGCGAAGCACGTCGCGTTGATGAGACGTCAACGACAGGCCGATGTTCGAATCAAAGATCTGCGTTTGGAAATTTCGAAGAATCAAACGCTCAAGGAATTTAAGAAACTGAATGTTTTCGCCGCTGGATCTCTGGGGCGGCGTGATGCGGGAATGAACTCTGATTTAGACGTGTTTTTTACGAGCGTCGATCCGGTCACGCACATTGAAGAGATAAAGATTCTGTCCGAAATTATTCAGGTGGGGCGCGCGCTCGAGTACGACGAGTTCAGCAACGACGGGCAGTATTTGAAGGTATTCTCCCTGTCAAGTCACGAAAAGTCGATCGGTTCTCCCACGGATGATCAGGAAAACTGGTT
Organism: Burkholderiales bacterium; assembly: GCA_031430015.1. Taxonomy (GTDB): domain Bacteria; phylum Pseudomonadota; class Gammaproteobacteria; order Burkholderiales; family JAEUOS01; genus CANJDH01. Next base: position 1,368 of record JANPAR010000079.1, read on the forward strand.
CACTGCACGCATGCTTTTGCTGCTCGAGAGTCAAACGATCTCTGCAATGAGTGTTCACAATGAGCATGTGAAGAAAGTGTTGAACGTCTATTTTCGTGACGCCATAGATCACCAGCCATTCAAGCCGATCTTCTTCTTGAATGACTTAAAACGGTTTTGGGCGACACTTTGTCTGAACTATGAGCAAGCACGGCATCGTACTGAGCGTGACGGGAGGTTGACTAAACGTCCATGGCGAAAAAAGAACTTCAATTTAAAGTTCAGCCGATTGCTTTCTGTGTTCAGCATGATATTGCCCGTTCTGCTTGAAAAACGTCCTGATGTCCATTGGCTTCAAGCCTTGTGCGCGCTTAGTCCGTTAAATCGCCTTGCGCAAGGCTTGGATGCCATGGATCCCGGTGGTACCAAACATTTGGCCGCCTTTAGAAAGGCCTTGGATGACTACGAGTTTTTCTTGAAGGCCAAGGAAAAATACGATCTGGAAGCACCTCCAGAGGAAATCAAGAACCAATTGACAGACCGCGCACAATCATTCCATGCTTTTTTTGTGAAAATTTTCACCAGCGACGGTGTTCCGCAAGAATCGTTCGGCTATCTGTTGATCTAACATGGGCAGTGGCAGAACCAAATCACCGAGAATGTGGTCGCGATGACACAGGAAGTATTAGTGCTGGAAGTTGATGATCCGGCGATCAAGCGATTGCTTGATGAAATTCGCCAAAAGGTCAGCAAGGGCAAAGTGCCGCAAAAAGCGCACATCACGATTCGCGGCCCGTATGCACAGCGAATTCGCGCCAAGACCGTAGAAGATGTGCGGAATCGCCTTCGCGCAGGCGACAAAATTCGCATCGTGGGGGTTAGCCGATTCTCCAGTTCCTCGGAAGATGTGGTTTATCTAGCGTTGGATAGCGATGAGTTGCGAAAGGTGTGGTGGAAACCAGATTTCCCTATCAGCCGTTTTGGGTTCAATCCTCACATAACGTTATTTCGAGGGGATCCCTCTCAAGCGGATGAAGTTGAAACTTGGGTGCGCAAGCGTGGGATCGAGGAGTCCCTTTCCAAATGGCATCTTTCAACAGATGCGATTGGTCAAAAGTCTTTTTCCATCATGGATTGAAGTACGTCTCGATCTTCACGGGACGATTAACCGCACGCCCCCACCGCCCCACAAGCCGTACAGAACTCGCAGCCGTCCTTCTTGATCACGGTGTAGTTGCCGCACTCGGTGCACAGCCCGCCTTGCATCACCTTGGCGTCGGTGCCGCCGTTCTTGCCCATCGCGGGCGCTTCGAGGATGCCCATTTCACGCGTGGGCATGCCTTCTTCGGTGAGCACGCCGAGCATGGCGTAGCGGTGGATGATGAGGCGTGCGAGGTAGGCTACGGTGGAGGGCCAGGTTTGCTGGCGGCGCTCGCCGGGCACGAAGGCCATGAAGTCGCCGAGCGGTTCTGCGTAGTTGAGGAGCTTGCGCAGTTTCATGCCGATCCAGGCCGGGTCGAGCACGCGCATGTCGAGCGAGAGGATGCGGGCCAGGCCGTCGAGGGCGCGCGGGTAGTTGCCCGAGAGCCACATCGAGTAGGGGCGCGTGATGCCCACGGGGAACCCGTCCATTGAAGGCAGGAGCACTTCCTTGAGGCCGAGGACGAATTCTTCGCCGCTGGCCGGGTTGACGATGTCGACCGTCCACGACAGTGTGCCGTCGGTGCCGGTGCGCGGCTCTTGCACGGCGAACATGGCGTCGAGCACGGGGTGCGGGCGGCCTTCGGGGCTGAGCAGGTCGGGGGCTTTTTCATCGAGCGCGCCCAACTGGTCGCAGCGCCAGCGGATCAGTTGCGCCATGCCGGCCACTACGCTGGGCACCAGGCGCTTTTCACCGTGCGGGGGGAATGGCAGCTCGAAGGCTTTTTCGCCTGGGGTTTTGGCGAGCACATCGAGTTTGAGATTGAGCCAGGCGCGGTCGTTGACGCGCATGTCCATCGAGAGGGTTTTGGCGACTGCGCCGAGTCCGCGCGGCTGGTCGGTGCCGTTGGCCCAGACTTCGAAGGGGAAGGACTTACCTTCGTCGTCAATGTGACCAACGAAGAGGCCGAATTCGCCGCCGGGGTGGGCCATCATGTAGGTCCAGGCGGTGTTGCCGCCGGGCAACTCGGGGCGGCCCGGCCAGCGCAAGCTGGCCAGAACCGGGGCCGGCAGGCTCTTGATCGAGAGGCGCTTGTTGGCGTCCATCTGCACATCGTTGGGTGCGTTTTTGCTTGATGCGGCGTCGGCTTTTTTGGCGTCGGCCTTGGGGTCGGCTGGCGTAGTAACAGAGAGCACGGAGCCCAACACGGCGTTGGGCCGGTAGGTGGCGAGGCCTTTCAAGCCGGACTTCCAGGCGCTCAAGTAAAGGTGCTCGAACTCGGCGTAGGGGTAGTCTTCCGGCACGTTCACCGTTTTGGAAATGCTGGTGTCGATGGCGGGCGCGACGGCGGCGACCATTTGCTCGTGCGCTTCGGCGGAGATTTCGAGGGCGGTGACGAAATAATCCGGCAGCTTGCTGACATCGCCGCCGAGGTATTTATAGAGCCGCCAGGCGTAGTCTTCGACCGCATATTGCTTGTGGGTGCCGTCGGGCATGCGCTTCTTGCGCGTGTAGGTCCAGGAGAACGGCGGCTCGATGCCGTTCGACGCGTTGTCGGCAAACGCGAGGCTGATGGTGCCGGTGGGGGCGATCGAGAGCAGGTGCGAATTGCGCAGGCCGTGCTTGCGGATTTTGTCTTTCACTTCAGCGGGCAGGCGCGAGGCGAAGTTGCCGCCCGAGAGGTAGAGGTCGGCGTTGAACATTTCAAACGCGCCGCGCTCGTGCGCGAGTTGCACCGAGTAGAGATAGGCGCGGTCGCGCATGTAGTCCGCGATTTTGGTTGCCATCGCGCGAGCTTCGGCAGTGTCGTACTTGAGCCTCAGCATGATGAGTGAGTCGCCCAGGCCGGTGAAGCCAAGGCCCACGCGGCGCTTCGCCATTGCTTCGTCACGCTGCTGTTTGAGTGGCCAGTGCGTTGCATCCAACACGTTGTCGAGCATGCGCGTAGCGACATCCACTACTTTGCCAAATGCAGGGAAATCAAAGACGGCATTTTCGGTAAAAGGTGACGAAATAAACCGCGTCAAATTGATCGAACCGAGGCAACAACAGCCGTAAGCGGGCAGCGGCTCCTCAGCGCATGGATTTGTGGCTTCGATGGTTTCGCAGTAATAGAGATTGTTGTCTTTGTTGATTCGATCAATGAACAAAATGCCCGGCTCGGCGTGGTCGTAGGTCGAGCGCATGATCTGGTCCCACAGTTCGCGCGCGCGCGTCTTGCGGTAGACCCATTGGCCGTCGGCGCGCTGGTAGGCGCCCTTTTCCATGATCGCCGCTGAGGGCGGCGCTTTGTGCACGAGCTCAACATCGCCATCAGACTCGACCGCCTGCATGAAAGCATCAGTGACGCCGACCGAGACGTTGAAGTTGGTGAGGTCGCCGTGGTCTTTGGCATGGATGAACTGCTCGACATCGGGGTGATCACAACGCAGCACGCCCATCTGGGCACCACGGCGTGCACCGGCTGACTCAACCGTTTCGCACGAGCGGTCGAACACGCGCATATACGACACCGGGCCGGACGCACGCGAGTTGGTGCCTTTGACATGCGCGCCGACCGGGCGGATCGACGAGAAGTCATAGCCCACACCGCCGCCGCGCCGCATGGTTTCCGCCGCTTCGGCGAGCGCGGTGTAAATGCCGGGGCGCCCGTCGGTCGATTCAGTGATCGAATCGCCCACCGGTTGCACAAAGCAATTGATCAGCGTGGCCGTGAGATTGGTGCCGGCGGCGGAGTTGATGCGGCCGGCCGGGACGAAGCCATTTTGCTGCGCCCAGAGAAATTGTTTTTCCCAATGTTTGCGCTTGCTTTCAATCTCCACCGCTGCCAGCGCGCGGGCGATACGGCGGCGCACTTCTTCGACCGTCGTTTCGTTGCCCTTGGCGTACTTCTCGACCAGCACTTCGCCCGAGATTTCTTGTTCGGGCATCGCAGATATCTTGGGAAGTTGTTGCAAATCAATGGTTTCCATAATCTTCCTCAAGTAGTTATGCAATCAGCATACGCCTTCAAAATTCAAATGAAAAGCCCCCACCGATAGTGGCTTGGGACAGGGGTTTGCGGGGTGGCAGCGCCACGAGGCGCATGGATGGCGGGTGGTGGCGGCCTGCGGCCCAAGAGGCTTGTCTACCAAGGGTTTGCGGGTAGCGCCGATGTGGGTTTTGATGCACTTTTGAGAGCCGTTTTGGCGTGGGTGACGGGAGCCGGACGACCCACAAGTGCGCCACCGCCACGCACGCCGGACCATGGCGCCATTGGCGGTATATTTGCATCAACCCTCCCAGGCAGCACACCGCATCAATCATCACCAAAAGGAATAATCATGAGCACAGGACAACCCCTGGCCCGCTACGCTGCCAAAAAACGCGTTGGCGATTTCGTTTTCATGTCGGGTGTGATTGCGGTCGATCCGCAATCGGGCAACGTGATATCGCGCTATGCCGATGTGCCGGCCGATGCCCGCAAGGCCCTCGGCGAAACCGGCGAACTCTCGGTCGATATTTTTGAAGCCCCGGCGCTGACACAGAGCTGGTTTGTGCTCAACCGCATCAAGATGTTGATCGAGGAAGAAGGCGGCACCATGGCCGACGTGTTCAAGCTGGTGCAATATTTTCGCGACCTGCGCCACTACCCGCACTACAACCGCGTGCGCAAACTGTTTTACCCCGGCGAGCCGCCGGTCTCGACCGTGGTCGAGATTTCGCGCGTGCTGCCGTCGGATGCGGTATTGATCGAAGTCGAAGGCACGGCTTATCTGCCGCGCGCGGACAGCAAGTGATGTTGTGTGGCGCGGCTGCCCGCCGGTCACACAACAGCATCACCCTGTGAGGCGCATGGACCGGGGTTCTACGAGGCTCTGAGCCTGAGAGCCTTGTGCACCAAGGGTTTCAGGTCACCGGCAACAAACCGCGGGCACGCCGCGCGGCCTTCGGGCGGACTACTCCGCCTGAATATTCAGACTCTTGACAATCTTCGCCCAGCGCTCGAACTCGGCGTTGACAAAAGTGCCGAGCGCTTGCGGGCTGCTGCTGGCCTCGGCGTTAAGGCCGAGAGTAAGCATGCGCTCGGCGACTTCCGGCGTGCGCAGGATGCGTTCGAGTTCGCGGTTGACGCGCGTCACCGCTTCGGCGGGCGTGCCGGCAGGGGCAAACAGGGCATGCCAGCCGGTGTATTCGAAACCGGCGAAGGTATCTGCGATCACCGGCGTGTCGGGCAGGCTCGACGCGCGTTGCGCCGAACTGGCCGCGAGTGCAACAAGGCGGCCGGCCTTGATCTGCGGCAGCAGCGCTGCAGTAGGCAGGCACAGCAACTGGATGCGCCCGCCAATCGCATCCTGAATCGCCTCGGGCGATTTTTGATACGGCACTTGCGTGAGCTTTATGCCACCGAGCGCGGCGACCATGTCAGCGAGCATGCCCGAAAACGTTTTCGGGCCTTCAGTGCCGATCGATATTTTGTCGGGTTGCGCTTTGGCCAGTGCCAGCGCTTCGGCCAGGGTCTTGACGTTGGCGGAGGGACTGGCGGCAATCAGGAACGGGCTTTTGCCGATCATCGCCACCGGCATGAAATCCTTCTTCGGGTCATACGGCAAATTCTTGAAGGTGTAGACATTGGTGACGATGGCGGCGGTGGTGCCGTAATAGAACGTGTAGCCATCGGGCGCGGCCTTGGCCACCGCCTGCGCGCCGATCACGTTTTGCCCGCCGGGGCGGTTCTCGATCACCACCGGCTGGCCGAGCGCCTTGCCCAGCTGCTCGCCGACGTAGCGCGCCATCACGTCAGGGCCGGAACCGGCCGGTTGCGAGAGAACCCATTTGACCGGCTTGCTGGGCCAGGCTTGGGCGTGCGCACTTTGCGCCGAAAGCAGCGCGGCTGCGCTGGTCACCAGCGCAATCAGGATGTTTCTCATCGATGTTCTCCTTGGGAATCCTTGGGAAATTAGGCTCAGGCAGTGCACGCAGCGTGATATGCGGCGGTGAGCGATGCGATGTCTTCGAGGCTGGATGCTACGCCGTAAACGTAGTGGTCGGAGCGCACCAGGGCGGCGATGACGCCGTGTTTGGCGAACCATGCCGCAGCGATGCCATCAGCTTCTTCAAATCCCGCCACGCCGATTTGGATGACGCTCGCACCGCATTGTTTGACGGCAGGGAGTGCGGCGATCTGCTCGGCGGTGGCGGCATCGCTGCGGTTGCTCAGGTTGCCGGTGTTGCCCGGACTGCCTGCGCTGTCCGTGTTGCCCGCGCGGCTCGGGTTGACGCTGGCGCTGAGCATCAATCGCAAGCCGTGCCCTGCCACGTCATCAAGCAGTGCACTGCCGTTCTGATGCTTGATGCGCGGCTGCGGGAACAGCGTGCCCTTGGCCGCATGCGCCCCGGAGGAGAGCAGCCCTGCTTCGAGCGGCGGAATCAAATCCTGACGCGGCACGCTCTTCACGATGCCGCCTGCCTGCGCGAGCAAATCCGCGTCGCGCTTGCGCGCCTTGCGTTCATCGCGCTCGCAGATGGTGTGGCCGATGTGCTTGATGGTGGTGGTGAGGTGTCTGACATGCGCGCTACGCTCGAGGCCGTAGGTGTCGAGCAAGGCGTCATGCGCACGCCCCTGCAATACGGCGGCAAGCTTCCACGACAGATTGGCCACATCGCGAATCCCCTGGCACATGCCCTGCCCGAGGAAGGGCGGCTGCTGGTGCGCGGCGTCACCAGCGAGGAACACGCGCCCCTTGCGCCACTCGCGCGCCACCAGCGCGTGAAAACGGTAACTCGCGCGCCGCCACAAGGTGCCATCGTCAGGCGTGATCCAGCGTGCAAGCAGCTTCCATACTGCCGCATCATCCTCGAACTGTTGCGGCGTTTCATCCGGCAACAGCATGATCTCCCAGCGCCGGTGCTCGCCCACGCCAATCAGGAAGGTGGTGGGACGCGCCGGCTCGCAAAACTGCGCGCTCGTTTTCGGCAGCTTCCCCGCACCGCGCGCATTGACGCCCACATCGACCACCAGCCAAGGCTCGTCAAAGTCGAGGTCATCGTGTTCGATGTTGAGGATGCGCCGCACGGTGCTCGACGCGCCGTCGCAGCCGGTCACGTAACGCGCGCTGACGCTGCGTATCGCCCCGCCGCACTGGAGCGACAGCGTGACCCCGTTAGCATCCTGCGTGAGCGCAGTCAGCTCTTCGCCAAGCGACACCTCCACTCCCGGCGTGGCGGCCGCGTGCGCACGCAGCGCCGCTTCGAGCGGTGGCTGGCGAAACACCATCGACGGCGTCCACCCAAGCGGATAGGGCGGATCGATCATGGTGAGAAGGCGGATCAACTGGCCATCCACGCCATAGTGCTCCGAAGCGCTGAACGGCGCGACGAAGGGTTGAATCGTTTGCGCCAGCCCGATGTTCTGGAACACGCGCATGATCTCGTGATCGAGCGCGAACGCGCGCGGCTTGGCGTAGACCTGTGTGGCTTTGTCCACCACCAGCACGCGCAGGCCCTGCGCGCCGAGCAGGCAGGCTGCCGTCGCACCCGCCGGGCCGAAGCCGATAACGGCAACGTCGTAGTCGAATCTCACGCGCGCGTCACACTTTCAGCGCGTCTGCAAATCTGATACGGCGCTGCGCCGCTTTGAGGTCTGCCGTCGGCGGCGTGCCGATGCCCCAGTGGTCAATCCGCCCCGGCGGCCACTTCCAGTCCTCCGGCATACCGGTTCGGTAGGTCTCATCGACCGTCGAGACTTCGGCGGTGTACTCGATGACAAAATCAAACGGCCCGAGAAAATAATTGAACAAGTTGTTGCCTGGGCCGTGCCGGCCCGGCCCCCATTGAATCGCGTTGCCCGCTTCTTTCATGCGCCCGCCGCCGCGCATCACCGAGTCCAGATCCGGCATCAGAAACGCGATGTGGTTGAGACAATCGTTGTCGGCATCGGCAAAGGCGATGTTGTGATGATCGGTATTGCAACGCAGGAAGGCCATGATGCGCGTGCGGTCCGACAATTTGAAGCCGAGCGCCTGCTCGTAAAACGCTTGTGCGGCGGGCGTGTCGTGGCTGTTCATCACCACGTGCGAGAGCTTCTCGGGCCGGTCACGCACGATGGCGGCATCGGCGTGGCGCATGTCTTCGCACACTGCACGCAGGATGCGGCCTTGCGGGTCTTTAAAGGCAATGCCATAACCTCCGCCCGGCTCGCTGAGCGCAGCAGGGGCACGCAAGATGGTGCCGCCGTGGGCCGGCACTGATTGCGCGAGGGCATCGATGTCCTTGCGCGCGGCGCTGCCCAGCGTCACCGCCAGCAACTCGGGTTGCGGAGTCTGCGTGAGCGAGAGCAAATGGTGGGCTGCGCCGGTGCCGCGCAGGTAGACGGTGGTGGCGGTGCGCGCGGCGACTGTGAGCAGCCAGGTACCGGTGTAAAAAGCTTCGGCGGCGGCGACATCGGGCACGCCGATTTCGACGCTGCGCAGGCCATTGACGAGAGGAAGTGTCATGTCAGAGTCTTCATGTTTACCGTTGGAGGTCTGCTGCGGCAACTGATGTTGTGGCAAGGTTTGCCAGCGACCGTCGCAGCAACCTGCCCGCGCCCGTCTGCGAGGATGGTATGCACATCCATCATCATTGCCAGTCCGTATTATGGCTGGCCACGCGTTGTACCGGGTCTGTAAGGGCTGTAGGCGCTCTGCACGGCCTTTAAAAGTGCGGTAGTCTTGTCTGTAGAGGTGCGTTGCACCTTTCTTTTTTTGTCCGGCGTTTCACCCTACCCTCACCGGGGAAATTCACCATGATTCAATTTTCTTCTTCGCGCACGCGCAGTGTCGTGCTGAGCCTTGCGGCCCAGTTGCACGCCAGCCATGCGCTCATGCCCCACCCATCCTACGTTCTCTAAGAAAGGAAGTGCCACATGTCCCATCCCGCCCGCTTTACCCTCTCCGCTCTTGTTGCCTCCCTCCCCCGCGTTTCCTCCCGCCGCAAGCTGTTCACCGCCGCCGCCGCGAGCCTGCTCTCCAGCACCCTGCTGCTGACGCCCGCAGCCTTCGCCCAGAGCGTCTTCAAGGTCACCACGATCCCGGAAGAAGCGGCCACCGAGCAGACCCGCAAATTTGGCCCGCTGGCCAAGTATCTCGAATCCAAACTGGGCGTGAAAGTCGAATTCACCCCGGTCAATGACTATGCTGCTGCCGTCGAAGCATTGGTCAACAAGCAGGTCGATCTGGTGTGGTTTGGCGGGTTTACCCACGTGCAGGCGCAATTGCGTTCGGGCGGCAAGGTAATCCCGTTGGCGCAGCGCGAGGAAGACGCGCAATTCCGCTCGGTGTTCATCACCAACACTGATTCAGGCATCAAGACCCTGGCCGATTTGAAGGGCAAGCAGGTGAGCTTTGGCTCGCAGTCGAGCACTTCCGGCCACCTGATGCCGCGCAGCTTTTTGCTGCAAGCCAAGCTCGATCCGGAAAAGGATTTCAAGCGCGTAGCCTACTCGGGGGCGCATGACGCCACCATCGCTTCTGTCGTCAGCGGGCGCGTGGACGCGGCTGCTCTCGACATTACCGTGTGGCGCAAGTTTGTCGATGACAAGAAGGTCGATACCGCCAAGACCAATGTGTTCTTCACCACGCCGCCGTATTACAACTACAACTGGTCGGTACACGCCGACATGCCGGCCGCGATGCGCGAGCGCATCACCAAGGCGCTGCTGGACCTGTCGATGGATACGCCCGAGGGCAAGGAAATCCTGACGCTCAACCGCGCCACCAAATACATCGCGACCCGCGCCGAGAACTACAAGGAGCTGGAGACCGCAGGCCGCAGTGCCGGGCTGATCAAGTAAGCCTCTGGAGTCAACGCGCAGAAACCACTCGGTAATCATCGAGCAACCACCCAGCAACCACCCAGCAACCACCCAGCATCCACCCAGCAATCACGCAGTGAGCAGCAGCAACCCGGCAGCAAGCGGCGGCAACAGGACCAAGCACTGATGCGAGTTTCGATCCATGCGCTCGCGGCGCGTCACCCGGCCGCGCGCGTTGACAGCGCACCCGCGCTCAAGCCACTCACGATTGAGGTGGCGGCGGGTGAGCAGGTGGCGGTAATCGGCCCGTCCGGGTCCGGCAAGACCACGCTGTTGCACGCGCTCGCCTGTGCGCTGCAGCCGGCCTCCGGCGGTCTCGAACTCGATGGCACGAACCCGTGGCAGCTCTCCACGCGCGATTTGCAGCGCTTGCGCGGCCGCTTGTTTTTGGCCCCCCAAGCGCCGCCGCTGCCACCGCGCCAGCGCGTCATCACCGCCGTGCTGGCGGGGCGTTTTCCGCGCCAGTCGCTTGCTGCCAGCTTGCGCTCCCTGTTCTACCCCACCGGTATTGCCGCGGCACATGAGGCGTTGGCGCGCTTTGATCTGGCGGCCAAGTTGTGGGACCGGGTAGACCGGCTCTCCGGTGGCGAGCGTCAGCGCGTCGGGCTGGCGCGCGCGTTTGTCTCGGAGGCGTCGTTGTGGCTGATTGATGAACCGCTGTCTTCGCTCGATCCGACCCGCGCTACCCAGGCGATCGACACCCTGACCCAGGCAGCGCGCGAGCGTGGCGTGACACTGATCACGACGCTGCATCAGG
>JANPAR010000080.1:0-16037 GCA_031430015.1 Burkholderiales bacterium
AGATGCTGTTGACCAGGGGCTGGCCAAATTCGGTGCCCTTGCAATACTCGGCGTCGATGTGCACCGCCGCCGGATTGCAGGTGGCGTTGCTGAACCACATGTTGTCACTCTCGGTGACGGTGCGGCGGATTTCATGCTCGAATGTCTGCCCGACGGCGAATTGTTCAAACCAGCGGCCTGCCATGATGAGGTGCTCCTCTCTGAAGTTTGTGCAATATGATAACCACTTGGCATAGCGCAATTTTGTCACCGGAGAAGCACATGAAGCGAATCGCAGGCATGATGGCCGCTCTGCTCTGGATGTTTGCTGCCAGCACGGCACTCGCGCAGCCTTATCCCAACCGCCCCGTCAAAATCGTCGTGCCGTATCCGGCCGGCCAGGGCACCGACGTTGCAGCGCGCTTTCTCGCGCAGCAGTTGTCAAAACAGATCAGCCAGAACGTGATTGTCGAAAACCGCGCGGGCGCAGCCGGCAACATCGGCGCGCAGTTTGCCGCCAAGTCACCTGCCGACGGCTACACCTTGCTGATGGGTACCAACGCCACCCACGCCGCCGCACCTTTTTTGTTCGTCAACCCGGGCTTCGATCCGGATGCCGATTTCGATCCGATTGCGTTGACCGGCATTTTGCCGATGGCGATTGTCACGGCACCAGGCAACCCGATTGACAGCGTGCAAAAGCTCGCCGAGGCGGCGCGCGCCAAGCCTGACACCATCAATGTTGCAGTGACCACCACCACCTCGCGCAGCACGCTCGAACTGTTTCGCCAGCAGGCACGCGCGCCCCTGTTCGCGGTGCTCTACAAGGGCAGTGCGCAGTCAATTGCCGATGTGATCGGCGGGCAAGTCGAATTCATGGTTGACACGGTCGCGTCAGTACGTGCGCAAATTACCAGCGGCAGACTCAAGGCATTGGCAGTGACTTCTCTCGCGTCGAGCGAACTTCTGCCGGGCGTCAAGTCAGTCACCGAGCAAGGCATCCCCAATTTCCAGATCGCCGGCTGGAACGCGCTCTACGCACCCAAAGGCACGCCACCCGAGGCCCTGCGCCTGCTCGCCGCTGAGTTGACCAAGGTGATGGCCCAACCCGAAACCCGCGAACGCTTTCTGACGCTTGGCATCGACCCGCAGATCGTCACCGGCGCAGAGCTGGCAACCTATTTGCGCGGCGAGCGTGAGAAATGGGGCAAGCTGATCCGCGCGATGGGTATCAAGGCGGAGTAGTGCCGGGCTTGCTGCGCCAAGCCGGCTGCGCCACGCCGCCCCGGACTACCGCATGAATCTCTCGCGCATCATCGAGCACTGGGCGAGCATGACGCCGGCCAGATGCGCGATCCATTTTCAAGGCGAGGACATTTCCTGGGTGGCGCTGTGGCAGCGCATTGACGCCGCCACCGTCACGCTCGCGCAACGCTTCGCCGTGCAGCCCGGCGAGCGCATCGCTTATCTTGGACTGAATCATCCGGACTTCATCGTTTTCCTCATGGCGCTTGCGCGCCTCGGGGCGATTGCCGTGCCGCTCAACATGCGCCTCGCACCGGCTGAACTCGCGGCGATTCTGGAACATGCTGGCGCACGGCTGTTGCTGTGTGATGAAGCGATGTGCGGCGCAGGCGCAGCGGCAGCAAGCAGGGCAAACGTGGCGATGGAATCGGCCTCAGCGCTCGCCGCGCCCACGCAGGAAAATGGCGCCAAGAACCGCTCCCACCAAGCTTCTCCGGGCAATGATGACAGCCCCGTATTGCTGGTCTACACCTCAGGCACTACCGGCAAGCCCAAGGGTGCGTTGCACACGCAAGCCAATCTGCTGTGGAACATCCAGTCGGCGATTGCCTCGCAAGACATCAGCGTGCACGACCATCTGCTCAATGCACTGCCGATGTTTCATGTCGGCGGGCTGTGCATTCAGTTGCTGCCGGTGCTCGCCGCGGGCGGCACGGTCACCCTGCATGCGCGCTTTGACGCGGCGGCGTGGATCAGCGACGTGACCACGCGCCGCCCCACGCTCTCGCTGCTGGTGCCCGCAACGCTGAAGGCGATTCTCGATCATCCATCTTGGCCTGCGGCTAACTTGTCGAGCCTGCGTTTCATCAACACTGGTTCATCAACTGTGCCGCGCTCAATGATCGACGCGGTGCATGCGCGCGGCGTGCCGGTGAGCCAGGTGTATGGCGCGACCGAGACCGGGCCGGTATCGATCGTGCTGCGCCCCGAGCACGCGGTGGCGCACGCGGGCAGCACCGGCAAACCTGCCCTGCATGTCGAGGTGCGTCTGGTCAGGCCCGATGGCACCGATGCCGCCACCGGTGAGACCGCCGAGATCTGGGTGCGCGGCAAGAATGTGGTGGCCGGTTACTGGAACGACGTGCACAACCCGGCGTTTGCCGATGGCTGGTTCCGCTCGGGGGATCTGGCGTACCGCGATGCAGCCGGCTTCTACTGGGTAGTGGGCCGCTCCAAAGACATGATTATTTCCGGTGGTGAAAACATTTATCCAGCCGAGCTGGAGAACGTGCTGGCGGACTGCGCACAGATACTGGAAGCGGCGGTGATCGGCCAGGAAGACGCCAAGTGGGGCGAAGTGGCTGTCGCCGTGATCGTCAAGAATCCGGAGGCCGCGCTCGATGACGTTGGCGTCAAACAATTGTTCGAGGGGCGTCTCGCGCGCTTCAAGCATCCGCGCCGCGTGATCTTCGTGGACGCCTTGCCCAAGACCGCGCTTGGCAAAGTGCGGAAGACGCTGCTCAAGGAACAACTGGCGCCGACGCGAGCGTGATCGCGGCAGCGGTCTCGAATCTTCGTTAACCTTCAATACCCGATCGCCGCCCCATCACTCCGCGGATCAGACCCACCCATCCGCAATCCGCTCTCCGGATCAATCGTGATGCCATGCGCATGCCCCGCCAGTTCGTTGAACGCGCCCCAGCGGTTGAGCTGGTGGCCGCGCCGCGCGAGTTCATCGATCGTCTCTGCGGGGTAGCGCGATTCGATGTGCAGGGTGTCGCGCGCTTCACCAAGAGCGAAGCGGCCTGACAGCCAGCGTGGTGCTTCGACTGCTTCTTGAATATTGCGGCCATAGTCGATCATCGAGACGTAGGTCTGCGCGTGAATCTGCGGCTGGCCGTCGGCGCCCATGCAGCCAACCACGCCCCACAACTTATCGTTGCGAAACGCAAGTGACGCGATGAGGGTATGCAGCGGGGTTTTGCCGGGGGCGACGCAGTTGGGGTGGGCTTCATCGAGCGAGAAATAGGCGCTGCGATTTTGCAACACCACGCCGGTGTTGCCTGCGACCACGCCGGAGCCGAACACGCCATAGAGACTGTTGATGAGGGCCGCTGCGTTGCCGTCTTTGTCCACTGCAGCGATGAAGACGGTGTCGCCTTTCAAACTGCCGTAGGAGGGAATCTTGTCCCACGGCAATGCACGTGCCGGGTCCATCAGCGTGCGGCGCGCGTTGGCGTAGTCTTTCGAGATCAGCATGTCCATCGGCACCTGACTGAACAGCGGGTCGGCGAGATGCTCGTCGCGGTCGTGATACGCGATCTGCTTGGCCTGCACCATCAAGTGCGCGTGCTCGGCGCCCAGACACTCCTTCTTGTGCAACTCGAACGGTTCGAGCAGGTTGAGCATTTCGAGCACGGTGAAGCCTTGCGTGGGCGCGGGCGTTTCAAAAATCGTGACGTCGCGATAGGTGCCCTTGAGCGCCTCGCCCCAGCGTGCGCTTTGCGCCTTGAGATCGTCTGCGTTAAAGAATCCGCCATTCGCTTGCGAGAAGCGCGCGAGTTCACGCGCAACATCGCCTTCGTAAAAACCGCTGCGCCCGCCTTCGGCCAGCGCCGTCAGGGTGCGCGCGAGATTGGGGTTGGCAAGCTTGCTGCCGGCGCGCGGCGTTTTGCCATCGGGCATGAAGATCGCCATGGTATCGGTGTGCGGCTTGAGTTCGGCCTGCACACTCTCGATCCAGCCGGCCAGGCGCTCGGTGACGGGGAAGCCATCGCGCGCGTAGCCAATCGCGGCTTCGAGATCACGTTTGAGCGGCAGGCGGCCATATTCGCGATGCGCTTCGCACCAGCTTGACACGGCACCCGGCGTCGTCAGGGTCGCCGGCAGGATGCCGCGAAACGGGATCTCGCTCATGCCCTTGTCACGAAACCATTGCGCACTCGCCGACGCCGCGCCGCGCCCGCCGCCATCGAGATAGCGCACCGCATTTTTCTTTGCGTCGTAGATCAGCCAGAACGCATCACCCCCCACCCCTGTCATGTGCGGGTAGAGCACAGCGAGCGCGGCGCTGGCGGCAATCGCGGCATCGACCGCCGAGCCGCCGGCGCGCAGGGCATCGACACCGGCTTGCGAAGCGAGTGCATGCGGGCAGGCGACCATGCCGTTAGGGGCCATCGTGACCGGACGGCCCGTGGTGATGTTCATGTGCGGTGTTCCTTGAAAGAGGCTTGATCGCCGATAATTCGCTATTGAGTTCGCTTCCCTGCGCTGCTGCGCTGGCGAGCGCCGCCATGCGTTCTCGCGGCCCGTCATTTTAGATTCATGACTGTACCTGCATCACCTGCTGATCCTTACGCGCCGTTCCGCTATCGCGATTACCGTTTGTTCATCGCGATGGTGTTGATTGCCTCGCTGTGCCAGCAGTCGCTCGGCGTTGCAGTGGGTTGGGACATTTACGAGCGTACCGGCTCGGCGATGGCGCTGGGCTGGGCCGGCCTCGCGCAGTTCATCCCGGTGTTGCTGTTTTTTTTGCCGGCCGGGCAGATCGCCGACCGTTACGACCGCCGCCGTGTGGTCGCGGTGAGTTTGACGATGTGGGTGGCCGGCTCGGCCGTGCTGGTGTGGAGCGCTGCGCACGCAGCGCCGGTGGTCACCATCTACGCGGCGCTGGTTATCGTGGGTGCATCGACCGTGCTCAACCGCGCGGGGCGCGACGCGCTGCTCTCGCAATTGGTGCCGCCCGAGGTGCTGGCGCGCGCGGTGACGTGGAACAGCACGGTGTTTCAGACCGCATCAGTGGCAGGGCCGTCGTTGGCGGGCGTGTTGATCGCTGCGTTCGGCACTGCGGGTGGGGCTGCGGGGAGCGGCGCGGGAGGCAGTGCGGCCGGTGCCGCCAGTGCGGCGAGCGGCTCGGCCATCGCGGTGTATGTCTTCAATCTTGGCGGTATGCTGGTGGCGATGGCGATGGCGTTGTTGATTCGCCCTTATCCACTGGTCTCGGCCAAACGCCCTTCCACACTGGCCGATGTATTCGGCGGCCTCGCGCACGTGTGGCGTACCAAGGTCGTGTTGGGGTTGGTGACGATTGATCTCTTCGCGGTGTTGCTCGGCGGCGCGGTCGCGCTGTTGCCGATTTATGCCAAGGATATTCTGCATGTCGGCGCTACCGGCTTGGGTTGGCTCGCGGCTGCGCCCGCGGTGGGTGCCGTGAGCATGGCCTTCCTCCATGCGCGTGCGCGGCCCAATCTGCATGCGGGGCGCGCGTTCTTGTGGGCAGTGGCGGTGTTCGGCATCGCCACCATCGTGTTCGGCCTGTCGCGCTGGTATTGGTTGTCGTTCATCGCGCTGGTGGTGGTGGGCGCGGCGGACAACGTTGGCGCAGTGATTCGCCAGACGGCAGTGCAGCTTTACACGCCGGATGAATTGCGTGGCCGCGTGGCTGCAGTCAATCGTGTGTTCATCAGTTCGTCGAATGAGTTGGGCGCGGTTGAGTCAGGTCTGCTGGCGAGTTTGACCAACCCGGTGTTCACAGTGGTGGCGGGCGGCATGGCAGTGCTACTGATCGCGGCAGGCGGGTTTAAAGTGTTTCCCGATTTGAAAAAATTGAAAACGGTGGGCGGATGATGATGCATCAATTGCGGTTCACATTTGCGGAAAGCGGGAGTGGTGCCAGGGCGGCTTCGATGCGCGCGCTTCGCGTTGAGCGGCTTTGGGTGATTCTGCGGATATCGCTGAGCACCTCGTTGTCGGCGTCGCTGTTGGCGTTGACCTGCGGCGCGCCATCAGTGTTGGCGCAAGCGTATCCGGCCAAGCCGGTGAAGATCGTGGTGCCGTTTCCGCCGGGCGGGCCGACCGATGTCGTGGGGCGTTTGGTCGCCACCAAGCTCGGCGAAGCATTGGGCCAATCGTTCGTCGTGGAGAACCGCGCCGGTGCCGGCGGCACGGTCGGCTCAGAAGCGGTGTCGCAAGCCGCGCCCGATGGCTATACGCTGCTCTACGGCAGCACCAGCACGCTGGCGATGGCGCCCGGCCTGTATCGCAAGCTCGGCTACGACCCGCGCAGATCGTTTGCGCCGGTAAGCCAGGTGTCGATTGGGCCGCTGCTGATCGCGGTCAACAGCGCGGTGCCTGCCACCACGCTTGCGCAGTTGATCGCATTGGCCAAAGAGAAACCCGGTGACAAATCGGGCTCACTCAACTACAGCTCGGCTGGCAACGCCACGCCACCGCACCTCGCCGCCGAGATGTTCAAGAATCTCACCGGCACGCAGATGACGCACGTGCCCTACAAGGGTGGCGCACCGGCCTTGCAGGCCGTGGCGGGCGGTGAAGTACAAGTCATCTTCGAAGGCATCGTCACCCTGTTGCCGCAAATCAAGGCCGGGCGCTTGCGCGCGCTCGCCATCACCAGCACCACACGCGATGCCGCGTTGCCCGATGTACCGACGGTGGCGGAAGCCGGGCTGCCCGCTTTTCAGGTCAATTTCTGGAGCGGTCTCGTTGCGCCTGCCGGCACACCGCCCGACGTCATCAACACACTCAACGCCGCGTTGCGCAAGGCGCTCGGGGCGAGCGACGCGCGCGACACCTTGACCAAGTTTGGCCTCATGCCCGCGAGCAGCAGCCCTGCCGAATTTGCACGTTTCATCGATAGTGAGATCGCGCGCTGGGACAAGGCCATCGCAGCTTCGGGCGCGAAGGTGGATTGACGCCGCTGGCCAGACCACCCAAGCACCGACGCAACACCCACGCAACACCCTCGCAACATCCGCGCAACACTCGCATAAGGACAACCGGCAGTGGCCGCCAGTCAAAAAATTCTCATCGTCGGTGCCGGCATTGGCGGTCTGACCGCCGCGCTCGCGTGCCTGAAGCGCGGCTTCGATGTCGAGGTAGTCGAGCAGGCCTCTGAACTCAAAGAGGTTGGCGCTGGCTTGCAACTTTCGGCCAATGGCAATCGCGCGCTCTATGAGCTGGGTCTCGGCGACGCATTGCAACGCCTTTCGTGCGAAGCGACCGGCAAGGAGATTCGCCTGTGGAACAGCGGCGAGACCTGGAAGCTGTTTGATCTGGGTGCGGAGTCGGTGGAGCGCTACGGCTATCCCTACTTCACGGTATACCGCCCCGATTTGCTCGGCGTGTTGATTGATGCGGTGCGCGCGATCAAGCCAGATGCGATTCATCTCAACGCGAGGTGCACCGGATTTGAGCAAGACGCGGGCGGCGTCACGTTGTTAATGGAGAAGCACGGCGCGCGAATGTGCGGCGATGCCCTCATCGGCGCCGACGGCGTGCATTCGCGCATTCGCCAGGGTTTGTTTGGCGCCGACAAGCCGGAATTCACCGGCATCATGGCGTGGCGCGGTGTGATCCCGATGGATCGACTGCCCGCACGCATGCGCCGCATGGTCGGCACCAATTGGGTTGGGCCGGGCGGACACATCGTGCACTACCCGCTCAACGCCGGGTGCCTGATGAATTTTGTCGGCGTGCGCGAGCGCAGCGACTGGCAAGTCGAATCCTGGAGCGTGCGTGGCACGACGGAAGAATTCCGCAAGGATTTTGCCGGCTGGAACGAAGACATCCAGTTGATGATCGGCGCCGTCGATGTGCCGTACAAATGGGCGCTGATGACGCGCGCACCGTTGCCGCAATGGACAATGGGGCGCGTGAGCCTGCTCGGTGACGCCTGTCACTCAACACTGCCTTTCCTCGCACAGGGTGCAGTGATGGCGATTGAAGACGGTTTCATCCTCGCACGCGCCCTTGCCGCGCACCACGACGCCGCCACCGCACTCAAGCGTTACGAAGCCGCGCGCATCGAGCGCACCACGCGCATCGTCGAAGGCGCAGCCGCCAACGCCAAGCGTTTTCACAATCCCGAACTCGCGCATTCGGCCGGCGCACGCGCCTATGTCGAGCGCGAGTGGAATGAAGCGCGCGTCAAGGAGCGCTATGAATGGCTGTTTACCTATGATGTGACTGCTGTTCCCGTGTGATGCCCCTCTTGCGAAAGGAATCAAAAATGACATTTGCCGCTGGCCGTGCCGCACCGCGAGGCCGCTTTCTTCCGGTGCTGTGCATGGTGCATGGATGGGCAATCTGCCTGGCCCTCGCGTTGTCCGCAGCATTGCCCTCGCCAGCCCACGCACAAACGTATCCGGTGCGGCCAATCAAACTCGTCAATGGCTTCGCGGCCGGCGGCAGCTCTGACATCGTGGCGCGGCTGATCGCGCAAAAGTTGTCAGAGTCGCTCAAACAGGAAGTCATCGTCGAGACCCGCACCGGTGCGGGCGGCGTGGTCGCCAACGAGTTCGTCACCAAAGCCGCGCCCGACGGCTATACGCTGGTGCTCATCACCGGCGCGTATCCGGTGCAGCCGGGCATGCTCAAAACCCTGCCCTACGATCCGCTCACCGGCTTCTCGTTCATCTCGACCCTCACGTTCTACCCGTTCGTGTTCGTCACCAGCCCCACCGCGCCGCAACAGAGCGCCGACGAGTTCATCAAGGCCGCGCGCGCGACGCGCGGCAAGCTCTCGTTCGCCTCCGCCGGGGTCGGCTCGATCCACCATCTGTCGGCCGAGCTGTTCAACGTGCTGGCCGGCACCGACGCCCTGCACGTACCCTATCGTGGCGGCACCGGCCCGATCACCGAGATCATGGCAGGGCGCATCGACGCCATGTTTGAAACCATGACGGTAACGCTGCCGCAAGTCAAAGCGGGCAAGCTGACGGCCCTCGCGGTCACCTCCAAGGAGCGCTCGGCGTTTCTGCCCGATGTGCCCACCCTCGCGCAATATCTGCCCGGCTTCGATGTCACGTCCTTCCTCGGCCTTGCCGCACCGCCCGGCACGCCGCGCGCCATCATTGACCGCATCAATGCCGAAGTACGCAAGGCATTGGCCGAGCCGGACATGAAAAAACGTTTCGCCGATCTCGGCGGCGAAGCGCGCGGCGGCACGCCCGAAGAGATGCGCGATTACATCGAAAGCGAAATCACCAAGTGGAAAAAGCTGATCGAGGCGCGCAAGATTGAGCGGCAATAAACCGCAGTCCTGACGCATTGCGGGCCGGAGAGTGGCTCACACCAACGATATTGGCTGCTTAACGTCCGGGAGCCGCTCCTACCAACACTCTGGCGCCATGTTCCGGATAATTTCCGGCCCAGATCGCCGTGCTACTACCGCAACCCCGCCGCCAACTCGCGCGTGAGTTGCGCAGCGGGAACCGCGCGGCACCCACTCGCATTCTGCCCCGACCATAGCGGCGAGAAATCACCGCTGCCCGCCGCCTCGGCTTTGGTGCGCAAAGGCAGCATGGCGCTGGTGGCGAGAGGGAACGCCGGCGCGGCTGCGTTGATACAACCGAGCTCGCGCATGAAGCGGTTGACGATGCCGCGCGCCGGCCGGCCGGTGAAGAGATTGGTGAGCGCGGTGTGGCGTGCGGCATTGGTCCCGGTAGCACTCGCCGCATTGCCCGTCAATGCCGCGCGATGCACTGCACTGGTGGAAGCCTCGGGGCATAACAAATAGGCCGTGCCGATCTGCACGCCCGCCGCGCCGAGCGCCATTGCCGCTGCCACACCTTGCGCATCGGCAATGCCGCCCGCGGCGATCACCGGCACCTTCACTGCGCGCACGATTTGTGGCAACAGGGCGAACGTACCCACTTGTGTGGTGATGTCATCGCTGAGAAACATGCCGCGATGCCCGCCCGCTTCCACCCCTTGCGCGATCACCGCATCAACGCCGTGCGCTTCGAGCCACAGCGCTTCATCGACCGTGGTGGCCGATGACAAAATTTTTGCGCCCCAGCCGCGCACGCGCGCGAGCAGTGCGGCGGATGGCAGGCCGAAATGAAAACTCACCACTGCCGGCTTGAATGCTTCAAGTACATCAGCGGCCTCGGCGGTGAAGGGTGCGCGCCCCGGCCCGGCAGCAATCGTGGCCGGGTCGATGCCGAACTCGGCGTAGTAGAGCGCCAGCATGGCGCGCCAACGTGCTTCGCGCGCATCACTCGGCACCGGTGGCACGTGGCAGAAAAAATTGACGTTGTACGGTTTGCTGGTGCCAGCCTTGATGGTGTCGAGTTCGCGGCGTATGGCATCGGGCGTGAGCATGGCGCAGGGCAGTGAGCCAAGGCCGCCCGCGTTCGAGACCGCGATGGCGAGCGCTGCACCCTGCGCGCCGGCCATCGGGGCTTGAATCAGGGGCAGGTCCGTGCCCAGCAATGTTTGCAGATTCGTCATGTCATACCTCGCCGCAGGGACACGTTAGATCAACCGGGTCAACTCTATCAACCGTCCCTGCGGACAACGCGCCGATACCGCCGCGCTTCATTCCGGCTTCGCGCCCGACTCTTTGACGACCGGCGCCCACTTGGCGATTTCACTCTTGATGTAAGCGCCGAGCTGCTCGGGCGTGCTGGTGCGCACTTCGAAGCCTTGACCGGCGAGGCGCTCGCGCACGTCTGGCGCTTCGAGCGCCTTGACGATTTCCGCATTCAGTTTGGTGATCACATCACGTGGGGTGCCGGCCGGGGCGACGATGCCGTAGACCAGCTCCACTTCGTAGCCCGGCAGTGATTCGGCAATCGTGGGGATGTCCGGCACGTTGGCGGCGCGCTTCAAGCTGGTGAGGCCGATGGCGTTCAACTTGCCCGAGCGGATGTGCGCCAGCACGGAGGGTGTGCCGACGATGGCGAACTCGACCTGGCCACCCAGCACGTCATTGACCGCAGGCGCTGCGCCCTTGTAGGGCACGTGCATGAGCTTGATGCCGGCGCGGTTGTTGAGCAATTCGCCGCCCAGGTGCAGTGGCGTGCCGGTGCCGGAGGAGGCGAAGTTGTACTTGCCGGGGCTGGCCTTGGCCAGGGCCACCATGTCGCGGTAGTTCTTGGCCGGCACCGACGGGTGCGCCACCAGCGCCAGCGAGGACGCGGCCACCAGAGCCACCGGCGCGAAGTCGCGCGCCGTGTTGTAGCCGAGCTTCGGGTACAGCGCCTCGTTGATGGCCTGCGTGCCCACCATCATCAGCATCAGGGTGTAGCCGTCGGCCGGCGCTTTCGCCACGTATTCGGCGGCCAGGTTGGTGCCGGCACCGGGCTTGTTCTCGGACAGCACCGGCTGGTTGAACGCAGCGTTGAGCTTTTGCGCGAGCAAGCGTGCCAGCACGTCTGAAGGGCCGCCAGCCGGGAACGGCACGACGATGCGGATCGGCTTGTCCGGATACTGCGCGTGCGCGGCGCGGCCAGGGGCGATCAGGGCAGTGACGGCACTGCAGCCGATGATGAGTGCGGTAGCGATTGATTTGAGGCTGA
Source organism: Burkholderiales bacterium (assembly GCA_031430015.1). Classification (GTDB taxonomy): domain Bacteria; phylum Pseudomonadota; class Gammaproteobacteria; order Burkholderiales; family JAEUOS01; genus CANJDH01. The sequence goes on from JANPAR010000080.1 coordinate 11,547, forward strand.
TGGAGGTTTTCATTTGTCTTGGGTTGCCGGGTTGATCTGGTTGAGGGCGCAGCATTCCTGGCGCTTGGCCGCGTGGATCACATCGTCGGGCTTTTGAATTCACCGCCCAGTGCGGCCAGTCCCCACGGCAGCAACTGTGCATCGAGCGAGAACACGATGTGGCCGGTCGCGGCGTGGGCGTCGCGGAACATGCGCTGGATCGGGTACTTGTCGTAGATGCCGTTGGCACCGGCCATTTCGTGCAGGCTGTCGATGGCCTCGGTGGTCATCTTCACCATCATCGCGCTGTTGCGGCGAAAGCGCAGCTTGGTGGCGATGTCGAGGCGGCCGCCGCCCTTGACGATGTTCGCGGCCTCGACACAATCGGCATGCATCCAGGCGTAGGCGCCGTCGATCTTGGCACCGGCCATGCCAACGCGCAGTTGCACGGTGGGCAGGTCGCGCATTTTGGCGGCGTTGTAGCTGGTGCTGCGCGCTTTCACCGATTCAATCGTCTCATCAAGCACCGCGCGCGCGTTGCCGAGCAATGCCGCGCCGATGCCGTTGCCGCCGAGCGCGCTGGTGGGCACGCGGTACATCGGATTGGTATGCACCTTGAGGCCGGGGAACTCATGGCCGGGTTTGTTGATCTGCTGCGACAGCACGCGGTGCGCAGGCACGAACAGGTCCTTGCACTTGACGCTGCGGCTGCCGGTGCCGCGCATGCCAAGGGTCTGCCAATCGTCGATGATCTCGTAGTCCGCGCGCGGCACCACGCACATGCACCAGTCAACCGGCTTGCCGTCTTCCTTCACTACGCAGGCGAGCATGTTCCATCCGGACACATCGACGCCGGAGGAGAAGCCCCAGTGCCCGGAGAGCAGCAGGCCGCCATCGACCAGACGCCCCTCGCCCTGTATGTAGGCGATTCCGGAAGCGATCAGCGCGTCGGGGTCCGGGCCCCACACGTCCTCCTGCGCCTGCATCGGCCACTGCGCCAGTTGGCGATGGTGCGAGCTCAGGTTGGCGAAGGTCCAGCCGGTCGAGGCGCAGCCGCGCGCGAGAATTTCCGGCATTTGCATAAAGGCGGGGAAATCGAGTTCCATGCCGCCCCACAGCTTCGGTTGCTGGAACCGGAACAGGCCGCTCTGGTGCAGCGCCTCCAATACCGTGTCCGGCATGTGGGTGGTTTTTTCAGTGAGATCGGCCTGCGCACGGATGAACGGGATCAGCTCCGTGGCGCGCGCCAGCGCCTCTTCGTGGCTGACGTCAGCGAAACTGGATTTCGCGCGCGATGCGGGTGCGGCCAATAATTGTTCCTTTTTTGCTGGCGCGTTCATCTTGTCCTCGGTTGCACATTGCACAGTTCCCGCCGCCGGCCGGTGCGCAGATTGGCGTACGCGATGACGGGGCGACGCGGAACCATACTCGCAAGGGCGTCACGCATATGCCGGGTTGACGATCTGCCGCTAAAGGCGTGCCGCAACAGCCCGCGCGAACGCTTCAAGATCGGTGATGCGCTTGGTCGCCACATCAAACACGATCTGCCAATCCATCTTCTCGTACTGATGCACTGCGATGTTGCGGAAGCCAACGGCGCGGCGCATCGTTTCTGCAAGCACCTCATCGATGATGCCCGCGTCGCGCATGGTGGCAAACGCTCCTGCCATGGTCTCGGGTTCTGCGGCATCGGCGGCAGCACCGAGGTGATACGCGATGTCCACGCAAAGCTGAATGGCGCGCTGCAAATTCAAGCTGACGATGTCCTGGGCGTCCACGTCAGCGGCGAGGGCTGCGACGCTGACGGGCGTGCGAGCGCGCACCCGCGCAATGGCCAGTCTTAATGACTCAAGCTTGGCCGCCACGAGTTGTTTATCCACGGCCTAGCCAGGCCGCGCGCCTCTCGGCGCGCAAGCGTTCCAGATAGGGCGCGACATCGGTTTGCCAATTGGCCCGATTGGCCGCAATTCGCTCGCGCACGGCCGCATCGTCAATCACGCGGATGCCTTCCTTGAAAATGCTTCCGAGAAGGGCGCCATTCGCCGTTTCGAGATCAATGAGATCAACCGGGCGGCCAAGCAGCGCGCCAATGTCACCGATCAATTTCCCCTTCTCGTCCGCGTTCATGCGCCGGCCTAACGAGATCGCGACATCAACGTCACTCTGCGTTGTCGCGGTACCGCGCGCCAACGACCCGAACAGATAGGCGAGGTGAATCTCTCCATGCACTGCAAACAGTGCCGCGAGCTGATTCGCCACTGGGTGTGCTGCGAATGCAGCGTAGCGTGCGGCTGGCTTGAATGAGGCGGACATGGAAAGATTGTATTTGTTTGGGGGCTGGGGGGGAAGCGCGCTGGGTGAATCAACACTGCGCGCGAGCCCGTGATTGCAGGTGACGCCAACGTTGTCGAGTCCGATGGCACCATCAAGTGGGCGCTTGCGAAAGCCCAACGGCGGACAGCCGCTCAATAAAACCCGGCGCGGCAGGAGCCAGCTTCAGGCCAGCATTTCCAGCAGCGCCGGATGCCACACCGCCAAATCGACCTTGCCAATTTTGCTGGTCAGGCGCACTTTATCGACGCTGCGAATCTGATCGAGCAGCACGCGCCCGCGTTTATCTTGAAGCCGGATCTCGGGACGGCAGCCCAAAGGTTGGCCCTTGCTTGTGATGGGGGCGATGATGACGCGCGGCAATGCGTCATTCATATCGTCGGGCGACACCACCAACGCCGGCCGTGTCTTCTTGATTTCCGTACCAACCGTTGGGTCGAGATTGACCCAGTACACCTCACCGCGCTTTACCATGCCCAATCCTTGTCGTCACCAGGCAGCACATCAGGCCAGACGGTGGCGGCTTCCTTGCTTGCGACAAAGTTGTCAAACCAGCCAGCCCGCGGCGCGCGCACCGGCTCCATCACCAGACGCCCATTGTCGATGCGCAGGTCGATCTCGTCTTCGATGCGGCATGCCGCCAGCAGGGCCGCAGGGATCAAGACGCCACGTGAATTGCCAATTTTACGTACAGCGGTGCGCATGACCACCCTCCCTGAGAAATAATAACAATGTTATTACATATTGATGGTGTACGCAAGAGGTACATGCAGGCCTGCGGGTGTGAGTCCCTCTCCGTGCAGAGTCGATTTGACATGACACGCCGTCACGCCAGCGCCGCCCAAATCATTGTCAGTCCCGACAACACCAGCAAGCCATCCATCAACAATCGAAACCGCTCTGCCTCCATCTTGAGTACAAAGCGCTTGGCGAGGAAGGAGCCGGCCATCAGCGATGAGCCGATGATGAGGCCTTGCACGATGGCATCCCACGGCAATGCACCGAAGCTGCGGAACACGAGGGCTTTGCTGATGTAAACCGCGAGCGAGCCGGCGGCTTCGGTGGCGAGGTAGGCGCCCTTGGTCAAACCATAGGCGAGAAAGAACGGCGCATTGATCGGCCCGGTGGAGACGACGATGCCGGTGAGGTAGCCGATCACTGCACCGACGATGGCAAGGTGCCAGGTCTTAAGCTTCAAGTCGTGCGCGAGCAACCAGCGCCGTGCCGGAATCATCAGCAAGAAAAACACGCCGAGCGTGCCTTCCATGATGCGCGGCGGCAGCACCAGCAGAGTCCGTGCGCCGAGTGCCGCAGCGGGAATGCCGGTGGCGGAGTAGACCCAGGTGGCGCGCCAGTCCACGTCGCGCCACCACACAATGATGCGCGAGAGGTTGGCCATCAGCGCCGCGACCGCCATGATCGGCACCGCCTTCAATGGCCCGAACACGAGGATCAGGACCGGCATCAACACGATGGAAGAGCCGAAGCCGACAATGCCGCTGATCGTGCCGGCAATCAGGCCGATGACGAGGACGAGGGCAAATTCCACGCGCTATGCCGCTCTGAAACCGTTGGTGGAAGCGGATTCAAATCGCATGATGGCTTGGAAGTGTTGGTAGGAGCGGGTTTCAGAGGGCTGATAAGTCCAAAACTCGAACACACTCATTGATTAGATGTCGTTGAAGGCGCGGGATTTGAGGACAAAAGTGCGCATACCCGTGAGTGTCCTGCCTTTTGAGCAAAATCGAGAGCAGTGTTGCCCTTAGCTGTCTTGACTGCGGGATCAGCACCAGAGGCCAGTAGCAACTCGACAACCGTGAAACGATTGCTCTTCGCTGCGTACATAAGCGCCGTGCTACCGATCAGGCTTTTTGCGTTGACATCGCCCCCGTACGCAATAATCTCCCTGACACGAGAAATATCTCCTTCAGCTGCAGCTTTCATCATCTCGTTGACCCCATCTCGCTTAGCCTGTCTTTGCTCGCTGTCTGCTTCTCGTTGCGCGCCCGTTAATCCTTTTCGGTGGTACCAATCCCGAGCGGGCGATGTCCCGTCCACAGTTGAAGGTTGAGCCGGTGGTGGAAATGATTATGCGGCCTTTTTCAACGGGACTGATGCAGGCCGCATTTGGCGAACGAGCGCAGGAATTTGGTCGAAGCCACGCAAGCGTTTGAACGACTT
>JANPAR010000081.1:0-20754 GCA_031430015.1 Burkholderiales bacterium
CGAGGCCGAGGCGCTGTTTCATCAGCTCGATGGCGAGGTGCTGCGGTGTGCCGTTGCCCGGCGTGCCGTAGTTGATTTTTCCGGGCCGGGCTTTGACGTAGGCGACCAGTTCGTCGAGCGTCTTCACCGGCAGCGCGGTGGGGTTGACCACCAGCGCGAGGTTGCCGGTGGCGAGTTTGCCCATCACCGTGAAATCATTGACAGGGTCGTACGGCAGGTTTTTGTAGAGCGCGGGTGTGATGACGAAGGTGTTGACCGTGATCATCAGCGTGTGCCCGTTGGGCGGAGCCTTGGCAACGAAGTCGGCACCGAGGTTGCCGCTGGCACCCGGCTTGTTGTCGACAATCACACCTTGGCCCAAGCGCTCGGCGAGTTTGGGCGAGAGCGTGCGCGCGATGATGTCGATGCCGGTGCCGGGCGCATAAGGGACGACGAGGGTGACGGGACGCTGCGGCCAGGTCTGGGCATGCGCAGATGAAGCAGGCAGCATGGAGCCGATGCCTGCGCAGAGGGAAGTAAGGCTGAAAGCGGCTGCCAGAGCCATTCCTGGGAATATGCAGAAGCTTTTTTTCATGATGCGGTCGTCTCCATCTTCAGCAACTTGAGCGCATTTTCAAAATAGATTTTGCGGCGTTCGCCTTCACTCAGCTGTAAATCTTCAATTGAGCGGATGCCTTCGCGGATAAACATCGGCCCGCCCTCGGGATCGAACGGGCAATCACTGGCAAACACGACCTTGTCGGCACCGAAAAAATCGAGGCCGCAACGCAGCGCCGAGCTGGAGCCGCCGAGAACGGTGTCGGCGTAGAACATTTTGAAATACTCAATCGGCTTTTTCGCCATGCGCTTGAGCACTTCCTCGTAGTTGTCGCCGGCGCTGCGGCTGCCGAGCTGCGCCCATAGCGTGTCCATGCGCCCGGCGAAATACGGTGCCATCGCGCCGCAGTGGTGGGTGATGATGCGCAGCTCGGGCAACTTTTCAAGCAGGCCGGAGAACACGATGCGCGCCATCGCGACGCTGGTCTCGTAGGGCCAGCCGAGCACTTGCCAGATTTCGTATTTCGATTTGTCTTCACTCGGATAATCGGGCCGCGAGCCGGGGCGGATCGGGTGCATCCAGACTGGCATCTTGTGGTGTTGGGTGACGCGCTCGAACACCGGGTAGAACTCTGCTTCATCGAGCGGGCGGCCATTGACGCTGGTGGTGAGCTGAATGCCGCGCGCGCCCAGTTGGTTGATGGCGCGGTCCATTTCTTCGAGGGCGGCAGGCACGTTGTTCATTGGCAGCGTGGCGACAAACGCCGGGAACTGCTGCGGCCATTTGGCTACCATCGCGGCCATGCCATCGTTGGCGACGCGTGCGAAGCCGGGAGCGGCGTCCGGTCCGCCGAGCGCTTCGGGCGGCGGCAATGCCAAGGTGAGCACTTGCTGAACTTCGGGCCATTGCTTGAGCATCTCGACGCGTGCTTCGATATTCCACAGCATGGTGAGCCCCGCCATGCGCTTGACGATGCCGGCGTCTTTCGAGTGTTGTTTGAGCAGGTCGAGGTAGGCGGCCGGCATGACGTGATTGAAGATGTCGATTTTTTTCAAGGCAGTTCCCAGAGTGGTGTGAATGCAGGCGGGGTGAAGTGTCCTGCGCCTCGTGTCCCCGTGTCAATGACGCCGGTTTACGGCGCAGTTCGCAGACTCATCCCGCCGGTCTTGGGCCAATGTTCAGTGTTATTCTGTTACGTTGTGTCTCTCCAGCCCAACTATAGATGCGTTCACTCCTGATTGCCGGATTTTTATGTGCGTTGGCCTGCCCCGCCGTGCAAGCCCAGTCTGATGCGGCGGCCAACGCCCAGCCCGCAAGCAGGCCCGGAGAAGAAGCATTCTTGCGCGGCATGCAGGCCAAATCCAAACGCAATATTCCCCTGGTGTTGAAGGAGTTTGCCGAGGCCGGTGAGGCCGGGCACGCCGATGCACAACACCTTCTGGGTCTGATGCATTTGCGCGGCGACGGCGTCAAGGCCGACCCCAAATACGCAGTACAGTGGTTCGAAAAAGCGCTGACCAAGAATCATCCTCTGGCCGCGACGACGCTGGGTGAAATGAACGAGCAAGGCAATGGTGTGCCCAAGAACCCTGCACGCGCGGCAGAGCTGTACGAACTGGCCGCCACCATTGGCTTTGCCCCGGCGCAGACCAAGCTCGGTGCGCTGTACGAGACGGGCAGCGGCGTGCCGGCCAATGCGCACTCTGCCGTTGACTGGTATTCGCTGGCGGCGGCGCAAGGCCATTGGGACGCGCAGCACCGCCTCGGCAAGATGCTGCGCGACGGCAACACCAACGAGGTCGAATACAAAGAAGCGTTGCGTCTGTTCGAGGCCTCGGCCAAGGGCGGCAACTCGTTTGCCAAGGTGTCGCTTGGCGAGATGTATGCAGACGGCAAGGGCGTGAAGATCGATCGCAACAAAGCAGCCGTGCTCTATCGTGAAGCGATCAAGGACGGCGAGCCAGCCGGCAAGCGTGCGCTCGCCGAGTTAATGTCAGGGAAGAAGAAACCGGGCGTGACCATGGTGGCGTTTGCATCAAAGTCTGCCGGCAAGAATATTGGTAAAACTTCCGCAGCGAAAAAAGTGGCGGCAGAAAAATAAGCGTGGTCGTCTGCGCGAAAGCGCGCTAGGCGTCATTCACATTCATCAGGCACGCATCGGGCACTCAGCGGGCGTGCATCGAGATATCATCATGGCACTCAACGAAACCCACGACGCATCTCTCACTAGTTGGGTCGCTTCGGCCAACGTGGCCGGCTGCGACTTCACGATCCAGAATCTGCCGTTTGGCGCGTTCCGGCGCGCAGGCGTAGCTTCGGCGGCGCGTGACGCCACGGCGAATGCGGCACGCATCGGCGTAGCCATCGGCGACCAGATTCTCGACATGCAGACAGCATTGGCGAGCGGTGTTTTTGAAGGCGCCGCGAAAGATGCGGCGGCATTGCTGCAAGGCTCAACGCTTAACGATTTCATGGGCGCCGGTGCGGCGGCGTGGAGTACGCTTCGGCTCGCCCTGTCACGCGCACTACGCAGTGGCAGCGCGGCCGAAGCCAAGCTCAGAGGCGCGCTGGTGGCGCGGCATGAGGCGGAAATGACCCTGCCCGCACGCATCGGCGACTACACCGATTTTTTTACCTCGATCCATCACGCTACAGCCGTGGGCAAATTGTTCCGCCCCGACAACCCGCTGTTGCCCAATTACAAATACGTGCCGATTGCGTATCACGGCCGCTCGTCGTCGATTGGCGTGTCGGGGCAGACCTTCCCGCGCCCGATGGGCCAGATCAAAGGGCTGGCCGATGCTGCACCCGTGTTCGCCGCTTGCAAGCGCCTCGATTACGAACTGGAACTTGCGGTGTGGGTAGGTCCGGCCAATGCGCAAGGCGCACGCGTGCCGATGGCCGAGGCCGAGCAACACGCCTTCGGCATGTGCCTGCTCAACGATTGGTCGGCGCGCGATGTGCAGACCTGGGAGTACCAGCCGCTCGGCCCCTTCCTCGGCAAAAACTTCGCGTCGACCATCTCACCCTGGGTGGTGACGATGGAAGCGCTCGCACCCTATCGCACGGCGTGGACGCGCGCCGAGGCTGATCCGCAACCCCTGCCCTATCTCGACGCCGCGGACAACCGTGCACACGGTGCCATCGACATCACGGTGGAAGCCTGGTTGCTGACGCAAAAAATGCATGCGGCGTCACTCGCGCCACAGCGCCTGTCGCAAGCCAGCTTTCGCCATGCCTATTGGACCGTGGCCCAAATGATTGCGCATCACACCAGCGGCGGATGCAATCTGCAACCGGGGGATTTGCTCGGTACCGGCACGCAATCGGGGCCGGCTCCAGACGAGGCTGGGTCGATTCTCGAACTCACCAAGGGTGGCAAGGAAACGCTCAAGCTCGCGGGGGGCGAGCAGCGCACTTTCATTGAAGATCACGACACGCTGATCCTCAAGGCGCATTGCGTGAAACCAGGGGCCGCGCGCATCGGATTTGGCGAGTGCGCCGGCACTGTGCTGCCAGCGGTCTGACCGCCAGATGTCTTCAGGCGCCGCGGCCCGCCCGCCCCAGCGCCGCTGACGAAGCCAGCCATTTCTTGATGCGGTTGGCATCGCCAATGCGGGTCAGCTTGCCCCACGAGTCAAGCAGCACAATCACTAGCGGGCGGCCCTGAATCTTCACCTGCATCACCAGGCACTTCCCGGCTTCGTTGATGTAGCCAGTCTTCGACAATCCGATGTCCCAGTTCTCGCTGGCCACCAGACGGTTGGTATTGTTGAAACGCAGCACCCTGCTACCGACGGTGACATCGTGCGCGCTGTCAGTCGAGTATTGCCGGATCAGCGCATGGCGGTGGGCTTCACGCACCAGACGCGCAAGATCTGCCCCCGTGGCGACGTTGGCACTCGACAAACCAGTAGGATCGACAAAGCGCGTGCGCACCATGCCGAGGTCGCGCGCTTTGGCATTCATCGCCTCGACAAAGGCGGCCAGACCGCCCGGATAGCTGCGGCCGAGCGCGTGTGCGGCGCGGTTTTCCGAGGCCATCAGCGCGAGGTGCAGCAAGTCATTGCGCGACAGTTGCGCGCCTAGCTTGAGGCGTGAGCGCGTGCCGCGTTCGGTGTCGACATCCTCAGAGCCAATTTCGACCAGCTCGGAAAGCGGCACGCGCGCCTCGAGAATCACCAGCGCGGTCATCAGTTTGGTGATCGAGGCGACCGCATGCACCTCGTCGACATTTTTGGCAATGAGCAATTCACCCGTCACCTGATCGATCACCAGCGCGACATGGGATTTGAGTCCGGGTCCCTGCGCTGCCGCACTCCCATTGCGCGTTGCGGATGCTTTCGTTTCCGCCGCCATCGCTGACGGCGCGGTCAACAGGGCCAAAGCCATTGGCACCGCCAGCCCTGCGATGCAGATGTTCCGCATCGCGCGCGCAACCTGCTGCCACTTCAACTGCCATCCTGCCATTGTTTTTTGCCTCACGTAGTTCGCACTGCATTTTAGTGAATCACTGGCGTCCATGCCGGTATTTCTCAGAGACGCGAGCGCGGCAAAGACGTAGTGCCGCAGTATCCTCCTTGCAGTTCACCGCCCACCATTGACCCCCGACGTTTAATACGCGCTACCGCAGGGCGCAAATTGCGGCACAATGGCGGTTGGATGCCGCGCAAGTGCACACCAAACCAGCGCTGGAAAGGGAAACTGATGAATCTCAAAATCAGCACAAAAGAATGGGTACTGGTCAGTATGGTCGCAGTGATTGCGCTCATCGCCAACCTGCCCGCAAGCATTACCGATCAACTCGGTATCAAGATTGAATATCTGCTCATCACCCTCGGTGCAGTGGTGTTCGTGGCGCTGTTGCTGTACATGCGCTTTACGTTTTTTCTCATCATCGTGCTGCTGGTGATCGGTGCCAATTTGCCCGGCCAGTATGCGCAGGCACTGGGTATTTCCAAAGTTCCGCTCATTTTGACGCTGGCGCTCATGGTAGGCGTGTCGCTAATCAATCATGTGGTCAAGCTGATCCCCAGCGGGCTGGAGCGTGACGACAGCACGGAGGCGCAGAAGGCGCTGTTCTACGCCATCGAAAAAGGCAATCTGGTTTACGCGCAAAAACTGCTCAACATGAATCTTGACCCCAACGTCAGAGGGCCGGGCGGCTATTCCTGTCTGATGTACGCGGCCGCCAAGGGCCACGGCGGTTTGGTCGAACTGTTCCTGCGCAATGGTGCGGATTCGACGGCGGTTAATGCCGAAGGTGATTCGGCGGTTGATCTCGCGTTGCGCCTCGGCCACTCGCAGATTGCCGACACCCTCAAGCAGGCGCGCATGCAGCAAATGGCGGCACGCAGCGGCAACACGGTAGATGCCGCGCCGCAGATGACCCGCTGAAAGGCAACTGCGTCATTTCCGCGCCACCCGGCGCAGGCGCGTTGCAGGCAGTCCGCGGCGGCGTACTCGACTGTGACGCGGCGTCCGCCTGCGGCACGCGCCGCACAAATGCTCTGCGCGTAGTTACTCGACGAACACCGCGAACTCCGAAGGGCTTGCACGTTCGGTCTTGAGCGCATTAGCGGGAGCCTTGTGGTCCTCGTAACCGAGTGACATCCCGCATAGCACCTGTTCGTTGTCCGGGAGTTTCAACTCGGCAGTAATGATTTTGTGAAACGCCGAGAACGCCTGCTGCGGGCTGGTGTCGAGGCCACGCCCGCGCGCCGCCACCATGATGTTCTGGAGGAACATGCCGTAGTCCAGCCAGCAACCGGCTTCCAGTCGCCGGTCAATCGTGAAGATCAGGCCCACCGGCGCGCCGAAGAAGGTGTAGTTGTTGCCGTGGGTCGCGTGCATCTTGTCGTAATCGGTCTTGCCGATGCCGAGCAGGCCATATAGATCCCAGCCCAGCTTGCGGCGCCGCCCCAGATAAGGCTCGAACCACTGGCGCGGGTAATACTCATACTCGGTCGTGTGCAGCGGCGGCTCCTTGCGCTGCTTGCGCGCGTAGTCTTCGTCGTGCGCGGCGAGAATCTTGGTGGACAGATTTTGCTTGGCGCCCCCCATCAGCACATAGACCTTCCACTCCTGAATATTGGTGCCTGAAGGTGCGCGGCTGGCAACCGCGAGAATCTCTTCCACCGTGCTGCGCGGTACTGGCGTGGGCAAAAAACCGCGCACCGAGCGGCGGCTGGTGATGGCATGGTCAACGGCCTGCTGATCAGACATGATGCTCCTTGAAGTCGTTTTGAAATGGGCGGCACAAAAAATCGGCAACGCAATCTCGTGATGGCGATGAGACGGTGCGCGCGCAGTTTAACCAGCCTGCACCTGATCCACCGCTCAAGCTGCCAGTGGCCGTATCGGAACCCGCACTACCAGCGCCACACCCGCAACCGAAACTACCATCCCGGCAAATACCAGCGGTGTGAGGGTTTCATCAAACACCCACCACGCGATCAGCGCCGTTACCGGCGGCACCAGATACATCAGGCTTGACACTTGCGTCGCTGCGCCACGCCGGATCAGCAACAGCAGCAGCGTGATCGCTCCCAGCGACAACACCAGCACCAGCCACAACAGCGCAAATACCAGTTGACCGCTCCACACCACACTGCGGGTCTCGAACAGCAACGACAGTGGCAGCAGCACGAGGCCGGCCGCGATGAATTGCACCACTGACTGGGTGCGCAAATCCTGCGCGCCGCAATAGCGTTTTTGGTAGAGCGTACCCGCCGTGATCGACACCAGAGCGAGCGCCACCGCAGCGAACGCGAGCCAGCCGAAACTGCCGTTGCCAAGCTTGTTTGACACCACCAGCGCCACACCGCCGAACCCGAGCACAAAGCCGGCCCATTGGCGCGCGCTCACCCGCTCACGCAGTGACGAAGTCGTGGTCGCGGCAAAGGCTGCGGTGAGAATTGGCTGCAGGCCGACGATCAATGCCGACACCCCCGCCGGCATGCCGAGGTTGATCGACGTGAACACGCCACCCAGATAGCCTGCCTGCAACAGCACCCCCGCCGCCGCGACATGCGCCAGTTGCACCCCGCGCGGCCACAGTGCGCGCGCGGCCCATGCCAGCAAGGTCATGAGCACAATCACAACCCCAAAGCGCCACAACAAAAATTGGAGCGGTGGCGCGTAGGGCAAACCGAGTTTGGCACCGATAAAACCGGTGGCCCACAGCAAAACAAACAGTGCAGGCATCCCGTAGGCACGCCCGGCGGCCACGAGCCTGGGCGAACCAGACCAGGCCACAAGTACAGGCGCCAGCGGTTCGCGGGATATCCGTTCAGTTCCCTCAGTTCCCATTTTGGGCCAACTTATTGCACCGCACAGACCCGTGAGTCAGTGACTGCAAACCTATCAATAAAAGGTCATCACGCATTTAGCTTTCTTATTTTTATTAATATAAACAATGATTTAAATGAAAACTGTCAAAATATTGTGCATCGCACCAAAAATATCTTGACTTTGGATGCGCCATCACTATAATTGCAATTGTTGCGATGCACCAATTGCATCCAAGGTCATCTTGAAGTCATCCAAGTTCCGCGAAATTCCATTTTCTGCATCACGTTTTTCTCCGTTTTCCATTCACTCAAAAGGACACCACCATGTACACGACTCCTGAGCAATTCGCTTCCGCTGGCAAAGCCAGTTTTGACAATTTCTTCGCCGTTGCTTCGACCGGTTTCGCCGGCTTCGAAAAACTGGTTGAACTCAACGTCGCGACCTACAAGGCCGTGTTCGACGAAGCCGCCTACAACACCCGCGCTGCGCTCGAAGTCAAGGACGCCAAAGAGTTCATGGCGTTCAACGCCAGCCTGACCCAGCCCGCCGTCGAGAAATCGATCAGCTACAGCAAGCAAGTCTACGGCATCGTCACCGAGACCCAGACTGCCCTGCGTAAGGCCGCTGAAGAGCAGTCCGGCTCGGTGCAAAAAGAGTTTGCCACCCTGATCGACAAGTCGCTCAAGAACGCGCCCGCCGGTTCGGAAACCGCAGTTGCCGCCCTCAAATCCGCTGTCGCCGCTGCGACGTCGGCTTACGACAACGCCAGCAAAATGGCCAAGCAAGCGCTCGACATGGCGGAAACCAATATGTCGAACGTTGCCAGCAAAGCTGTCGAGAGCGTCAAAGCTGCCTCGAAAGCCACCGCTGCCAAGCGCAAGTAATCGCAACGCATTGCCGGCGCAGTCTGGCCGGTGCTAACGAAAAAGGGCCAACGCTAGTTGGCCCTTTTTCTATCTGCCGCCGGTGTTTGTTGCTTGCGCGGTGGCACCCGTGCTTCGCTTGCCCGGAATCAGCCGCAGCACCGGGACTTCAAATGCCCAGCAGTTCGACTTCAAACAGCAAAGTCGCGTTGGGTGGAATCGCCCCGCCAGCACCGCGCGCGCCATAGCCCATCTCTGGTGGGATGGTGAGCTTGCGCACACCGCCCACCTTCATGCCCGCGAAACCTTCGTCCCAGCCTTTGATGACATGGCCCGCGCCGAGCGGAAAATCGAAGGGCTGACCGCGATCCTTCGACGAATCAAACTTTGCGCCCAGATTGCCGTCGTTAAACAGCCAGCCGGTGTAATGCACGCTGATGTGTTTGCCCGCAACCGCTTCTGCGCCGCTGCCGACGGTGATGTCTTCAATGATCAGGCCTGCCATGGTTTTCTCCAAAAAAGGCCGCAGTATAGCGGCGGCACGACGTCCGGCGGCCGGCAATCAAGCGGCAGGCAGGCGCAGCGCAATCCAGGTAGCGAGCGCATTGGCGAGAACCGCCACCACCAGCGGCACCGCGTAAGACTGCGAGACGTCATACATCCAGCCGGCAAAGGTGGGCGCAAACAAGCTGCCGATGCCCGCCGCGAAGTACAGCGCGCCAATCAGACCCGAGAGCGACTTGCCGCCAAAGTAGGCCATGCACAGCGGCGGGCACACGCCGACCATTGCGCCGTAGCTGGCCCCGAAAACAAAGGCGAACACACCCAGCGCCATCAGGCTCGGCGGCAGCGCCAAGGTCAGCCACCACCACGCAAAAGCCACGCCCATCCCGGCATAGCTCGCAGCGAGCATGTTGCGATTGCCGAGGCGGTCGGCAACACCGGTCAAAAAGAAACGCCCCGCAAAACTGCCGATGCCGATGACACCCAGCAGCAGCGCGCCCTGCGCCAGCGTAAAGCCGCGATCGAGCGCGTGGCGCGCCAGATGCACAAAAGGCATGAACTGCGCCGCCGACATGGCCAGCAAGGCGAGAAAAAACAGACGGAATTCACGTGTGGCAATGGCCTCGCGAAATGTCCTACCCGAGACGGCCAGATTGCTTTGCGCCGCCGGGTCGTTGTCCGGATACAGCCCCTTGGCCTGTGGCGATTTCTCCAGCCACAGCGCCGCTGTGCCCAGCAGCAGGGTCGCGGCGGCAAACCACGTCAAGGTGTCACGCCAGCCCATGCGTTCGATCAATGCCGCCGCCGCGAGCGGGCCAATCAGGGTGCCCAGGCCAATGCCCGCCGAGGCGATGCCGGCTGCCAGCCCGCGCCGGCGCACAAACCACGGCTGCACAGCGGCGATGGCGGGCACGTAGGCGCAGCCTATGCCAAGACCAACACCGAGGCCATAGGCTACATAGAACCCCGTCAGCGAAGACACGCGTGCAGCGAAAAACATGCCGAGCGCCAACGCCACAATGCCGAAGCCGACCACCTTGCGCACGTGCGTGCGATCGGCGATGACACCGGCGCCGATGCCAACCGCAAAGTAGAGAAAAACCGACAGCGAAAACGCGAACGAGGTCTGCGCGCGATTGGCATCAAACTCGGTCTGTAGGGCCCCGAAGAATGACGAGAACGAATAGGCCACACCGAAGATTGTGAACAGCACCACATGGGCGGCGGCAACCACGACCCAGCCGTAGAACACGCGGGGCTGATTTGTCTCTGGTTGCAGCGGTGAATGCATCGCACGATTATCACCGCAGAAGGACGCAGCCTCTATAATTCGCGCCGTGCTGCCCTGTGGACACCGCCGGGGACACGCCGTTTGCGAGGATCAAACATGTTCGGTCGCTTCATGCCCCAAGAGGGCCGTTTTTACGAATACTTCAACGAGCACGCGGACACCATCGTCGAGGGCAGCCGTGAACTGGCGGCACTGATGGCGAGCTTCGATAATCTCGAACGGCGCGCCTACTCGATTGAGACCATCGAGAAAAAAGCCGACAAGATCACCCACCAGACCGTCGAGCTGCTGCACAAGACCTTCATCACGCCGCTCGACCGCGACGCGATCCATACCCTCATCACCACCATGGACGACATTCTCGATTTGATCGAGGACGTGGCCCATTCAATCTTTCTCTACGACATCAAGGCGGTTACACCCGAAGCGCAGAAGCTGGCAGAGATCTGCGTCCACTGCGCGGCCAAGGTGCAAGCGGCCGTCAGGCTGCTGCCTAAGACCGACAACGCCGCAGACATCCTGGTGCTGTGTGAAGAAATCGACAAGCTCGAATCAGACGCCGACCACGTCATGCGCGCGGCCATGGCCAAGCTGTTCCGCGAAGAGCCGAACGTGCTCAACATCATCAAGATGAAAGAAATTTACGAGTTGCTCGAAACCGTGACCGACAAATGCGAGGATGTCGCCAACATTCTTGAGGGCATCGTGGTGGAAAACGCGTAGCGCAGCGGCCCCGACATGACGCTCGAAATCCTGCTGTTCCTGATTCTGCTCGCGCTGGTGTTCGACTTCATGAACGGGTTTCATGACGCCGCCAACTCGATCGCCACCGTCGTCTCCACCGGCGTGCTCAAGCCGCAATGGGCAGTCCTGTGGGCAGCATTTTTCAATTTCTTCGCTTATTTCGTGTTCCCGCTCAAGGTGGCGGCCACCGTGGGCAAAGGCATCATTGACCCGTCCATCGTTGATCACTACGTGGTGTTCGGTGCGCTGATCGGCGCCATTTCCTGGAACTTCATCACCTGGTTTTACGGCATTCCGTCAAGCTCCTCCCACGCTTTGATCGGCGGGCTGGCCGGTGCCGCAATGGCCAAGGTGGGTTCAGGCGGGCTGGTGGCCAGCGGCCTGATCAAGACCATCGTGTTCATCGTGCTCTCGCCGATGCTCGGCTTCCTGCTCGGCGCGGCTTTGATGATTGCGGTGTCCTGGCTGTTTTTTCGCGCCACGCCGCGCAAGGTTGACAAGCTGTTCCGCAAAATGCAACTGGTGTCGGCGGCATTGTTCAGCCTGGGTCACGGCGGCAACGACGCGCAAAAAACCGCAGGCATCATCTGGATGCTGTTGATCGCCGCGGCTGCCGCCAACCCCGGCACCTTCCCCTCATGGCTGCAAGCGAGCAAAGACCATTTGCCTGGTTGGGTAGTGGCAGTCTGTTACGTGACGATTGGCCTCGGCACCATGTTCGGCGGCTGGCGCATCGTCAAAACCATGGGCCAGAAGATCACCAAGTTGAAACCAGTCGGCGGCTTTTGCGCCGAGACCAGCGGCGCGGCAACCCTGTTCCTCGCCACCGCACTCGGCATCCCGGTCTCGACCACCCACACCATCACCGGCGCCATCGTCGGTGTCGGCGCGTCAAACAAGCTCTCTGCGGTCAAGTGGGGCGTGGCCGGCAATATCGTGTGGGCCTGGGTACTGACGATTCCCTGCTCCGCGTTTGTGGCGGCCGTGGCGTGGTGGCTCGGCACCCATATTCTGTAAGTCAGGATTCGGCACGCCCATCGGCCTGAAAACCTTGGTGGGAGCGGCTCTCAGGCAGCAGTGCTGCTACGAACGGCTGATGCCAAGGGTTTGATTCGTCACAGACCACAATGCTGCTGCGATAAGGAAAATGACTTCGAATCCTTTGCGACTGCGGCGACTGCGAGGACTGAGAGTACTGCTTGCGGCATGCGCGTGCGCGGCGGGGATCGCCGGCGTGGCGGAAGTGCGGGTGCTGTCGTCGCATACGATGCGCGAGGTCCTGCTCGGAGCCACCGATCCGCAGACTACGCGCGCGTTGATTCTAAGCAATCAACCCATGCCCTGTTCAAGCTGATGCAGAATTTGATAGCAAGGCAGCACCTTGGCGACGCTTGAATTGGGCTCGCGCTTGTCATGAATCGCGGCGAAAAATTCACGGTCTTGCAGCTCGATGCCGTTCATCGAGACATCGACCTTGGACACGTCGATCTTTTCATCTTTGCCATTGAACAGATCGTCGTAGCGCGCGAGGTAGGTGCCGGTGTCGCCGATGTAACGGAAGAAGGTACCGAGCGGGCCATCGTTGTTGAACGACAGCGACAGTGTGCAGATCGTGCCACCTT
Source organism: Burkholderiales bacterium (assembly GCA_031430015.1). Lineage (GTDB taxonomy): Bacteria > Pseudomonadota > Gammaproteobacteria > Burkholderiales > JAEUOS01 > CANJDH01. Next base: position 12,856 of record JANPAR010000081.1, read on the forward strand.
TGGTCTTCAACTGGATCGACATGTCCATCGCAATGCCGAGATTGGGGTGGACCGGCCCTTGCACCGCATGCGCCACCGTGACTTCTTCGCCGGTCTGATACTGGAACAAATCGACCGTATGCGCGGCGTGGTGCCAGAGCAGATGGTCGGTCCACGAGCGCGCCTGGCCCAACGCATTCATGTTGGTGCGACGGAAAAAATAGGTCTGCACATCCATCTGCTGAATCTTGAATTCGCCGGCGCGGATTTTCTTGTTGACCCATTGATGGCTCGGGTTGAAGCGCCGCGTATGGCCGCACATCGCCGTGAGGCCGGTTTGCTTTTGCAGCGCGACAATCTCTTGAGCGTCCTTGAGGTTGTCTGCCATGGGAATCTCGACCTGCACGTGCTTGCCGGCTTTCAGGCAGGCAATCGCTTGCGCCGCGTGCATTTGCGTCGGCGTGCATAAGATCACGGCGTCCACTTCCTTGATCGCGAGGCCTTCGGCGAGGTCGGTGCTGACGTGCTTGATGCCGAATTTGTTTGCGATCTCCTGTGTCTTCGGCAACTCGCGCCCAATCAGCGAGACGACTTCGACGCCGTCGATTTTTTGCATGCCTTCGATGTGCTTGATGCCGAATGCGCCGGCGCCTGCAAGACAGACTTTCATGAAGTGCTCCGAATTAAATTGGGAAGGTAAAGCGCTAAAGCGTAACTACGGCATGCGGCAACGCGTGCCGCCTGCGCTTATTGGTTTTCGAGAATCAAATGGCCCACCGCTGTGTTCGATGCGGGCACGTGATAGAAGCGATGACGCACATGCGGTGCCTTGCCGCCCGGCGCATTTTGGTCACCGATGTCACTCATCGCGCCGCGCGCGATCAGCCACATCACGAGTTCGATGCCTTCAGAACCGGCATCACGCACGTAATCGATATGCGGCTTTTGCGCCAACGCTGCAGGGTCGGCGATCAACTGATCGAGAAACGCCGCATCGAACTCCTTGTTGATGAGACCCGCGCGCGGCCCTTGCAACTGGTGGCTCATGCCGCCGGTGCCCCACACCTGCACGTTGAGGTCTTCGTCAAACGACTCAATCGCACGGCGAATCGCGCGACCCAACTGAAAGCAGCGGTTGCCCGAAGGCACCGGATACTGCACCACGTTGACTGCGAAGGGAATCACCGGGCAAGGCCAAGCGTAATTGTCTGCCGGGGGCTGACCACACATCAAGGAAAGCGGCACCGTGAGGCCATGATCAACATCCATCTTGTTGACCACGGTAAGGTCGAAGTCTTGCTGGATTACCGACTGGGCGATATGCGAGGCGAGAGCAGGATGGCCCTGCACGTCAGGCACCGGGCGCGGCCCCCAGCCTTCGTCAGCGACCTTGTAGTGGGCAGCGGTGCCAATCGCAAACGTCGGAATCATCTCCAGGCTGAATGCGGTGGCGTGGTCGTTGAAGACCAGAAAAATCACATCGGGTTTGGCCGCCTTCATCCATACTTTGGAAGGCTCGTACCCCTTGAAGAGTGGCGCCCAGTAAGGCTCGTGGCTCTTGCCAAGGTCCAGCGCCGCGCCGATGGCCGGAACGTGCGAGGTGTAAACAGATGCGGTGATGCGTGCCATGTCAATTGCCCCGATTCAAAGAAGTTTGCCGGTGCCCGAGCCTTGCGGCTGGCGGTGATCCTGCGCAGTACCACCCTCGCCCACCACCCGGTTGCCCTCAACCGAACGGCCGCCGGCAATCATCATGTCGCGGTATTCAAACTCGGTCATGCCGGTCATGCTGCCGGCCATCTGCTGAAAACTCTTGCCGTGTGTCGCGCCCCATTTGGCGAGAAAGTAAATATTGCCGCCGGCGCGAATCGCACGGTTCATATCGGCGGTGAGGATCGCCTGCTTCTGCTCCTCACTCATCGGCCATTCATCGAGATAGGCGCGCTGATCCGCGAGAAAGCGCGCACGATTGTCCGCCTTCATGAGTGACATGCAACACTGGTTGAGCCAGTAGCCTTTGCGCGACTGCTCCATGTCGAAGACGGTCGTGCCGGGTACGTCGAGATAGGGTTTGTCGAGTGACATGGTGTGGGTTCCGGTGGGTGCGGGTGTCGGGTTACTTCCAGTACAGGCGGGTGGGATTATCCACCAGCAATTTTTGTTGCAAGGCTTGGGTGGTGGCAATGTGCGGAATGAAATCGACCAGCAAGCCGTCATCCGGCATGTGGTTCTTGAGATTCGGATGCGGCCAGTCGGTGCCCCAGATCACGCGGTCAGGGAAAGTATCAACCAGCAATTTGGCGAACGGCACCACATCGCGGTAGGCGTTTTGCTCGCCATGCAACGCCGGCGGCCCGGCTTCTGACAGCCGCTCGGGGCAGGTCACCTTCGACCAGATGTTCGGATACTCGCGCATCATTTTGACGAACAACTGAAACTGCGGGCCATCGACCGGCAGTTTCACATCGGGCCGGCCCATGTGATCGACCACCACGGTGGTGGGCAGCGCAGTGAAAAAATCCCACAGCTCGGGTAAGTCCACCGCTTCGAAATAAATCACCACCTGCCAGCCCAGCGGGTTGACGCGCTGCGCGATTTCCATCAACTCGTCCTTGGGCGTGAAATCGACCAGGCGCTTGACGAAGTTGAAGCGCACCCCGCGCACGCCTGCAACATGCAACTCCTGCAACTCGTTGTCAGTGATGCTGCGCTTTACGGTGGCGATGCCGCGCGCCTTGTTGTTCGACGCCTTGAGCGCATCGACCAGAGCGCGGTTGTCGGCGCCATGGCAGGTGGCCTGCACGATGACGTTTTTGTCAAAGCCCAGGTGATCGCGCAATGCGAACAACTGCGCTTTGGAGGCATCGCATGGCGTGTACTTGCGCTCCAGTGCATAGGGGAATTCATTTCCCGGCCCGAATACGTGGCAATGCGCATCGACACTGCCGGGCGGCAGTTGAAAGCACGGCTTTGCCGGGCCGGCGTACCAGTCGAGCCAGCCAGGAGTTTTGATGAATGTTTCTGGGAGAGTGTTGGTGGAAGCCATTGTCAGAGCATAATATTGTCAAGAGTGTTGGTGGGAGCGGCTTCTGGCGCATTGGATAAACGCAAATCAGGCCGCTTCATCAAGCCGTTTCATCAAGCAGTTTCAAACGGCAGCCCGGCGTATTGCTCGGCCGCGCTCGCCGAAGCGTGCACCGACGAGGCAAGATAAGCCAACTCGCACTCCTGCGCGCGCTGCTCAAACTCGGTCATGCCGGGAAAGCGATGCAGCAGATTGGTGAGCCACCACGAGAAGCGCACCGAGCTCCAGACACGGCGCAATGCCATATCGCTATAGCCATCGAGCAGCGTCGACGACCCCTTGCCGTAAAACGCTTGCAGCGCGCGTGACAGATAAAACACGTCCGACACCGCAAGATTCAGCCCCTTCGCGCCGGTTGGCGGCACGATATGCGCGGCATCGCCCGCGAGAAACAGGCGTCCATGGCGCATCGGCTCGGCGACGAAGCTGCGCAGAGGCGCGATTGATTTTTCAATCGACGGGCCAGTGACGATGCGGTCAGCCACATCTTGCGGATAACGCGCTTTCAATTCCGTCCAGAAGCGGTCGTCTGACCAGTCCTCAACCTTGTCGTCGAGCGGCACCTGCACGTAATAGCGCGACAACATGGGGTTGCGCTGCGACGCCAGGGCAAATCCGCGCGGATGGTTGCAATAGGTCAGATGCTCCAGTGGCGGTGTCTCGGAGAGCACGCCGAGCCAGCCGAACGGATAGACCTTTTCAAATTCGCGCAGGATGGACGCGGGAATCGCCTTGCGTGACACACCGTGATAACCATCACAGCCAGCCAGAAAATCGCAATCGAGCCGCTCAACCACACCGTTGTGGCGAAAGGTGACGTAAGGCGCATCCGTCGTCATGCCGTGCGGCTGCACCTCAAGCGCCTCGTTCAACACCTTGGCATTGCGCCGGTCTGCCGCCGCAAACAAGTCTTCCTGAACATTGGTCTGGCCGTAGGTCATGAAGCGGCGGCCCGCGTATTTCCACGCGTCGATGAAATAACGGTCGCGCCCGGCCCACACAATTTCGGCACCATCGTGCGGATGGCCATCGCGATCCATGCGCTCGCCAAGTCCGTATTCACGCAACACATCCACCGTGCCTTGCTCCAGCACTCCGGCGCGAATGCGCGAGAGCACATACTCGCGGCTCCTCGCTTCGAGCACCACACTGTCGATGCCGTGGCGATGGAGAATTTCAGAGAGCAGCATGCCGGCCGGGCCGCCGCCGATGATGGCTACTTGCGTTTTCATGCCTCGATTCCTTGATTGCTGCGTTGAATGCCGCTTTGATTGCCGCTTTGATTGCCGCGTTGACTACCAACAGAAGCGCGCATACCGGTCAGAACTCTACTTTCTCGCCGGGCTTCATGTAAAACACCTTGGTCGCAGCGCCATCCATCGCCTTGCGAAATTCCTCGGCCGTTCCCTTGGCGAGCGGATTGGTGCCGTAGTGCATCGGGATCGCGAACTTCGGCTTGATCATCTCGCGCATTGCATAGGCGGCATCGACCGGATCCATCGTGAAGTTGCCGCCGATTGGCGCGAGGATCAGGTCGGGTTTGTAGTACTGAGCGATCCACTTCATATCGCCAAACAGACCGGTATCGCCCATGTGCCAGATCTTGAAACCATTCTCGAGCTCGATGATGTAGCCGATCGGCTCGCCGCCCGGATGCGTCTCCGGTTTGGTGGTGGCCGGATTGGTCCAGACATAGACCGACGAATGTTCAGCGCGCACGGCGGTCACCTGGATGCCGGGCGCTGGCGTCACGCGCCCGCTCTTGTTGAAGCGCGGCAGTTGGGCTCCCGGCAGCACGCCCAACGTGGTCAGCGTTTGGGCAAGATCACCGGGCATCCACACCGGAATGTTGTGTTTGCGGGCCAGCGCCGGCGCATCGGCAATGTGGTCACCATGACCATGCGTGACGAGTAATACGTCGATCTTGCCGAGGGCATCGAGATCCTTGTATTGCGCTGGCGTGATCGGGTTGTTGATCAGCCAGGGGTCAGTGACGATCACCTTGCCGCCCGGTGTGGTGATCTTGAATGCCGCCTGGCCGAGCCACTGCACTTCCACCTTGCCTTGCGCGAACGCCGGTGCCACCACCGTCATGGCCGCAAGGCTCGCTGCCATCACAATGGCCTTCAACATAGGGTTCATCAACTCGTCTCCGTGCTATTTTTTGTCGTCAATCAGGTTTGATTTTCGCTTCGCGCACCAGCTTGTCGTAGCGCAGGCAGTCGGCGCGAATCAGCGCAGCAAAATCGGCAATGCTGGCAGGCACCGCCTCGCCACCCACCGCCGCCATGCGCTCGCGCACCTCGGGCGTGACCAACGCTTTTTGCACTTCGGCATGCAGGCGCTCGATCACCGGCTTTGGCGTCGCGGCCGGCGCCATGAAGCCATACCAGACCGAAGCTTCGAACCCGGGGAAACCCGATTCCGCAATCGTCGGCACATCGGGCAGGGCGGGGGAGCGCGTCGGGCTCATCACCGCCAGCACCTTGAGGCGGCCGGCCTTCACATGCGGCTGCACTTCGAGCGCATTGACCGCCACCAGCGCCACCTGCCCGCCGATCGTATCGGTGATGGCTGGCGCACCGCCTTTGTAGGGCACATGCGCCAGCGATACCCCCGCCGCGCGCGCAAACAGTTCCACTGCCAGATGCGGCGTCGAGCCATTGCCTGGCGACGCAAAGGTGATGCTGCCGGGCTTGGCCTTGGCCAATTCCAGAAGACGTTTGATCGATGCCATATCGGCGTTGGTCGTCGACGCGGCGATCACCACCGGTACGCGGCCAACAAACGAGACGGGCGCGAGGTCACGCTCGGCGTCGAACGGCTGCGGCTGGTACAGCGCCATATTGGCCGCCAGGGCATTGGCCGCGAGCAGCAGCGTGTAGCCGTCGGGCGGGCTGTCGATGGTCGCCCTGATGGCGATGTTGGAGCCGGCGCCGGGCTTGTTTTCGACCACGATGGGTTGTCCGAGCGGGCCGGCAATCTTCTGCCCCACCGCGCGCGCAATCAGGTCGACGGCACCGCCGGCTGCATAGCCGACATAGACCTTGATCGGTTTGGCCGGATAAGTCTGTGCCACAGCCGGTGCAGCAAACGCCGCGATAGCGAGCGCGCCTGCAGCAAGAAGGAATTGGAACGGTTTGATCGACATGGTCTTGCCTCTTTGCATCAAGGTTGCGCGGTCCCGCGCAGTCCGGCACGGGCGGCGGCGGTATGCAGTTGACCGCCCGCCTTCATTTCCTCGGCGAAGCCGTGCAGATAGGCCGTTCCGGCGCCGCGTCCCTGCGGGAAGGCAATCGCCAAATGTTCAACGCCCCAGCGACCGTCGAGGATGCGCGCACTGGGAAGTCCATCGGCCATCTGGTACAGCACGGCCTTGTTGGTTGCGAAGGCATCGAGCTCGCCGCGCCCGAGCATCCCCGCGGCCACGGTGAGCGAAGGCGCGCCGACCACACGGGCCACACGATAAGCCGCCGTCAGGGTGCCTTGCGAGGTGCTGCCTTGGCTCACCCCGATGCGCATGCCGGCGCGGTCGACGTCGGCAATCGCGCGGATCGGCGAGTTCGGCAGCACCAGATAGCCGAGTTCGAGATCGACAATCGGTGGCGTGAAGTCGACCAGCCTGGCGCGCTCTGCCGAAGCATTGGTGACGGTGAAGTCGGCACGTCCTTCGCGCAGGGCCGCGACGACCTCGGCGACCAGCTTGTGTTCGACCAGATGCACCGGCACACCAAGGCGCGCGGCCAGCTCGCGGCCGAGGTCCACTGCGACGCCGGCCTTCTCGCCAGTCTTCGCATCGATCACCAGAGAAGTGGGACTGCCGAGATAGACCGCAACGCGCAGCGTGCCAGTGGGCGCAAGCGCCTGACGCACCGCCGAGTCCGGCGCAGGCGCGCGCGTCGCGCAACCGGCGGCCAGCAGCGCCAGACCGAGCAGAAGCGCGTGCAACAGGCGGCGCACCGGATTCGGAGAAATGGCAGTGGCGGACATGCCCAACCGGTTCACGTTATTTGCCGCGCGCCTTGAGCGCCTTGTCGAGGCGGGAAAACACCCGCCGTGTGTTGCCTTCGTAGATCTTGTGGCGCTGTTCCGGGTTGATGTTGGCCGCGTCGATATAGCGCTTGGTGTCGTCGTAGTAATTGCCGGTCTCGGGGTCGATGCCCTTGACCGCGCCGATCATTTCCGAGGCGAACAGGATGTTATCGACCGGAATCACGCGGGTCAGCAGGTCGATGCCCGGCTGATGGTAGACGCAGGTGTCGAAGAAAATGTTGCCCAGCAGGTGGTCCTTCAAGAGAGGTTTCTTCATCTCCTGCGCCAGACCGCGAAAACGCCCCCAGTGATAGGGCACCGCGCCGCCGCCGTGCGGAATCAGAAATTTGAGCGCTGGAAAGTCCTTGAACAAGTCGCCCTGAATGCACTGCATGAAGGCCGTGGTGTCGGCATTCAGGTAGTGCGCGCCGGTGGTGTGGAAGCAGGCGTTGCAACTGGTCGAGACGTGGATCATCGCCGGGATGTCGTACTCGACCAGCTTTTCGTAGACCGGATACCAGTGGCGGTCGGTCAGCGGCGGGCTGGTCCAGTGGCCACCGGTCGGGTCGGGATTGAGGTTGATACCGACGAAGCCGTATTCCTTGACGCACTTTTCCAGTTCGGGGATGCAGGTTTTCGGATCCACGCCCGGCGACTGCGGCAGCATCGCCGCGCCGATGAAATGATCCGGCAGCAGCGTCGAAATGCGGTAAATCAGTTCGTTGCAGATCGCCGCCCAGGTGGCCGAGGTGTTGAAGTCGCCGATGTGGTGCGCCATGTAGCTGGCGCGCGGCGAAAAGATG
>JANPAR010000082.1:0-18264 GCA_031430015.1 Burkholderiales bacterium
GAAGGGAAGGGAAGGGATGGTGCAGGTGGGCCGGTACGGAAATGGTTGGGTGAGGTCGCGTGCAAGAGAAATGTGGGGGGGGGGGCATGCAGGCTGCACTCACGCCTGCATTCAGATTTCCTCAGGGGCCAGCGCGTGGAGCGCGAGCGCGTGAATCTGGTGTTGCATGAGCGAGCCGAGCGTGTCGTAGACCAGACGGTGGCGCGCGACGCGGCTTTGGCCGGCAAAGCGCGCCGAGACGATACGCAGGGTGTAGTGCCCGCCGCCGCTCGCAGCACCCGCGTGGCCGGCATGCAGGGCGCTGTCGTCGCCGATGTCAATGGAGTCAGGCTGCAGCGCGGCGAGGCGCTCACGTATTTGTGATTCGGTATTCGATCCGGTAGTCATGGCCCAGACCAGTTACTTGTTGTCCGGCGGGGATGTTTCTGGCGCAATATTCTGCGGCATGTGACGGTAGATGTACAGACCCTGCAAGACCATGAATGCCAGCAGCGCGCCGTACATTCCGAATACGCGGAACTTGCTCCACGCTTCAGCCGAGAGATTGAGCGCGACGTAGAGATTGACCGATCCAATCATGAAGAAGTAGGCTACCCACATCAGGTTGAGACGGTTCCAGGCGAAGTCGGGCATCGCGAGCTTTTCGCCGAGCATCATTTTCAGGATGTTGCGTTTGAACAGCACCGCAGCGGCGAGGAACACCAGCGCGAAGCCCCAGTTGAGCACCGTGGGCTTGAGTTTGATGAACATTTCGTCATGCAGGAACAGCGTGATGGAGCCGAAGATGATGATCGCGGCAAACGTGAACGCATGCATCTTCTTGATCTTGCCGTAACGCCAGCGGCTGGCGGCAATTTGTAGCACTGCCGCACCCATCGCCAGTTTGGTGGCAAGAAAGATGTCGGCCAGGCCGAAGGCGACGAGCAAAAACGGCAGCGCCGGAACGAGGTCAATGAGGAAATCCATAACCTCAATTGTACTAGCCGGGTACGCTGCCGGATGCAGAAAATTGCTCCGGCTATCGGCCACGATGCACCGCCCGGCACCGCCAGCCGCCGGGTCGGATCAACTTAGCGCTTGGCGAACTTCAGCGAGGCCGAGTTGATGCAATACCGTAGTCCGGTGGGTTGCGGGCCGTCGTTGAAAACATGCCCCTGGTGGGCGTCGCATACCGCGCAATGCACTTCAACGCGACTCATGAAAAAGCTGCGGTCGGTAGTCGTGGCGATGTTTTCGGCCACGGCGGGTTGCCAAAAACTTGGCCAGCCGGTGCCGGATTCGAATTTTTGTTTGGCGTCCCATAGCGGCGTGCCGCAACAGACGCACAGGTAAACGCCATCTTCATGATGGTCGGCATATTCGCCGCTAAAGGCGCGTTCGGTGCCGTGCTTGCGCGTTACGTCAAATTGCTGCGGGCTGAGCTGCGCTTTCCATTCCTGGTCGGTCTTGGTCAGTTTGGCGGGGGCGTCTTTGGTTTCACTCATGGCGGTGTTCCAGAAAGAAAGAAGGGGGCAGGAAAAGAGAGGTCAGGAAAAGAAACGCACTGAATCAGCGATGGCAGATTTAGTGGCGCGGGCGGGATGCATCAGAGAGGAGCAAATTGCGACAAGCAAATCAGGACGCGCAAATCAGGACGAGCAGGACACCTCAAGGTGGCTGGCCCAGTCGGGCGGCAATGCAGCGTAGCGTTCATTGTCCGTCTGTTCGTCAAACGGCGCGCTAAGCAGTTTCCGCAAGGTTTCAATTTCGCTGTAGTCACGCTCGTCGCGTGCCTTGCGGATGGCCACCTCCGCGAGGTAGTTGCGCAGCACGTATTTGGGATTGGCGCGGTTCATCGCGATGGCGCGTGCGGCGTCCACGCTGCTCTCGCTTTGCAGGCGCGCGCGGTAGCGCGCAGCCCAGGCATCAAAGCGCTCGCGGTTGATGACGAGGTCGCGCACCGCGGCATCACCAGCCGCGTCGGCGGCGCTCAATCTGGAAAGATTGCGGAAAAACAGTGTGAAGTCGGCATGCGACTCTGCCATCAACGCGAACATTTCGTTCACCAGTTCGTGGTCGGACTCGTGCTCCGCTGCGAACCCGAGTTTGGCGCGCAGCAGGGTGTTTTGCGCGCTGTCAAACGCGGCTTCATAGGTGTGCAACTGCGCTTCAATCACCTCCGGCGGCATCAGCGGCACCAGCGCCTGACCCAGGGCATACAAATTCCACAAGCCGACGCGCGGCTGCATGTCGTAGGCGTAGCGGCCCTGCTCGTCGGTGTGATTGCAAATATGGCCGGGCTCGAACGCCTCCATGAAACCGAACGGGCCGTAGTCGAGCGTGAGGCCGAGAATCGCCATGTTGTCGGTGTTCATCACTCCGTGCATGAAGCCTACCGACTGCCACTGCGCCATCAGGCGTGCCGTACGTTGAACTACTTCAGCGAGGAACCCGGGATAGCGCGCCTCGCCTTCGCCGGCTTCAGGAAAGTAATGATCGATCACGAAATCGGCGAGGGTGCGTACCGCGTCTGCATCGCGACGGCGGTACCAAAACTCGAACGAGCCGAAGCGCACAAACGACGGGGCCACACGGGTCACCACGGCAGCCGTCTCGACGGTTTCGCGGATCACCGGTTGGCCGGAGCCGGTGATCGCCAAAGCGCGTGTGGTGGGGATGCCGAGGCCGTGCATGGCCTCCGAGCACAGGTATTCGCGAATTGACGAGCGCAACACCGCGCGGCCATCGCCCATGCGCGAGTAGGGCGTCATACCGGCGCCTTTTAGTTGAACCTCTTGGACGCCACTGGCACCCACTGCTTCCCCGATGGTGATGGCACGGCCGTCGCCGAGTTGCGGCACGAAATGGCCGAATTGATGGCCAGCGTATACCGCCGAGAGCGGCCGGCAGCCGGGTGGCACGGCATTACCTGTAAAAAGCTCGACAAACGCGCGTGCCGCAGCCGCCTCGGGCGGCAAGCCAATCAAGTCGAAGGCACCGGGGTTGGCCGCCACCAAATACGGTTCGGGCAGTGGTGTCGGTGCGAGGCGCGAATAAAACTTCTCCGGCAGGGTGCCAAAACGTGCGGTCCACTCGATCCCGCCGGGAAACGCAGCGATGACCGCTGAAGGTGCAAATGGAGAATTCACGAGCAAGCGTCCTTGGGTGTTCTCTGTGTGTTTAGGGGCCGCTTGATTTTATCGCCTGAATGCCACCGCTATAATTCTTCCCCTTGCGCCCGACCGGTCGACGCATCATGGAATCGAACACCGGAGCGCGAAGCACCATAACCACGGGAGACACCCATGCTCGGATTGATGCAAAGCCAGCCGCTGCTGATTTCGACCATCATCGAGCACGCCGCACGCCACCATGCAGACGCCGAAATTGTCTCGCGCGCAATCGAAGGTGGCTTGCATCGCTACACCTATGCGCAGGCCAACCAGCGCGCCAAAAAGCTCGCCAATGCCTTGACGCGGCAGGGTGTCAAGCTCGGTGACCGTGTCGGCACGCTGGCGTGGAATGGCTACCGCCACTTCGAGTTGTACTACGGCATTTCCGGCCTCGGCGCGGTGATGCACACGATCAACCCGCGCCTGTTTCCCGAGCAGATCGCGTGGATTGCCAATCACGCCGAAGACAGTTTGCTGTTTTTCGACCTTACCTTTTTGCCAATTGTCGAGCGCATCGCCGCGCAGTTGCCGCTGTGCCGCGCCTTCGTGCTGATGACTGATCGTGCGCATATGCCGGCCAGCAGCACGGTGCCGAATCTGCTCTGCTATGAGGACTTGATCGCGGCCGAAAGCGACGCGCTGGTGTGGCCGCAGTTTGATGAAAACACCGCGTCATCCCTGTGCTACACCTCGGGTACCACCGGTAACCCCAAGGGCGCTCTCTACAGCCACCGCTCCACCTTGCTGCACACCTACGCGTCGGCACTGCCGGACAGTCTCGGCTGCGGTGCGCGGGACAGCATCCTGCCGGTGGTGCCGATGTTCCACGTCAACTCGTGGGGCCTGGCCTACTCGTGCCCGCTGGTGGGGGCCAAGCTGGTGCTGCCGGGCGCACAACTTGACGGCAAGAGTCTGTATGAATTGTTCGAGGCCGAGCAGGTGACATTCTCGGCCGGTGTGCCAACCGTGTGGCAGGGGCTGCTCGGCCACGTCAAACAGAACCATCTCAAGTTCTCGACTCTCAAACGCACGGTGATCGGTGGCTCGTCCTGTCCGCCGGCGATGATCAAAACGTTTCAGGATGAGTACGGCGTCAAAGTGCTGCACGCGTGGGGCATGACCGAGATGTCACCGATCGGCACGGTGTGCAATCTCAAGTACAAACACGCGAACCTGCCTGCCGCGGACCAATTCGCGATTGAAGTCACAGCCGGGCGCGCGGTGTATGGCGTGGACATGAAAATTGTCAACGACGCCGGCGAAGAGTTGCCGTGGGACGGCAGGGCCTTCGGTGATCTGCTGGTCAAGGGCTACTCGGTGATTCGCGGTTACTTCAAAGGCGATGGCGGCGACCCGTTGAAAGACGGCTGGTTCCCCACCGGCGATGTGGCCACCATCACCCCCGATGGTTACGTGCAGATCACCGACCGCAGCAAGGACGTGATCAAGTCAGGCGGCGAGTGGATCAGCTCGATTGATCTGGAGAACATCGCAGTCGCGCATCCGGCGGTGGCGCAGGCGGCAGTGATCGGCATCGCGCACCCGAAGTGGGACGAGCGGCCGCTGCTGGTGGTGGTGAAAAAGCCCGGTGCCGACGTCACGCGTGAAGAGTTGCTCACATTCTTCGACGGCAAGATTGCCAAATGGTGGCTGCCGGACGACGTGGCCTTTGCCGAGGCGATCCCGCTCGGCGCCACCGGCAAGATGCTCAAGACCAAGTTGCGCGAGCAGTTCAAGGACTACAAGCTGCCCACTGCGTAATATCCGTAACGGTATCACCGCCAAACCCTTGGTGGATGGGCCTGTGCGCGGCATGGCCGTTATAGTTGTTGGTGGCAGCGCTTCTCAGCGGTGTTGCTGACCCATACTGACAAGGAATCCTGATGAAGCACTTTGCTATCCAGCTATTCATTGCGCCGCTCAGACTCGCTGCGCTTTTTTCTGTATCCGCGGCTGCGCTCGCGCAGTCCTACCCGGCCAGGCCGGTCACGCTCGTCGTGGCCTACGCGCCCGGCGGTCTCGGTGACGCTCTGGCACGCACCATCGCCGAGCGCCTCACAGTCTCGCTCAGGCAGCCAGTGCTGGTCGAGAACAAGCCTGGTGCCACTGGCGCGATTGCCACCAAGTTCGTGGCCAAAGCCAACCCGGACGGCTACACCCTGCTGCTCGGCCAGACCGGTGAAATGGCAATCAACACCGCCGTGATGAAGGACGCGGGCTACGATCCGGTGAAGGATTTCAAAGCGGTCGCGCTGGTGGGTGACTCGCCGCTGGCCCTGGTCGCGCCGCCCACTGCGCCATTCGCCACCGTGCGCGAGATTGCGCAGTTTGCGGGCAAGGGCAACGTCACCAGCTACGCGTCCTCCGGCACGGCAACGCCGGGACATCTTGCCGCTGAAGCCATGATCGGCGCACTCAAAGTGGAGATGACGCACGCACCTTACAAAGGCGCCGGCCCGGCGCTTACCGACGTGCTCGGTGGCCACGTGTCCTTTTTCTTCTCCAGTGCCGGCGCGACTTTTGGCCACATCAAGGCAGGCAAACTCAAGGCCATCGCCGTCTCCAGCAGCGCGCGCATGGCCGCGTTGCCCAATACGCCTACAGTGGCTGAATCGATCCCCGGCTTTCAGTTCGGCCTGTGGGGTGGCGTGTTCGCGCCCGCAGCCACCCCGGCCGACATCACTGCGCTTCTCAATCGGGAAGTCAACAGGGTGCTTGGCGAGCCCGCCGCCAAACAAAAAATCGAAGACCTCGGCGCCATCGTGCGCCCGGTATCGCCCGATGAATTCACCGATTTCGTCAAGCGCGAGAGCGCCAAGTACGCCGGCCTGGTCAAGCAGATCGGCATCAAGCCAGAGTGAAATGGCGGCTGCAGCCGGCTTGATGCAGGCGCAGTGGCAACATCGTCGCCGTCAATCGAATCAAGCAGCCAACCTGAAAGTCAGATCATGCGCATCGTTGTTCTCCCCGGTGACGGCATCGGCCCGGAAATCACCGCAGCCACCGTCTCCATCCTCGAAGCGGTCTCGAGCAAATTCAATCTTGGTATTACGCTCGATCATGACCTGACCGGACTCGAAGGCTTCAAGCGCAACGGCACCACCATCACGCCCGCACTGATCGACAAGGTCAACGCCGCCGACGGTCTTTTGCTCGGCCCCACCGACACCTACGTTTACAAGGGCGAAGGCCAGATCAACCCGTCGATGTTCTTCCGCAAGTCGCTCGACCTCTATGCCAACATCCGTCCGGCGCGCACTTACCCCGGCGTGCCCACGCGCGTCAATGCGTTTGATCTCGTCGTGGTCCGTGAAAATACCGAAGGCTTCTACGCCGATCGCAATCTCGCGCAGGGCAGCAGCGAAATGCTGGTCACGCCCGACGTGGTGGTGTCATTGCGCCGCATCACCCGCCAGTGCTGCGAGCGCATCGCGCGTGCCGGCTTCGAGCTCGCCATGCGCCGCCGCAAAAAAGTGACGCTGGTGCACAAGGCCAACGTGCTCAAGCTTGGCGACGGCATGTTCCTCGATGTCTCGCGCGAGGTTGGCAAGAGCTACCCCGAGGTCGCCATCGACGAAGTCATTGTCGACGCCATGATGGCCCACGTGGTGCGCGCACCGGAAAAGTACGACGTCATCGTCACCACCAACATGTTTGGCGACATCCTCTCCGATCTCACCGCGGAGTTGTCGGGCAGCCTCGGCCTCGGTGGCTCGGTCAACGCAGGCGACCAGCACGCGATGGCGCAGGCCGCGCACGGCTCCGCGCCTGACATCGCGGGCAAAGATATCGCCAACCCGTTTTCATTGATTCTCTCGACCGCCTTGTTGCTCGACTGGCACGGACGCCGCAAAAATTTGCCGGCCTTCAATCAAGCTGCGCGCGCGATGGAACAGGCAACAGTGGAAGCGGTGGCCGCGCATGAAGCGACCAAGGACATAGGCGGCAAGCTCGGCACCAAAGAAACCGGTGCAGCGCTCGTGCAGCGCATTCTGGCGAGTTAAGCGCACTGCACTCATCCGGCATTTCCGCTGCTGAGCATCCAAGACCGTTGGTGCAAGCCGCTCAGGGCCTGATTTCCTCCGAACGGAGTGTGATCCATCCGTTCACAGCGAGCGCGCCAACGATCAACCCGCCGCCCATCAGCGCCGCGCTGCCTGGCGCTTCATCCGTGCCGAGCCATACCCACAGCGGCGCGAGAATCGTCTCGGTGAGCGCCAAGAGTCCCATCTCTGCGGCGCGCAAATGCGGCACCGCCAGCGTCATCAGCCAGCAACCCATGCCCAGTTGCACGCAACCCATCACCGCGAGCAGCAGCACATCGGCGCCAGACGCTTCGAGCGGCCAGCCGAGGAACAGCGCGGGTGTCATCGCGATCAAGGCCCCCACAAACACAGTGGGCAGCAAGTCAGGCGCTCTGCCGTTCGCGCCCTGCACCTTGCGCACGAACAGAATCTGGCAGGCGTAGCCGAAGGGTACGCACAGCGCAAATAGATTGCCAAGCCAGCGCCCTCTGTCCATGCCTTCGCCAAACATGATGACGATGCCGCCGAGCGCAAACGCGATGGCGATCCAGGTATGCCAGGCCACGCGCTCGCGCAAAAACAGCATGCCGGTCAATGCCGCCAGCAGGGGCGAAATGCTCATCAGCACAAAGGTATTGGCTGCCGTGGTGTTGGCGAGCGCCAAAACGAAAAAGTAGATTTGCGCCGCGAGGCACGCGCTCGATATCAGGCCGGCGGTGCCGATGCTGCGCACACTCGCCAGTGCGCCACGCCCGCGCAACGCGAGCAGCAACACGCCCATAAACGCCGCCATGAACAGCGCGCGCCAGAACACGATCTCCCATGTTTCCTTGATGGCGAGAGAACGCACGATGATGCCGCCGAGGCTCCAGCACAGGCCGGCACCAAGCATGAGGGCGATGCCGCGGGCGCGGTTGGGATTCGGGATCATCGGGCACAGAAGGTTTGAAACATGCGCAGGAAGGCTTATGGTTAGTCAGAACTGCTAGAATTTGACCAATTATCCTTGATCGAGCCGGCCACATCAAGACAGGAGCCATTTATGCAAGTCAACATCTACGAAGCCAAGACCAATCTATCCGCGCTTCTGGACAGGGCGGTGTCCGGTGAAGAGGTCGTGATCGCGCGGGCTGGGAAGCCCCTGGCCCGCCTTACGCCCGTGACAGCCACGACGTTCAAGAGTGGCGTGCGCCTGGGTGGGCTGAAACGAGCCAAGCTGGGACTCTCCGCCGATTTTCACGACCCGATGACGGATGATGATTTGCTGGGACGATGAAGCTGCTTGTGGATACACATTGCCTGATCTGGGCGCTTGCGGATGCGCCCGAGCTCGGTGCTGGTGCACGGGCGATCATGGCGCGCGCGGAGGAAATCGCCTTTTCCGAAGCGTCGGTGTGGGAGATTGGGCTCAAGTGGCGCAAAGGCAAAATTAAACTCCAGCCACGCCGCGTGTTCGAGCAGGCGCTTCAGGACGGCATGCGTAAAGTGCCCTTGTCGATCGACTCGATTCTGCTCTCATGCGAATTGCGGCAAACGCACGGTGATCCCTTCGACCGGCTTTTGTACGCGCAGGCAAAATTGCTGGACTACCGGCTCTTGTCGGTTGATCGCACTTTGAATCAATTCGGTGCGCAGGTGATCAATCCGCGATAGGGCACTTCAAACCAGGCGATGCGACAACCGGATAAGAAATGATGACTGCTCAAACGGATCCACACGCAATGGCTTCCGCGCAATGGCTGATGGCCGAACACGAAGCCCGCAAGACCTTTACACCCCTCGCCGGCGATCGTGTGCCGTCATCCATGACCGCTGCCTACGACGTGCAAGACGCCTTGGTCGCAGTACGCAGTGCTGCGTGGAACACTGGGCGTATTGGCTACAAGATTGCCCTCACCACGCCACAGATGCGCAAGTTCGTGGGCTACGAGGATTCAATAGCCGGGCAAGTGCTCGCCAAGTGGAAGTTCAAGGATGGCGTGCTGCCGTCGCCTGCCCGCGTCAGTCTGGCTGACTACGGCCACCTGCTGTTCGAATGCGAACTCGCATTCTTGATGGGCGCAGACCTGCCCCTCAAGGGTGCGCCACCGACGCGTGATGAAGTGGCGCAATGCATCGAGGCCGTCTGCCCCGCGTTCGAACTCGCCGATGACCGCCACGCCGACTACACGCAGTTTGGCAAAGACGGCGGCACCACGTTGCTTACGCTGGCCGCAGACAACGCGTGGAACAGTGGCGTGGTACTCGGCGAATGGCGGCGCGACTGGCGCAGCTTCGATCTCGCAGCGTTAACCGGCGTCGCCACCGTCAATGGCGAGAAGGTGGGCGAAGGGGCGGGGCGTGACGTGATGGGCCATCCGCTCGATGCCATGCATTGGATCGCCAGGCATCTACACGCGCGCGGCGCGGCACTCAAGCGTGGCGAGTTTGTGATTACCGGTAGCCTGATCACGTCCAAGTTTCCGAAGGCGGGCGATTCAGTACGCTTCGCTGTCGAGGGATTGGGAGCGGTCAGCCTGGAAGTTGGTTCCTGAAGCGATACCCTGGTACCAACGCGCGCATCGACACTTTGGTCAATGCGTGACCTGAGCGCTCAAGACGCGGCAGGCAAAGCAATACCCAACTTCTGCGCCCAAGGCACCAACTGCGGCATGATGCCTTCATGCAGCTTGACGCCATCGCGCAATTGCTCCGCCCGCACCTTCAAGGCCCGCTCACCGGGCAGACGCACTTTGTCAATGCCCGCCCTCTGGAAATCGGCTCTGGGAGCGGATCTTCGGCAGGCATCGGCTACGAAGTCCATTTGGCGCGCCTCTCCGGCCAGGCCTCCGAAGGCTTCCGGGTCGAGCAGTTGCACGAACACGGTGGCACCCCAGCCTTGCTTGGCGTCTGCACGGCCGAATGCGGCGAGGCCGCCGGTAAGAGCTTCGACCAGCAGCGTCAAGCCGTAGCCCTTGTGGCCGACGTCCATGCCGCCGAGCAATTGAATCGTGCCGCCGCCGCCGGGCATGGCGTACTTCGGGTCGTCGGTCGGTTCGCCCTTTTCGTCGAGCAGCCACTTGGCGGGAAAGCGTTTGCCTTCCTTGACGAGCCGCCCGCTCATGCCGTTGGTGGTGATCGAGCATGACACATCGACCAATATCGGCGCGCCGCCGGTGGGGATGCCAAAGGCCATCGGATTGGGCGTGAACACCGGCTCGCGCCCGCCGTGCGGGGCGACGCTGCACGAGTTGGCGTCGCTGCAATAGAGCAGCATCATCAGGCCCTGGTCGGTGGCGCGCTTGAGATAGGCGGTGAGAGCGGCGATGTGGTGCGAGCGGCGGATGCTGATCGAGCCGCTGCCGTAGATCTTGGCCATGTCCGCGCATTTGTCCATTGCTTCCAACACCAGCCACGGGCCGGGCAGGCGCTGGCCGTCCCATAGTTGCGCGGCGGGGCGCTGGTTCATTACCACCGGGCCGCCGGTCTTGCCCATGGTGTGGTTGGTCAATTCGTTGAGGTAGGGCCCAAGCAAATTGAGGCCGTGGGTGTCGTGGCCCATCAGGTCTCCTTCGACCAATATCTCGGCGACGGCGATGGCCTTGTCGGTGTCGAGGCCGGTTTTTTGCAGGAGAGTGTCGGCAAACGTAATCAATGCGGCGGCGGTGTGGCGTGCAGTCATGAGCAGTTTTTCCGTAGTGGTGCGAGTCGGGCCGGCGTAGCTGGCGGGGCCGGCGGGGCCCGGCGGGGCCTATTGCGCGAACTGCGCGCCGGAGAGGGCAGCAAGGTACCACCTGCCATGTTCGCGCGGGCGGCGATTGGGTCAGGTGAAACCCGGTCAGGTAGCAGCGGATCGTAGCAAAAATTGCTGCTCGAAGCGGTCCGCTGCCAGCGGTTCGCAATTGAAAAACCCCTGCCACTCGTCGCAGCCCATTTCGTCCAGCACCTCTTTTTGTCCGGCCGACTCGACCCCCTCCGCGACCACGTTCATCTTCATGCTGTGGGCCAGCGCAATGATCGCGCGGATGATCGAGGCGTCGTTCACGTTGACCAGCATGTTGCGCACAAACGACTGGTCGATCTTGAGCGTGTCAAGCTTGAAGTAGCGCAGGTAGCTTAACGATGAGAAGCCGGTGCCAAAATCGTCGATGGCGATACGCACCCCCATTTCGGATATCTGGCGCAGGATCTCGATGTTGTCATCGGCGTCGCGCATCAGCACGTTTTCGGTGATTTCGACCTCCAGGCGGTGTGGTTCCAGTCCGCTGTCACGCAACGCGTCGGCGACCGACGTAGCAAGATTTGCGTTGAATTGCACCACCGATAGATTGACCGCCACAGAGAGTGGCGCATGGCCGCGGCGCGTCCACTCCATTGCCTGGGTGCATGCCCTGCGCAACACCCAGTTGCCCAGCGGCAGGATCAACCTGGTTTCCTCGGCAATCGGGATGAATCGCGCCGGCGAGATCAGGCCCTGTTGCGGATGCTGCCAGCGCAGCAGGGCTTCCATGCCGGCCAGCTGGCCATTGCGCAGGCTGAATTTGGGTTGGTAGTAAAGCTCGAACTGGCCTTTTTGCAATGCGTCGCGCAGCGCCCGCTCAAGCGCCAGTTTTTCCACCGCCCGCTGGTTCATCTCTTGCGAGAAATACTGGTAGGTATTGCGGCCGCGTTCCTTGGCCGAATACATCGCTAGGTCGGCGTTGCGCAGCAGCGCCGCCGCGTCGCCGGCGTCGCCGGCGTCGCTCGGAAACACGCTGATGCCAATGCTGCATGAAATATTCAGCGTGTGCCCGTCCACGCCGTAGGGCGTTTCGAACGCTTCGAGGATCTTGCGTGCCACTGGTCCCGCATCCTCAGCCTTGTGCAGGCGCTCCAGCACTATCGCGAATTCGTCGCCACCCAGTCGGGCCAGGGTATCGCCCTTGCGCATGGTGCCGCCGATTCGCTCGGCCACTTGCTTGAGTAACAGGTCACCGACGTGGTGTCCGAGGGAATCATTGATGGTCTTGAAGCGGTCCAGATCGATGAACAGTAGTGCAAAAAACGCCTCGTCTTTGCGCTCCGCCGTTAGCATGGCATGGGCGATCCGGTCGGCCAGCATGCGCCGGTTGGGCAATGAGGTCAGCGGATCGCGCGTCGCCAGCACTTCGATGCGCTCTTCGGCCAGTTTGCGCGCGGTGATGTCGGCGTTGGTGCCGGTCATGCGCAGCGCCATGCCATCCTGGCCGCGCTTGACGACCTTGCCCGAACTCGCGATCCAGATCCACTCGCCGCTGTGGTTCTTGACGCGATGCTCTTCCGAATACCCCTCGGTTTCGCCTTTCATCGCCATGATGCTGACTTCGACCAGGCGCTCGCCGTCGTCCGGATGGGTTTGGGCGAGGAGTTTCTCGACGGTGGTGATGGTCTCCCTCGGCTCTTCTCCCAGCATCCGCGCCCAGGCCTCGTCCAGATACACGGTGCCATTGACGCAATCAAGATCCCACAAACTCAGGTTGGAGCCCGCCAGCGCGAGCGCGAGGCGTTCCTTGGCGCGCGCCGTTTCGAGTGCCGCATTCTTGCGTTCGGTGATGTCGAGGACAAACGCATACACCCCGGCCACCTGGCTGTCCTCCTCAACATGGGGAATCAGGGTGATGGCTGCGTGGCTGATGTGGCCGTCGGCGTGCCGGTGTTCGCGCTCAAAATTGGTGATGCACTCGCCCGCGTAGACGCGCGGCACCACCAGCCGGAACACCTCGGCCGCCTCGGGGCCAAGAATGTCGTGCATGTGCTTGCCGAGTATCTGCTCGACCTCGACACCGAGCCGGTGTGCGTAGGATGCATTGGCGTAGCGGCAGCGCAAGTCCCGGTCGTAATAAGCGATGTGCATAGGGGCGTTCTCGGTGACGAGGCGCAATTGTTCATGCGATTTTTGCAATTCGGCGAGTGCGGCGCCGCGTTCGGCCAGATGCGCATCCATCACCGCGTGGGTGGTTTCCATCTGGTGGATGCGCGCTGAGCGCCGCTGCAGCAGCCCGGTCATGACAGCGATGGCGGGGGTTGCCAGCGCCCAGATCAGCACGCGCGTGAAGTTGTCGCCGGCGTAGCGGAACGGCAGGCCGGGGATCGAGAAAAAATGCGCGAAATACAGCCACGCGGCCAACGCGCTGATCAAGCCAGCTGCGACGCCGCCGTGAAACGCCGCGAACACCACCGCGATGAGCAGAATCGCCGGCGGATTGGGAATGTAATAAAGCTGCGATGACAGGAACTCGAACACCCCGACCGTGAGCACGGTGAGCAGGATGCCAAGCCACCAGTGCGCGACCGGTTTGGGTGTGGCCGCGCTTCGGGCATGCGCCAGCGTCTGCTCGACCCAGCGCGCCAGTCCTTCGAGCTGGCTGCGGTCGGTGGCGTCAAACTCGCGCGGTTTGGAATCGATCAGGCACAGCGTGCCGATCGCCTCGCCGCCGGCATACAGCGGCGCGCCGGCGTAGAAGCGGATGTGGGGCGGGCCGGTGACCAGCGGATTGTCGTGAAAGCGCGGATCCCGCGCAGCGTCGGCCACATGAAACACGCTGTCCTGCAAAATCGCATGACCGCAGAACGAAGTGGCGCGCGAGGATTCGAAGGCGTCGAGACCGTAGCGCGACTTGAACCTCTGGCGCTCGGCGTCAACCAGCGACACCAGCGCGATCGGCACATCAAACAGTTCGGCGGCGATGCGCGTGATGCGGTCGAAGCGCTCCTCCGGCGGCGTGTCGAGAATATTCAGTCCGCGCAGGGCTGCGAGCCGGGCGGCTTCATTGCGGGGGAATGCGGGCTCAATCATGACTTGCAGGCCTTGAACCGGGCTGGCCGCTGCGCGCCATATACCGCGCCAGAGGTGGCGGCGCCGGAAATGCGATTCATGCCGGCTAGACTACACCAATTGCCGCAGGCCGATCCGTTCAAGACTGGCCGTTAAACCTTGGCGGTGCTGGCGCCAGACGTACCGGGGTGGACGACTGGAATTCGGGGCATTTTGGGTGTAGCCTTTCCAGACATAAACAAAAATCATTGCCGAAAGGACGAACACCATGACGTATGAGATCGTTTTGTCTGATTGCGCGAGGTACGTGATTTTCCGGCCTAATAAGATTGGTCGGGTTCTTGAAGAATTCATGCGCCGCCGAACGGCGATCATCGATTTTTCAGATGAGCACGGTGTAGACAATATCCTGATGGACTACCGGGGGACGAGCTTGTCGGTCGAACCAGGATTCTTCGGGGCGGCACTGGCTGAACCCGGAATAAAAGCCAAGCGTAAGCGGCGCGTGGCCGTTCTGCTGTCGATTGGCGATCCCTCGCACTCCATTTTTGTCGCCGCATCGCTTGCCGATATGCTCGCTGCCACAGGCCACGACGCGTGCCGGTTCCTGGATCATGCCGAGGCCGTCAGATGGCTTGTCAATTCCGCGTCTGCGCCGGCCACCTCCGGGTAATCCGAAAGAGTCTGACTGGGCAGAAGCGCGGGTGCGGGCGATAATCAACCTCGCTGCCATCTCGTTGCTTACATCAAATTCATGAATAAGATCAATATCGCATTTCTCGGCATCGGCCTGATGGGCGGGCCGCAGTCGCGCCGGCTCCTCGCGGCCGGATTCGACCTCACTGCGTGGAACCGCACACGTGCCAAGGCTGAGGCATTGCGCGCCCATGGCGCGCAGGTTGCTGATGCCGCGGCTGCGGCAGTCAAGGATGCCGACATTGTCATTTCCATGTTGGCCGATGGTGCGGCGGTCGGAGACTTGCTGTTCAAACAGGGCGTGGCTGCCGCTTTGAAGAAAGGCGCGCTGGTGATCGACATGAGTTCGATCAAGCCGCGCGAGGCACGCGAGCATGCGGCCAAACTAGAAGCGCTTGGCTGCCGTCATCTCGATGCCCCCGTGTCCGGCGGCACCGGCGGTGCGGAGCAGGGCACGCTCGCGATCATGGCGGGCGGAAACGAAGCGGATTTCGCGGCGGCCGAAGAAGTGTTCAAGCCAATGGGCCGCGCGCTGCGCGTCGGGCCGCACGGTGCTGGGCAGCTCGCCAAGTTGGCCAATCAGATGATTGTCGGCATCACGATCGGTGCGGTGTCGGAAGCTTTGCAATTGGCTGCACGCGGTGGCGCGGACCCGGCGCTGGTGCGCGAGGCGATTCGCGGCGGTTTTGCCGGCAGCAAGATTTTGGAAGTGCACGGCGAGCGCATGTTGACGCGCGACTTCGCAGCGCGCGCCACCGCTACCGTGCAACTGAAAGACATGAACAACGCACTCGACGCGGCGGCCGGTTTTGATGACTATCAACTGCCGATCACAACCCTGCTGCGTGATCTCTATGCGTCGCTGTGCGAGCATGGTGGCGCGGGCGTTGACCACAGTGGCTTGTTTCTTGAAATCGAGCGCATGAACCAAAATGCCAAGGACACCAGGGGCGCCGGGGGAACCAATGGAACAAGCGGCGCAGTGAAGGTGGCCTACCCATGAGCAATCCCGCCAACGCTGGCTTCACCCTCAACAACGCCACGGTGGACACGCCGCCACGCCCGTCATCCAGCGTCCTCCTGTTGCGCGACGGCGCCGCTGGCCTTGAAGTGCTGATGCAGCGCCGCCATGAACGCAACGACGTGCTCGCCAATGCCTATGTCTTTCCCGGCGGCAAGGTGGACAAGGCCGACGGTGACATCGACATGATGTCGCGCCTTGACCAACCCGGCGCAACCATCCACGCTCGGATGGCCGATAGCGCTCTGGACGAGCGCGGCGCAGCGGTCTACTTTGCGGCCGCTTGCCGCGAAATTTTCGAAGAGGCAGGGTTGCTGTTGGCGCAGCGCGCAGATGGCGTAATGGTTGACGCGCAAGATGCCGTGCAGGCGATGGAGCTGCTGCGCCAGGGTCTCTCGTTCGTCGAAGTGCTGGAGCGCTTTGATCTCACCATGCAAGCGAGCGCGCTGGTGCCGTGGACACGCTGGATCACGCCGCGCCAGCCCACGGTGATGAGCAAGCGCTTCGACGTGCGCTTCTTTTTGGCGCGCACGCCGCCGGGGCAGACTGCAGTTCACGACAATCACGAAGCGGTGGAGAGCGTGTGGCTGGCGCCGCGCGCCGCACTGGCGCGCTACCAAGCACGCGAGATGATGCTGGCCGCGCCACAATTGATGAGCCTGGTCGAGTTGGCACGCCACGCGAATGTGGACGCCGCGCTGCACGCAGACGCCTTCACCTGGCCGCGCTTGGTCGAGCCGCTGCCGTTTGAGCACGCAGGGACGCGCGCAGTGGCGTATCCGGGCGATCCACTGCACGCCGATCCGCAGCGCATCATGCCCGGGCCGACGCGTCTCTTGTTTCGCGACGGCCGGTTTGAGCCGTTTGGTGATTTCGAGGAGTTATTCGCATGAGCATGCCCGCAAGAGTGGCTTGCACCAACGGTTTTCATTGACCGTCTTTATGGAATGGCTCCTGCCAACAGTTTCAGAGGCATGTTGCCTGAAAAGTTGCCAACTCCTGCGCGTCGCAATGAGGCATGTTGGCAAGCGTAAAATTCGATTCAATCTCCGGAGAACGCCCCATGCAAACCTTGCTCTCACCTGCCAAGCGAAGCACCGGCAAGGCTCGCTCTGCGACACGGCATCACGTCGCCGCTGCGCCGGTCGACGAACAGGTACGCCTCAAAAAAAGCAAGATCAACGCAGAGCACATGGATGCCGCGGTCAAGCAATTGGCCGCAGGCAAAGGCGTGGAGTGGAATCCGTTTAAGAAATGAAACTGGTCTGGGCCAGTCAGGCGCAGGCCGACATGCGTTTTTGGCTCAAGACCAACCGGAGCATTGCCGCCAAGATCGAATCGTTGTTGCAGGAAATCGCGCGCACCCCGTTCACGGGCACCGGTAAGCCGCACGCTCTGCGTGAAAACTGGTCGGGTTACTGGTCGCGCCGCATCAACGGAGAACATCGCTTGGTCTATCGCATCGTCGGCGATGCCATCGAAATCGCGCAGTGCCGCTGGCACTACGAATAAGAACCGTCTTCCCTGCCACCCATCCTGCCTTTAGATTGAGAGTGGCTTCCACCAAAAGTTATAGAGATATGCCATGAGTGAAAAGCCGGTCAAGCGCTGCGGTTGGGTGTCCGATGATCCGCTCTACATCCGCTATCACGACGAGGAGTGGGGCCGGCCGGTGCATGACGATCGGCAGCTATTCGAGATGCTGATCCTCGAAGGCTCGCAGGCTGGTTTGTCGTGGATCACGATATTGAGAAAGCGCGAACACTATCGCGCGGCGTTTGACAACTTTGACGCGGCTAAAGTCGCGCGCTACACGCCGGCGCGCGTTGAGAAGCTGATGCTCAACGCTGGCATTGTGCGCAACCGCGCCAAGATCAACGCGACGATTCTCAATGCGCAGGCGGTACTCAAGATTTCCAAAGAGCACGGCTCGCTCGATGCTTTCCTCTGGCAGTTCGTTGGCGGCAAGCCGCTGCGCAATGCTGTCAAGAATTATCGCGAGGCACCGGCCAAGACTGGGGCATCAGATGCGATGAGCAAAGCGCTGCTCGGCTATGGGTGCAAGTTCGTTGGCTCGACCATTTGCTATGCCTTCATGCAGGCGACCGGCATGGTTGATGATCATCAGACGGATTGCATGTACCGTGCCGGGGCGCGTCAGTAGCGCTGTCTGTGGTGCCGGCCCACAAGAACTGGTTCAGGCGGCTGGCTGGCGGCGCCCGGCGATGTAGGTTGCACCTTCGGGGCCAAACTGCTCCTCGTGTTCGCAGCCTGCGCGCATGGTGAAGATGTCACCGCTGCGGCAAACCTCGGTCTTGCCTTCATAGCGCAGCGTCAGCTCGCCGCTCAGCATCACGGCACGCACTTCAAACGGGTGCGAATGCGTGCTGTTGTGTATGTTCGCTTCCATCGAGCGTGTTGCTACGTCGAAGCCATCGCGTATCAAGTCTTGCGTGAATTGTTCCGTGTTCATGGTGTTCTCCGGTGACATGGCAAAGCGAAATTGTAGCGGTGAAATTTCAATGCGTGAAGCGCGGCGCGCACATTTCTGTTTCGATTTTTCGAAATGCAGGCCGCACTTTCCGGAGAAATAGAGGG
>JANPAR010000083.1:0-1776 GCA_031430015.1 Burkholderiales bacterium
CACGCGACCCGGCATCCGGAAAAAACCCGCCGCTGGGCGGCTGGTACACCTGCATGTCAGTCAGCGTCAACCCCACCGCACACACGGTGTCTTCAAGCGGCTGGCGCGCCAGTTGCTCTCGCAGCAGCCGGCTCCAGCGCCGCATATCGCGCGCCGGCTCACGCGTGCCCACCATCAACGGCGTAGCGCGGTGCCGGCCATGTTCCAGCAGCAGCTCCATGCGTGTCGTCGCCTGCCCGCGCGCACGCAAAAAATCATCGGCCTCGGCAAACAGCAACCCGGCCGCATGCAGCACCTGCGCACTGTCGCTGGTCTCGCACACCAGCTCGATGCGGGTGCTGAACTGCTCGGGCAAGGCCAGCGGCGTGCGCGGGTCGGCACGCTCACCGAGAATCGCCTCGATATCGCGCACGATCTGCACACCAAAGCGGCGCGCGATGCCATCACGCGGCAGACGCGGCAGATCACCGAAGCGCGCAATGCCCAGCGCCGCCAATGCATCGGTCACCTCCTGCGGCCAGCCAGTGAGCGCCAGCGGCACCTTCGCCAGCGTCTCCGGCAAAGCCTCGCGCCGCCGCACATGCTGCACCTCCACCCCACGGGCGCGTGCATGCGCCAGCAGCCAGGCCGCGCGCGGCGTCGGCGCACAAGCCGCCACGGCACGCACCTCGGCACGCCGCACCTCGCGCTTGATGCGACTGGCCAAGGCCTTGAGGCCGCGAAACAGCATCAGGCTCGGCGCCACTTCGAGCAGCACCGCATCGGGCGCCAGCGTCACCATCGGCGAAAAATTGAGCGCCACCAACCCGACGCGCTGCTGCAGCGCCGCCTCGCGCGCAAGCTCGCGCCGCCACACCGCTAGGTCGGCCACCAATGCACGCGCGGCACCCAACGCCATGCCGGCGCGGACGCCGCAATCACGCGCCGCCGCGTTCGCCGCCAGAATCAAGGGGCGCTCCTCTGGCCCATCGATCACCGCAAACGGCACATCGACCAACAAGCCACGCCCGGCCGCCTGCAAGGGCAGCTCCGGCAAAAACAGCGCAATCCAGAGAGGCTCGGCCACGTCAATACCATGCTGCGAGCGTCACCGCTCCGACGACGGATAACGCCACTCGACCAGCGGCACCTTGATCTGCAAGGGCGCGGGTAATGACGTAAGCAGTGGTGATGAATTACCACTGCGCCAGACGGCGGAGCGCTGAAACAATTCCTGCGGGGGTGACACGGCGTGTGCGACTCTTCGGGAGGAAGGGTTGCACAGTATAACTATATTTTTGTACAGTCATTAATTACCATTGAGAAACCTACTACAAGCATGGCCTGAAAGCCTTGGTGGAAGAGGACTTTCGACGATTCTTGACGGAAATCGTCGGCAGGTGCAGATTGCGACGGCTTTTTGGAAATAGATAATTTCTTACTGCACAGAACCAGAAAAGTTGACCGACAGCTTGGCTTCGCCGGATTCAGTTATGGTGGAAACCACCATTGCATTTTTACCCACGATCGTAGCTTTACCCCAGGCCACCCGAACGTTGCCAATCCTGCCATGCCGCATGCCAAATCTAGCCACTGCTACTACGCACGGCCCAGTCACACGAATGGATTCGACCGGTCGCAATACAGAGGGATTCAGGCGATGTCCCGTCCACAGTTGAAGGTTGAGCCGGTGGTGGAAATGATTATGCGGCCTTTTTCAACGGGACTGATGCAGGCCGCATTTGGCGAACGAGCGCAGGAATTTGGTCGAAGCCACGCAAGCGTTTGAACGACTTC
>JANPAR010000084.1:0-16458 GCA_031430015.1 Burkholderiales bacterium
CACACCAAATTCGTTTTCTTTCCTTTGTGCAAGGCGATTGCGGTTGCAGTAAATCACCTTCATCCCAAAGCCGCGCGCAACGCCGGCCATGATCGAGCCGACTTCACCGAGGCCGATGATGCCGAGCGTCTTGCCATGAAGGCCCGAGAGCGGCGTGGTGCCGGTCCAGTTGTAGGCGACTGCGTCAGTGGGTTTGACCAGCGTCTTGTCCCATTCGCCAGCGCGGATCTGCGCATCGGCGCGCACCAGTTGCTTGGCCAATGCAAGCATCATCAAAATGCCGTGCTCGGCGGTGTAGATGAGCGTGAGACGCGGGATGCATGAGACGTGGATGCCGCGCGTCTTGGCGGCGTCGAGGTCGATGCCGTCAGAGCGCTCGCCCATGCGCTGGATCAGGCGCAGGTTGGGTGCGGCGTCCATGCGCGCAGCGTCCACCGTGCCGCGGCGAAAAATGATGACGCTGGGGTTGGCACGCAATATTTCATCGGGAGTCGCTGACAGGCCCGGAACCGTCACACCATCAGCGGGATGCAGGCCCCGTGCAGCGTCGTAAACAGCTTGCGGGTCCACCGGCTCGGGCGCGAAGAACGCACGCACCCATTCGTCGTTCACTTCAGGCGGGCGTGATAGCGCGTAGCGGCCCAGACGGATGACATGATCATCATCCAGAAAGACGAATTTGTGCTCGGACATGCGCTGTATGCCTCCCTCAGTTTGGCCGGAGATATTACTATGCAGCTTCGCGCGCCGCGTGCAACTGAAGCCAGCTGAGCATGT
Organism: Burkholderiales bacterium; assembly: GCA_031430015.1. Taxonomy (GTDB): domain Bacteria; phylum Pseudomonadota; class Gammaproteobacteria; order Burkholderiales; family JAEUOS01; genus CANJDH01. The sequence continues at coordinate 778 of JANPAR010000084.1, forward strand.
TGGCGCGCATCACCAGAGGAGTGACTCGTGCGATTCAAGGACAAGGTGGCGTTCATTGCGGGTGCAGGGGCATCGTCACCCGGTTGGAGCAACGGCAAGGCGGTCTCGGTGCTGTTGGCGCGCGAGGGTGCCAGGATTTTTGCGCTGGATCACTCGGCCGTGTTCGTCGCCGACACCATCGAAGCGGTCAAGACTGAGGGCGGCACCTGTACCGCACACACGGCTGATGTGACCAAAGAAGCTGAAGTCAAGGCAGCGGTGGCACGCTGCATTGACGAGTATGGGCGCATCGACATCCTCTTCAACAACGTCGGCCTGCAGGCTATCGGCGGGCCGGAAGACATCGAGGAAGAAGTCTGGGACCGGCTGATGAACGCCAACATCAAGTCGATGTATCTCACCTGCCGCCACATTCTGCCGGTGATGGTCAAGCAGAAGAGCGGCGTGATCATCAACAATTCATCGATGGCGGCAATCAGTTTTCTGTATCCGAGCATTGCCTATTCAAGCTCAAAAGGCGCGGTTGATGCGTTCACGCGCAACGTGGCGGTGCAATATGCCGGTAAAGGCATTCGCGTCGTCGCCGTGCGCCCCGGTCTGATGGCGACACCACGTATCACCAACCGCATGAAGGCGAAATTTGGCGAGGCTTACGCCCAGGCGCTCGATGCACGCAACAAGATTGTACCGATGGGGTATATGGGTGACGCGTGGGACGTGGCCAAGGCTGTCGCATTTCTGGCCAGCGATGACGCAAAATACATCACCGCCACGGAGCTAGTGATCGACGGCGGCTTGAGCGCCAGCGCGCTAGGGCATCCGTGGAGCGATGAAGAAAAGAATCTCTGATGTGCAGCGGGCGCTGCGATTCAGACAGACCCAAACAAAAGGAGACAACATGCCAAACAAAATCCGCGCTGCAAGCAGCCACTTTACATTGCGATTGACTGCGTCATTTTTTGCGTCATGTACTGCGTCGTGGACTGCTGCGCTCATGTTGTTCGCACCAGGCGCGCGCGCGCAATACCCTGACAAACCGATCCGCATCATGGTGCCCTTCGTCGCCGGTGGCGTGTCGGACAACGTGGCGCGGCAGGTCTCGCTCAAGATCACCGAGCAGACCGGCAAGAGCTTCATCGTGGAAAACCGCGGTGGCGCAGGCGGGCGCATCGGTTACGAAGCGGGTGCCAAGGCCCCTGCCGACGGCTACAACATCACCGCCACGGACGCCACCTACACCATGCTGCCGGGCATCTTCGGCACCAAGCTCAACTTCGAGCACAGCGACCTCACACCCGTGTTGCTGATCGCGCAAATGCCCTTCATCATCGTGGCACGCACCGGCAGCAACATCAAATCCCTGCAGGACCTGGTCACGCAGGCCAAGGCAAACCCGCAGAAGATCAACTACGGCAGTTCGGGCAACGGCGGCGTCAACCATCTGGTCACCGAGTTGTTCTCGCGCAGCGCAGCAGTGTCGATGCAGCAGATTCCCTACAAGGGCATGGGCGATGCCGTGGTTGGCTTGCTCGGCAGCCAGGTCGATGTGCTGGTCACCGCAATGCCGACCGGCCTGCCCCACGTCAAGAGCGGCAAGATGACGGCGCTGGCGGTATCTTCGGCCAGGCGTGCGGCAGCCGCGCCCGACGTTCCCACTGCATCGGAGTTAGGTGTGCCATTCGTGTCCAACAACTGGGTCGGTTTCACGGTGCCGAAGGGCGCGCCGCGCGAGGCCTACGAATGGATTTCCAAGAGCGTGCTCGCGGCAATGGCGATGCCTGACCTGCAGCAACGCATTGCCGCCATGGGCGCCGAGCCCAATCTGCTGGTCGGCGAGGAATACGGCAAGATGATCCGCGGCGAGACCGCGCGCTGGAGCGAAGTGGTCAAGGCGGCGGGCATCAAGGTCGAATAGGCACTGGCGGGGCGGCGCGACACTGCGCCACGGCAAACCGCAACGCGGCCCGTACGCCTCCACGTATCCATCACACTACACAAGGCAGTCCATGAACAGCGGCAGTACCAGGCACAACACTCCGATCGCGCGGCAACTGGCGCGCCTCGTCACCTCTACCTCAACCGAAGCCCTGCCCGCACTCGCGCTGGAGCGCGCCAAGATGAGCATTGCCAGCACCGTTGCGAGTGCGGCGATGGGCATCCACATTCCCTCGGCGGCAGCCGTGCGCGCCATCGAGCAGGACAACGGCGGCGCTGCCCATGCGACCGTCTGGTTTGGCGGCGGCAAGCTGCCAGTAGCGAGCGCCGCCCGCGTCAACGCCATCGCCAGCGATGCCGCCGCCTCGGACGACAGCGACCTGCGCAGCATCGCGCACATCGGCACCATCGCCTCCACGGCATCGATGGCGATGGCGGAGAAACTCGGCCGCAATGGCCGCGATGTGCTCGCCGCAATGGTGCTCGGTTATGAAGTGGCGGGCCGCATTGACGAAGCCCTCACACCGGGGCGCATGCAGCGCGGCTTTCATGGCTCGGTCTCGACCGTGTTCAGCGCGGCGGTCGCGGCCGGCACCCTGCTCAAGCTGCCCGAGCAGCAGATGACGCACGCGATTGCGCTTGCGGCCACGTCGATTGGCGGCCTGGCGATTGCAGCGGACACCAGTTGCGCGCGCGAATATCACGCCAGCCTCGCGGCCATGCTCGGCACGCAAGCAGCGCTTGCGGCAGCGCGCGGGTTTGAGTCGGAAGAAAAATCACTCGACGCGCCGCGCGGCTTCTTCGCCGCCCTCGGCGGGCAAGCCCTCGATGACGTGACGGCAAACTGGGGCGAGTCATGGGACATCGTCACCGACATGGCGATCAAGCTGATGCCCGGCGGCCATCCGTTTCACGCCATCGCAGAGGCCGCAGCCACTGCGGCCATCGAAGGCAATGTCGATGCGCGCGACGTTGCAAGCATCACCATCTCGGCAGCGCAAATGCGCGACTGGGGCAGCCACGCGCACCCGCGCGACCTCATCGCCGCAGCGCACAGCGTGGTCTATTTCGTCGCCGCGTCAGTTGCCGACCGCTGCTTCACGTGGGAGCACATGTCTGAGGCGAAGATGACCGACCCGCTGATTGCCGCACTGCAGGACAAGGTGGTGGTTGACCAGAACCCGCCGCCGCTGCCGGACCGCTTCACCCACCGCCACGGTGGCACGGTGATCATCAAGATGCGCTCCGGAGACACACACACGCACACCTGCAAGGCGGCGCGCGGCTCGGGCCCTCGTGGCGTCGAGTGGAGCGACGTGGATGACAAGTATCGCAGGTTGGTGTCCTTGTCAGGCCTGGCAGGCTCGCAGATCGATGCCAGCCTCGAAGTGATTCATGGATTCGATCAGATCGAATCCATGCCGCAGCTGGTGAATCTGCTCGCCGTGCGCGCCTGAGGCGGCCAACCTGAACGAATGCAAATCGACATCCCAACCGGAGAGCACCAGCCAATTGCCGTTCATCAAATCAGGCAGGCGGCGGGCAATTGGCTGCTGCAATATGCCCCTGGGGGTTTCGGTATTGCGTGCCATCAGCGCTGCGCGCAAGTCTATCGCAAGATCGAGTGAACCTCCGGCCACGCCGTGGCCCAAGGTCGGAATGCTTCATATTGCCGGGCCAGCGCGCACAGTGGACCGTCGTCTCCCCAACGCCCGATCAGTTGCAGGCCAATCGGCAAGCCGGACGCGCTCGGGGTGCAAGGCAGCGCCATCGCCGGCAGCCCCGCCGCATTGACAAAACCCGTGAAAACGGCGTGTCCGCGGGGGCCGACGGCGCGACCGTCAATGTGGAGAGGATGCGTTTGTTCGAGGTGCCAGGGCAGTGCAGCAGCGGCGGGCGTGAGCAGAAAGTCGTAGTCAGCGAAGACTTGGCCGAGGCGGCTGCGCAACCGTGCAATCGCCTGCAGCAGATCGAAGAGCGCAGTCGCCGGCATTGCCGCACCCGCCTCGGCGCTGGCGATGGCGGCCGGTGTCAGCAGGGCGCGCCAGCCTGGGTGCGCTTCGAGCAGCTGCGCGAGGCCAGCTTGTGACAGCGTCATCCAGCGCGCCGTCACGTCGTCAGCCAGATCAAAATGCGGGGCACGCTCGACCTGATGGCCGAGACTGCGCAGGTGCGCAGCTGCGGCCTCGACGCTGGCCGTGATCTCGCCATCGACGGGTGCATTGCCGAACGCCGGAATGTGGAGAATGCGCGCGCGCGGCGGTGCCGGATCTACGGCAAACGGCAATTGCGCAAAAGGGGCGGAGGCCGGATCGCGCGCACCGTTGATGACGCGATCCTGCTGATGCAGATCATCGGCGCGACCGATGCGCGCGATTGGCCCCGCGACTTCGTAGTCGAGAAAAATTGCCGGCAAGCCATCGCAGCGCGGCACGCGCCCGCTCGATGGCTTGAATCCGACGAGGCCGGTGTGCGACGCAGGTCGGCGTATGGAGCCGCCACCGTCAGTGCCCAGCGCGAGCGGCCCGAAGCCTGCCGCCACGGCAGCTACCGCCCCGCCGCTCGACCCCCCCGGCGTGAGTGCAAGGTTCCACGGGTTGCGCGTGGCACCGAACACCAGGTTGTCGGTATGGCCCTGCATGGCGAACTCGGGTGTATTGGTCTTGCCGAGGATCACTGCCCCCGCTTGCAGCAGACGCGCGACCGGCAGTTCATCACGCGTCGGCACGTGGTCGGCAAACAACCGGCTGCCCCAAGTGGCACGAAAGCCGGCCACGGCGATGTTGTCCTTGACGCTCAGCGGCACACCGTCCATCGGACTTGCCGGGTAGCCCTGCTCGTAACGCAATGTACTGGCGCGGGCCGCGTTGCGCGCGCCTGCCGCGTCGAGCGTGACGATGGCATTGAGTTGCGGGTTGAATGCGCCGATGCGCGCCAGCACTTGCTCCAGCACCTCGTCAGGCGTGAATTGGCGCGTGCGGTAGCCCTCGGAAAGCACGGTGGCGGGCAGGCGCCAGAGGTTCGTAGTGGGCGCGTTGGCAGGCTACATGGTGCGGGGATTGTACGGTTTGATTTCTACCGTCAGGCGCGGCTCACCTGCCTGTGCGAGACCCGAATACGCCCCATACAATGCGTATGACGTCTCAACACCTCATCATTGGAAAGGCTCTCAACATGATCATCAGCGGCCTGTTTCACGTCGCCATCAAGACCAACGACCTCGATGCGACGCGTGCGTTTTATTGCGACGTACTCGGCCTCAAGGATGTATTCCGTCCCGACTTCGGCTATCCCGGCGCGTGGATCGCCTGCCCGCTGCCGGGGGGTCAGGCCATCATCCACATTTACGCCGGCGGTCCGGCGCTCGGTGCCGACGGGCGCGCACCGGTGGGCTCAGGGGCCATTGATCACATCTCGCTGAGCTGCGCGGGGTACCACGAGTTTCGCGCGCGCTTTGCTCGATACGGCCTCGACTACCGCGAGTTTCTGGTGCCGGGCACGACGCTGTGGCAACTATTCGTTTACGACCCGAGCGGCGTGCAGTTTGAGTTGACCTTCGAGGGCAGCGCGGAAGCCGGCGCAGCGCCCGACATGTCGCCCGGACGCGCCTACGTGGCAGGCAGCAGCTTTTTCAATCCCGCGACTTACCCGAAACTGCGTCGGGCGCAACCGGCATGACGCATTGCGGCAAATCGCAGCCCCTGAATCTCCGCCTACGTCAATGCGGCTTCAACGGCGCGCATCGCCATCACGGTAATCAGATGGGCGCGGTGATCGGCTTGCGCATGCATGTCCGAGTTGAGACCATCCTCAGGGACGACGATGTTGGCAATCGCCTCGGGGGTGAAGCTGCCAGCCAGGGCCTGCTCCATCGCCGCGACGCGAAACACCACCGGTGCCGCACCGGTCACGGCAACGCGCACGCCGCCGCCCTGCTCCGTACCCAACTGAGCACCCAACTTCGCCACAAACACGCCGACGATTGCGTAGCGTGAGGCCGGATTTTTGAACTTCATGTAGGCCGCCCGCGCCGGCACCGGAAAACTCACCGCCGTAATGATTTCGCCCGCTTCGAGCGCGGTTTCAAACAGGCCGGTGAAAAAATTATCCGCAGCGATGCGGTGCCGGTTGGTGATGACCGTGGCGCCCAAGGCGAGCAAACCTGCCGGGTAATCGGCAGCCGGATCATTGTTGGCCACGGATCCGCCGATGGTGCCCATGTTGCGCACCATGCGGTCGGCGATGCCGCCCGCCAGCGCGGCCAGGGCCGGAATCGCCGCGCGCACGGCGGCAGAGGCAGCCACTTCGGCATGTCGCGTCATGGCGCCAATGGTGACCGTGTTGCCTTCGACGCTGATGCCGGACAGCGACTTGATCTTGCCCAGGTCAATGATCTCGCCACTGTCGGCAAGGCGCAGCTTCATCGCCGCGATCAGCGATTGCCCACCCGCCAGCAGTTTGGCCTGTGGCGTTGCCGCCAGGCTGGCAGCCGCTGCTTCGAGCGATTCCGCGCGTTGGTATTTGAATGCGTACATCGTGACTTCCCCGGATTCTGATGCAGTTGTGGCAGTGGGTATTGCGTCTTGGCGGCTAACGCGGAGCGGCAACAGCCTGCGCACCGGCCATCACCGCCTTGACGATGTTGTGATAGCCGGTGCAGCGGCACAGATTGCCGTCGAGTTGCTCACGCACCTGCGCTTCGGTCGGCTGGGGCGTGTGCATGACCAGATCAATCGCGCTCATCACCATGCCCGGCGTGCAGTAGCCGCATTGCAGGCCGTGCTCCAGGCGAAACGCCTCCTGCATCGGATGCAGGGTGCCATTGGCGGCGCTCACGCCTTCAATCGTGGTCACGGCGGACCCTTCGGCCTGCATCGCCAGAATATTGCAGCTCTTGACCACGCGGCCATCGAGATCCACGGTGCAGGCGCCGCACTGCGCAGTGTCACAGCCGATGTGCGTGCCAGTCAGGCGCAGCACATCACGGATGAAGCTGACCAGCAGCGTGCGCTCTTCCACCTCGTGGCTGACGGGCTTTCCATTGACCTGCATGGATACATTAACGGTCATGGGTGTTCCTTTGCGCATTTGTTTTGATTGAGCCGGTGTCGGCAGCCTGGTTCGGGTGACAGGCTGCCCGGCAACGCCGCTGGAAATATAACCCGGATTGTTTGGCGTTCAGAAGTATTTTCACGCCGCCGCGATGTGGCGGCGGGTACCCGCCATTTTTGCGCAGCATCGCGCGCTGTCATAAACTGAATTGCCATTTCGTATCCAGCCCAACCCGGAGAACTCGATGCATCCAGAAGGAATAGGCGTCCCCGTCCTGCGCCGCGAAGACCGCCGCTTTCTGACTGGCCGCGGCCAGTTCGTGTCCGATCTGGTGCTCGAAGGCGAACTTCACTGCGCCTTCGTGCGCTCGCCGCATGCGCATGCGCGGATAGGTGCGATCGACACGAGTGCCGCCAGTGCAGCGCCCGGCGTAGTGGCGGTCTACACCGGTGCTGACATGGCGACCGACAACGTCGGCCCGATGACACCCCTGTGGCAGATTCCCGGCATTGATGGCAAGCCGATGAACGAGCCGCCGCGCTGGGCGCTATCGCGCGGCACCGTGCGCCACGTTGGCGAAGCGGTTGCGATGGTGGTGGCCGGGACGCGCCATCAGGCGCAGGACGCGGCTGAACTGGTCGAGGTGGACTGGGAGCCGCTGGCTGCGGTCGTCGATGTGCGCGATGCCCCGCTGCCCGAAGCTGTGCAACTGCATCCCGAAGCACCGGGCAATCTGTGCGTGCAGTTCCGGCGCGGCGCGCCCGGGCCAGTCGACGCGGCATTCGCCAAAGCCACGCACAAAGTGGTGGTGGACATCATCAACCATCGCATCATCTGCGCGGCATTGGAGCCGCGCGCGGTGATCGCGCAGGCCTCTGCCACGCAAGGCCTCGAGGGGCACGCGGTGACGATCTGGTCGGCGACGCAGGTGCCGCACCACATCCGCAAGTTCGTCGCCGAGCAGCTTACCCTGCCGGAAAACGCGGTGCGCGTAATCGCCCCCGATGTCGGCGGCGGCTTTGGCACCAAGGGCAAACACTATCCGGAAGAAATCATTCTCGCCTGGGCCGCGCGCAAGCTGGAGAAGCCGCTCAAGTGGGTGTCGTCGCGCAGCGAGGCCTTTGTGAGCGACTACCACGCGCGCGACCACGCCACCCATGCCGAACTCGCGCTCGACGCCGAAGGGCATTTTCTCGGCCTGCGCGTCACCACCCTCGCCGCCGTGGGGGCCTACGTATCCACCGTCGGCGCTGCCGTGCCGACCACGGTATACACCGCCGTACTATCGGGGCCGTACCGCATTCCCGCCATCGTCGCCGACGTGCGTGCGGTATTCACCAACACCGTGCCGACCGATGCCTATCGTGGTGCGGGCCGGCCCGAAGCCTGCTTTGTGCTTGAGCGCCTGGTCGAGGAAGCCGCTTCGCAGACCGGCATCGACCGGCTTACACTGCGCCGCCGTAATTTCATTCCGGTCGAGTCCATGCCTTATTCCACGCCGGTCGGCCCCACCTACGACACCGGCAATTTCGTCAAATTGTTCGAGCGTGCACTGGTGCTCGGCGACCATGCGGGCTTTCCAGCTCGCCGCGCGTCGGCAGCGCAGAAAGGCCTGCTGCGTGGCTTTGGCATTGCCTATTTCGTCGAAAGCTCTGGTGTCGCACCCTCCAAATACGCCGGCATGTTTGGCGCACGCGCGGGCTTTTTCGACTCGGCCGACATACGCGTTGCCGCCGATGGCAGCCTGCTCGTCATGTGCGGCACCCACAGCCACGGCCAGGCGCATGCCACGACCTTTCCGCAGGTACTGGCCTCGCGCATTGGCGTGCCGCTGGCAATGATCGAACTGATCGAAGGCGACACCGGGCGCGTCCCCTACGGCACCGGCACCTTCGGCTCACGCTCGATGGTGATCGCCGGTTCGGCCATCTACCTGGCCGCTGAAAAAATTCTCAACAAGGCAAAAAAAGTTGCTGCGCACATGCTCGAAGCAGCCGAGCCCGACATCGAGCACAAGGTCGTCAATGGCCTGGGCGAGTTTCGTGTCGCCGGCACCGACCGCATGGTGGGCTGGCCCGAAGTCGCGCGCACGGTCACCTACGCGCACAACCTGCCGGCCGGCATGGAGCCAGTGCTGCACGAGAACGCGTTTTTTGATCCGACCAACCTCACCTGGTCGAACGGCGCACAGGCCTGCGAAGTCGAAATCGACCCGGCCACCGGCGTCACACGCATCATTTCCTACATTGGCGTCGATGATATCGGCACCGTCATCAACCCGATGGTGGTCGATGGCCAGGTGCATGGCGCCATCGCCCAGGGCATCGGCCAGGCCTTGTTTGAACAAGCCGTCTATGACCGCGAGAGCGGCCAGCTGTACACCGGCTCGTTCATGGACTACGCCTTGCCGCGCGCCGACGTGTTGCCGATGTTTACGTCAGAGACCGACGAAAGCCAGCCCTGCACCCACAATCCTCTGGGCGCGAAGGGCTGTGGCGAGTCCGGCACCATCGGCGCGCCAGCTTCGATCACCAGTGCGATGCGTGATGCGCTCGAAGCGGTGGGCGTGAGGGGCCTGGAAATGCCGTTTACCGCTGGCAAGGTGTGGCGCGCCATTCGTGACGCGCGCCAAGCACGCGCGGCCTCAGCAGCATGACTGGCGGCACCTCATGACCGGCAGCAACAGCGAGGCTGCCGCAAAACGGCAGGTCAAATCGCATGACGCCCGATGCCATGTCCAGATACAGCAGCACAAGATAAAAAAACACACCTATCCAAAAAATCCACGCAAAATATAAAAGAAGCGCCGATGATTGCTATCAGTGCAGCGGCAAGCGTAACCAATACTGTCATTTCTCTTGCTCCTTAATCAGCTTGCGCAACCGGTCCGGCGTACAAGGTGCTTCCGTAATTCGCACTCCCGTCGCATGCCGTATCGCGCCAAATATCGCTGGCGCAGTTGCGATCAATGCGGGCTCGCCAACCCCCTTGGCACCATAGGGTGCCAGCGGCTCGGCATCTTCAATCAGGTGCGTGGTAATCGGCGGCACATCGCCAATGGTGGGGATGAGATAGTCGTGCAGATTGTCGGTGCGGCCACTGATGTATTCCTCCATCAGCGCCATGCCGAGACCTTGCGCGACACCGCCGTGGATCTGGCCTTCGACCTGTGTGGGGTTGACAGCACGGCCCACATCGTGCGCAGCGTGGATGTGCAGCACCTTGACGGTACCCAGCGCGGTATCGACTTCAACTTCGGCGATCTGTGCGGCAAAGCCGTAGGTGGCGTAAGGCACGCCCTGGCCATCGGCGTCGAGCGGGATGGTGGGCGGGTTGAAGGTACCGCGCCCGAGCGCAATGTCGCCACGTGGATCGACTGGCAACGTTGAGACGTCAAGACGTTTTTCGATGGTGCCTTTTTCGCTGCCCTCGTCGCGGCCGATCAGCGTCGCGCCTTCGAGCGTGATGTTTGCGTCGTGCGCCACGCCGAGCAGGTCGCATAGCTGGCGCTTCAAGTCTTCACTGGCAAACTTGGCGGCATTACCCGACACAAAGGTTTGGCGCGACGCGGATGACTTGCCGGCGTCGCAGGTTTGGTCGGTGTCTCCGTGTACTTGATCGATCAGCGCCACCGGCACACCGAGCGCGTCGGCGGCGATCTGCGGCATGATGGTGTAGGTGCCCTGCCCGATTTCCTGTGCACCGTTGTAAAGCATGAAGCGGCCCGTATTGCGCAGGCCGATGGTCATGGTGGATGGATTGGCGATGACGGTGTTGCCGATGCCGTACCACATGCAGGCCACGCCTGCGCCATAGCGGAAGCGCCCAGCCTCGACGCCGCTGCGTACGCCGCCCGTAGCGGCACTCGCGCGCTCAAGGCCATGCCCTGAAGACGCGCTCCTGGAGCCATTCTTGCGGGCTGCTTCGCCAACAGCGTTGTGCCATGCGCCTCTCAGGGCTTCGAGGCAGGCGGCCATGCCGACGCTGGCTTCGAGCTTTTGCCCGGTGGCCGTGGTGTCACCGGCGCGAATCGCGTTCCTGACGCGAAACTCGAAACGGTCCATGCCGCACTGCTCTGCCAGATCGTCCATCAGCGCTTCGGTAGCGATGCAGGCTTGCGGCACACCGAAGCCGCGGAACGCGCCGGCGATGGCGTTGTTGGTGTAGACCGCGCGCGTCAGCGCCTTGACGTTGCCGACCTTGTAGGGGCCGCTCGCATGCACCGGCACGCGGTTGGCGACGGTCGAGCCCCACGAGGCATAGGCGCCGGTGTTGAAGTCGCCGTGAAAGTCGACCGCCATGAGTTGGCCTTCGGCATCGCAGCCCATCGTGACTTGAATGTCAGACGGATGGCGCTTGGTGGTCGAGACCATCGACTCGGGCCGCGTGTAGACGATGCGCACGGCGCGTTTCATTTTCCACGCCGCCACCGCGAGCACAGGCTGGATCGAAACATCGAGCTTGCCGCCGAAGCCGCCTCCGATGGCGGATGGCACAATGTGGACCGCATCGGATGGCAACTTCAACACGCGCGCGACTTCTTCCTTGTCCATGTAGGGCGTTTGCGTACAGGCGAAGATGCGGATACGCTGCTTCCCCTCTTGCTCGAACACCTCGGCGTAACCCGCTTCGGGTTCGATGTAGGCGTGCTCGACATGGCCGGTGCGGAAGGCACCTTCTGCGGTGAAGGCGGCTTTCCTCAACGCCTTCTTCACATCACCCTTGACCACACGGCCGCGGCAGAGCACGTTGTCGGGGGCGAACGCGTGAAGCGCCGTGTCGCTATCGGCCTCGGCGGCGGCGAGTGCGGATGCGCTGGTGTCGCGTGCGGTCTCAGGTGTCCACGTGATCGCGATCGCGCTTTCGGCAATGGCGCGAATCGCCTCCTCTGCGCCAATCAAGCCCAGCACCGCCTCACCGCGAAAGCGCACGTGGCCCGTGTCACCGCCGCCAGCGGGCGGCCCGGCCAGCACCGGCTGATCCTTCGGCGTGGGGAACACGGCGAACGAATTCTCCGGCACATCGGCCGACGTGATGACGCCTTCGATCTGCGGATACGCGCTGCGCAAGGCATCGAGATCGCCCAGCGTGAACGACGCACGCGCATGCGGCGAGCGGATGATGCGCAGCGCGAGCGCGCCTTGCGGCATCACATCGGCGCCAAACTTTTCGGCGCCGGTGAGTTTGGCCGGGCCATCGAGACGTTCGAGCCGCGCGCCGACCGCGCCACCAGCCGGCACATCCTCCAGCGCAATGCCGGCGCGCGCGTGCGCCGGCACAACCCCCGCCAACGACAACACCGCCTCCACAATCTTGCGATAGCCGGTACAGCGACAGAGAACCCCGCCGAGCGCGTCGAGCACATCAGCTTCGGTTGGCACAGGATTGCGCGCCAGCAAATCCGTCGCCGCCATCAACATCCCCGGCGTGCAGATGCCGCACTGCGCAGCGCCATGTTTGAGAAAGGCGCGCTGCAAATCATTGAGCTTGCCGTCCTTGGCAAGGCCTTCGACGGTGGTGACGCTGCAACCTTCGGCCTGCCCCACCGGCGTGATGCAGGCGCACACCTGCTTGCCATCGAGCAGCACGGTGCAGGCACCGCAATCGCCCGAGTCGCAGCCAACTTTGGTGCCGGTCAAGCCGAGGTCTTCGCGCAGAGCGTAGACCAATCGCTTGGAGGGCGCGCAATGCAATATCGCTGGCGCGTCGTTGACGGTGAGGGAAAAACCGGCAAGATCAGCTCCCACCAACGCTTTCAGGCCATCATTCGCCATGTCATTCATCGCCCTGCTCCCTTGCCCTGCTGCGCTGCCGCCTCGGCCAGCGCCTGCTGCACCAGCGTGACCGCAGCATCGAGGCGATAGGCGGCACTGCCGCGTACATCGTCGATCGGCGTCAATTGTTTGAAGTCATCCGCAGTCACCAGCGCCGCCGCATCGGCTGCGGGCCGGCCAATCAACCGTGCTTCGAGAGCCGAGAGACGCTGCGCCACCGCCGAGCACGCGCCCACTGCCACGCCTGCCAGGGTGATGCGCGCGGCTTCATCGATCGACAGCGCCACTGCCACCATCGCAATCGAAATCACCAGATAGCGCCGGTGACCAAGCTTGAGAAACACGCTGCGCGTGCCGGCGCGCCACTTCGGAATCAACACGGCAGTCACCAGCTCATCGGCACGCATCAGGGTCTTGCGGTTGCCCACGATGAAGTCGGCCAGTGCCAGCTGGCGCAGGCCGCGTTGCGACGCCAGCTCCACCCGTGCGCCGAGGGCCATCAGCGGCGGAACACCATCAGCAGCGGGCGAGGCATTGCACAGATTGCCCGCCACGGTGCCGGCGTTTTGAATCTGCACGCCGCCCACTTCACGCGCCGCCGCACGCAGTGCAGCGAACTGGCCTTCGTATTGCGGCGGCAGCGGCGCCGCGATCAACTCGCTCCAGGTCACGGTCGCGCCGACACGAAACAAATTGCCTTCGTCATGCACCCCGCGCAATTGCGCGACACGGGTGATGTCGAGAATGTCGCTCGCGACCGGGCGGCCAACGTGCGCCGGGTAAAAATCGGTGCCGCCAGCGAGCACCGAAAGCGGCCGCTTGGCAGCAGAGCGTCCGGCAGCGGGCCGCGCCGCCAGAATGGCCAAGGCATCGGCCAGCGCCGCCGGCCGCAGGTAGTCGTAGGTGTGCATGGCCGCTATAGTACAGAGATGCAACGCAGCAGGGAGAGGCGCAATGTGGTTGAAAAATTGCTGGTACGTGATCGCCTGGGAACACGAAATCCCCGCTGACGGCTTTCTGGCGCGCACCGCGCAAGGTGCAGTGGCGCAAAATGCTGGAACAGGAAGTGGCAGGCGAGCAATTGAAGTAATCAGCGCCTTGGCAGGGGGGCGCGGCATGCCAGCCGCTCGTTGCGAAGTGTGCGCCATCGCACGGAGTACGCGCTCCAATCATGTGAGCATCGGGCCTTCAATCCAAAAGGCAGAATCCCATGACCCATTCCCGCGTTGCAAAAACCCTGCTGCTTTCGGCTCTGCTGGCTGCTGCCGGCACGGCGATTCCCGCCCACGCACAACTCACGGTCAACATCAGCATCGCGCCACCCGCCCCCCAATACGAACTCGTACCGCAATCCGCGCCGGGTTACATATGGGCGCCGGGTTACTGGGGCTGGCATGGCGACCGCTACGTCTGGGTGCGCGGGCGCAGCATTGTGCAGCGTACCGGCTACAACTGGGAACCCGATCGTTGGGAGCAGCGCGAAGGCAACTACTACCGGCACGCGGGCAACTGGGCGCGCGATCCGGGCTACAGGGAAGTCAAGGTGAAGAAGGAAAAGAAATCCAAGCACCACGATGACGACCACGACGATCGTGGCCAGGGCAATGGCGGCAAGCATGGCAAAGGCAACAAGCACGACAGATGACACGCCCTGCTCCACACACGCCGGACCGGAATGCAGGCGGCGTTCTGGCGCGCCACCTCTGGGCGTGCCTGTGCCGGTTTATGGCACGCTCCACCAGTCTTCAACATGCCGGAAAAGGCATGCGCGTACCAACACGCCGGCTTTGACGAACCAGTCGGGGCACGAATCGGTTAACGCGGCTGCAACTCCGTATCCACGGTCCAGATAAACCGTTCGCGTACTGCAGCGTTGGCCTTCACCGCGGTTTGCCGGCTCTGCTTGACCCCGGCGCGCTCCGCCTCAATCACATAGCTGCCGGGCGCGAGTCTGATCAGCATCAAGGGGCCGTTAGACCGGTCATTGATGAGTATGGTCGTTCCGGACCTGACGCGGACGTCGACGTCGGATGACCAATGCCCATGCGGCTTGCCGCGTTCAATTTCAGTGAATTCGAGCAGGACGCCGAATTCACTGGCGGCGCGGCGGATTTGCATTTCCTCATCATCGCCGATGCCGCCGGAGAGGTAACTCACGCCATTTTGCACTTTTGTAACGGGCAGCTGTCCCAAAGCGTTGGTGCACAAGACTCCCAAGCCAATGACGGCTGCGAGCCAATATCCATGCGGGTTTGCGGGCATCGGCATCTCCCTCGCTTGACTCTAATTGAACAGGCGCGCCAGCTCCGCCCCTGGACTAGGCGCACGCATGAAGGCCTCGCCGACCAGAAACGCATTGACCTGGTTCGCACGCATGCGCTTGACATCGTCCGGCCCGAGAATGCCGGACTCGGTCACCACCAGCTTGTCAGCGGGGATGCGCGGCAGCAGTGAAAGGGTGGCATCCAAGGTCGTCTCGAAGGTACGCAGGTTGCGGTTGTTGATGCCGAGCAGCGGAGTCTTCAGTTGCAGTGCGAGGTCCAACTCGGCGGCGTCATGTACTTCGACCAATACTGCCATGCCGAGCACATGCGCGGTGGCCTCAAACGCCTTCATCTGATCCAGCTCAAGTGCGGCGGCGATGAGCAAAATGCAGTCTGCGCCCCAGGCGCGCGCTTCAAAGACCTGGTACTCATCGACCATGAAGTCCTTGCGCAACACCGGCAACGCGCAGGCCGCGCGCGCGGCCGGTAGGTAATCGGCCTGGCCCGGGAAGAACAGCTCGTCGGTGAGCACCGACAGGCAGGCGGCGCCGTGCGCGGCGTAGTCGGCAGCGATGTCGGCGGGCTTGAAGTCGGCGCGGATCACGCCTTTGGACGGACTGGCTTTCTTGATCTCGGCGATCACAGCGGCTTTGCCC
>JANPAR010000085.1:0-21090 GCA_031430015.1 Burkholderiales bacterium
GTCGTTGATGGGGTGAGGTGCCCGCAACGTGGCAAGGAATGCTTCCATCCGCAGCAGGTGCGGTGATGCAACCGTTTGACAAGCGCGGTACAGATGTAGAAACCTCATATTGGTAGCTGCCCAGAAGCTGCGCACAGGGCGTGTGGTGTCGCTAAACTGGCGACCGCTGCCGGCTCAATGCAAGCGGCAACCCGGCCAGCAGAGCAGCCGGCAAAGCAGTCAGTTTCGCAGCCGCGTCAAGGAGACGCCCGATGATTTCCAACAATCTCTTCCCCGACTTCGAATCCCTCGGCGACAGCGCGTCCTATGCGGAAAAAATCCGCGAGGTGACGCCGCACAACGCACTGTTCGATGATTTCAATATTGGCGATCTCAAGCAGCTCGGCCCCTTCATGCAGGTCTACCGGGCGCCGCCGCGCGCAATCATTATTTCCGAGGGCGATCACGGCGACTTCATGGTATTCATCATCGATGGCGAAGTCGATGTCACCAAGAAAGACCGCTGGGAAGCGGTGAAGCGCATTGCCGTGGTGCCGCCCGGCCAGGCGCTCGGCGAGATGTCGATGATCGATGGCGAGACGCGCTTTGCCAGTTGCACGGCGATTGAGGCCACCACCTTTGCGGTCCTCACCCGCCCGGCCTTGCAGCAGCTCATCAACGATCAGCCGCGCATCGCGGGAAAAATCATGATGAAACTGGTGTTCATGCTCTCGCAGCGCTTGCGCCAGACCAGCGCCAAGCTGGTGAACTACATCGAGAAATAAATGTTCACCACATCGTCATGCACTCGCCCGAGTACATCACCGGGCCAGTCGGCTTGCCTGAGGTCGACCCCCCCATCGGCTCCATGCTGACCGCGAGTTTCTTGTAGTCGTGCAAGGATTTGTCGGCGATGTCGGGCAGCTTGATCATGTTCTTGCCCATTGCCTTGACCAGGCCAAGTGACTTCGGGTTGCCATTCATGTCGAGGCCCCAGAGTTCGAGGCTGGCGTCAACCGGCATCGAGTCGCCCATGAACTTGACCCACATCTCGCCGGCCATGCGGCCCGCGTAAATCATCAACATGGTGTTGCCTTTGCCGTCCTTGAGGGCGGCAACGTACGAGGGGTTGTGCGCGATCGAGCCATCCGACACTGTCACCGCGCGCTCAACCACACGCTCGACCACTTTGACGCGTTCGACAATCTCTGGCGGGCGCACGCCGACAAACACCATCAATGCGGCGAAGCCGGTCGCGGCAGTGAGGCCAAAGCCGCGCCAGAACGCCAAATTTTCCCAGAGTGAAACGCCAGAAGCCTTGGTGGGAGCCATTTTTGGCGCGATAGCCTTGGAAACCCGCTCCCAGACCCGCTCTGGCGGCTGCACCGCTGCAATCGCCGCCGCCATCGGCGTGAGACGGGTCTCCCATTCGTTGACGGTGATGCGCAGCGCTGCATCTTGTTTGAGCCACGCGTCAAACCGCCGGCGTGCGCCGCCCGCGAGCGTGCCGAGCACGTACTCGGAGGCGAGCGCATCGCGCAGTTGGGGTTTGTTGCGGTACTCCATGATGATTCTCTCGAAACCTCGCTCAAAGCCGTTACGCGCTGCTCAGCCCCGCAGCACCACTATTTTCAGGCGCTGCTCAAACCCGCAGCACTCAAACAATCCTTCAACTTCGTCAACCCCCTGCGCACCCAGGTCTTTACAGTGCCCAGCGGCTCGCCCATCTTTTCGGCCAACTCGATGTGCGTGAGGCCCTCGTAAAACGCAATGCGCACGGCCCGCTGCTGCTTCTCTTCCAACCTGCCCAGACACGCCGCAATCGCGCGCGCCTCGGTCGCTTGTTCCAACTGCGCCAACGGCCCCGGCTCCGGCGACTCGACGGCGTCAAACACGCCGTCATCATCGGTTGCATCTTCCTTGCGCGGCCGGCGCAGCCAGTCCAGGCAGCGGTTGCGCACGATGCTCGTCATCCAGGTCATCGGCGCCGCAAGTTGCAGTTTGTAGCTGCCGCTGTGATTCCAGATGTTGACGTAGCACTCCTGCAAAACCTCCTCGGCCCAGTCTTCACGTCTCAATATACGCAGCGCGACGCCAAACAGTTTCGCGGATGTGTGTTGATACAACAACGCGAACGCCGCCTGCGAGTCCGCATCGCGCAAGGCAGATGCGGCCAGCCATTCTTGCAGGCGCTGATTTTGTTCGGGGCTGGTAGCCATCGTGTTTGGTGTGAGTATCTACTTACATCAAGCCGGCTTCACGGCGCCATTGCGGCCCTGTTCCCACAACACATCGGGCTGTTTGGCGTGGCGGTTGAGGATACGGGATAGTACAAACATCAGGTCAGAGAGGCGGTTAAGGTATTGACGCGCCAGCGCGGAAATGTCTTCTGATTGCCCAAGCAATATGACGCTGCGCTCGGCGCGGCGGCACACGGTACGCGCCATATGCGCAACGCTCGCGGCACGCGAGCCACCGGGCAGGATGAAATTTTTCAAGGGTTCAAGGGTCGCGTTATAGGCGTCGAGAAAATCTTCCAGCCGCTTGACCTGGGCCTCGGTAATGCTGTTGTAACCGGGGATCGCCATCTCGCCGCCGAGGTCAAACAGGTCGTGCTGGATCAGCGTCAATTCTTCGCGCGTAGTGGCCGGCAGGTCTTCGCACAGCAACATGCCGATCACCGAATTGAGCTCATCCACATCGCCCATGGCGTGAATGCGCGGCGCAGTCTTGGGCGTACGCGAGCCGTCGGCGAGGCCAGTCGTGCCTTCGTCACCGGTGCGGGTGTAGATTTTGGAGAGGCGATTACCCACGAGGCGACTCTGAAAACGGGTTGATGTGAGGTTGACGCGATTATAGACGTGGGGCTTGCGGTGCAATTACACTAGGCACATGTCCATCCCAACCCCTGCTACGCAGGCCCGTAAAAGCAAGATCCTTGCGATCGACGATGATCCAGCGCTGACCGAGTTGCTCCAGGTCAAGCTTGGTGCCGTGCATGATGTGGTGGTGTGCAACGATGCGCGCGAGGCGCTGGCGCTGGCACGGCGCGAACAGCCTGACCTCGTGTTGTGTGACGTGGTCATGCCGGGGGTGAGCGGTTACGAGTTGTGCGCGCTGCTCAACGCTGACGCCCTATTGGCGGGCACCCCGGTGATTCTGATGAGTGCCAACCGCACCAAAGCCGCCGATCAGCAGCGCGGGCTGGAGGCGGGCGCGGTGGACTATCTCGATAAACCGCTGGACTTCGCGGTATTGCTCGCCAGGGTGCGCCTGCATCTCGAATTGCGCGAGGTGCAAAAGGCGATGCAGAACCAGAATGCGCAGCTCGAAGCGAGCGTGGCCGCGCGCACCGCCGAGCTCGAAACCAGCCGCCTCGCGTTGCGCGAGGCGATGCACAACCTGCGCACCACGCGCGTGGCACCGGGCGTCTACTGGATCCAGGTGCCGGAGGCGGGCCTTTATATTCTGTGCGGCGCGCCGGCCGACGTGGTCAAAAACCTGATGCTGCGCGGCTATATTGCCGAAGAGCGCATCGGCGGCGCGATGGTTGAGACGGGGCCGAATGTGATTCTGCTCTCCGACGTGTTGATCCAGAACGGGCGTTTCGCCAATCTGTCCGAGTTTCCGGTGCTGCAAATGCTTTACCGGCAGGGCATGATCCTGCCGGACCACCCCAACAACACCGGGCGCCGGCCGATGATCATCGGCTCGGGCGCGCAGGTGCGTGCCCAGCTTGACTACATTTACCGCGGCAACTATGGCCTGGTGAGTGAGGAAGAAATGCGCGCCGCCGGCCTCGATGCCGAAGAGGCGCGCCGCCAGATGGCGCTCAAACTGGGGTTTGCCTTTGGCAGCATCCGCGCCAGTGAAGACTTGCTTGACAGCCGCATCGTGGGCAAAGAGGCGGTGGCGTTGAGCAATGGTGTAACGGCACGGCGGCTCGGCATCAATCGTTACGAGTTCGCCTACCAGGGCCGCACCACCGAGGTGGATCTCAACCTCGCGCCGGGCGAAGGTTACGAAGCGCCTTACACGCCGGGCCAGCATTTTGTCGAACCGCAATATTTTGGCGTGATCCACTGCGGCGAAGGCGACGGCTGGGACTTGCGCCGCCAGAGCATGGCGAGCATCGTCATGTTTCAGGGCCGCTATTACCTCGTTGATGCCGGCCCCAGCGTGCTGCACACGCTGCAAAGCCTCGGCATCGATGTGAGCGAAATTGCCGGCGTGTTCCACACCCACGCCCACGATGACCATTTCGCCGGGCTGCCCGCATTGATTGCGTCCGGCGTACGCATCAAGTACTACGCCACGCCGCTGGTGCGCCACTCGGTCACCAAGAAGCTCGCGGCGCTGATGTCGATTGACGAAGCCTTGTTTGCCGATTTCTTTGAAGTGCGCGATCTGGTCGCGGCGCAGTGGAACGATTGCGACGGCATGGAAGTGATGCCGGTGTTTTCACCGCATCCGGTGGAGAACACCGTGTTCACGTTCCGCGTGCGTGGTGATGACGGCTACCGCACCTACGCGCACATGGCAGACATTGTCGCCATGCCGGTGTTGCAACGGCTGGTGGCAGAAGCGCCGGCCAAAGACGTGCTGCCTGCGGGGTTTGCCGAGACTGTGAGAGCGGCCTATCTCACGCCGGCCACAGTGAAAAAGATCGATGCAGGCGGTGGCCTGATCCACGGTGCGCCGCTCGATTTTGCGGCGGACAAGTCGGACAAGATCGTGCTCGCACACCGCGCCGGGCCGTTTACGGAAGAAGAACTCGAGGTCGGCTCACAGGCCACCTTTGGTGCCGTCGATGTGCTCATCGCATCGACTCAGGATTACATCTGGCAGCGCGCCTACCTTGCGCTCAGCCGCCTGTTTCCCGAGGCCGGGCTGGAGAGTTTGAACGCGCTGCTGCGCTCGCCCGTCACGGTGCACAACGCCGGCAGCCTGATCCTGCGGCGTGGTGCGGTGTCGAAACATGTCTATCTGGTGCTGACCGGCAGTGTTGAACTGCACGATGCGGCGCACCCGGCGCCGGCCATGCTGCCGGTGGGCTCGCTGCTCGGTGTGGACATCCTCTTCAGTGACGAGCCGCTTACTGTGACCTGGCGCGCTACCTCGACCGTGCGTCTGCTGCGCATGAGCATCGACGCGTTGCGCGACTTCGTGCTCAACGGCGGCTGGTACGCCAACTTGCGCATGGCGCTTGACGGTACTGCGCAACTGCGCGCACTGCCCCTGTTTGCCGAGCGCATCGATTTGCAAACCCAGCAACGCATTGCCGCTGCGGCCGAGGCCGTGCAGATTGAGCCCGGCGCCGTGATTCCGCCGGCGGCAGACCTGCTGCTGGTGCGCAGCGGCAGCGTACGGCTGGCAACGATTGATGGCCGGGTGATCGAGACGGTTGGGCCAGGCGGCTGCTTTGCCGAGGAGTGCTGCCTTGGCGATGTGACGCCTGCGTGGCGCGCCGTGGCCGAGGGCACGGTGGAGGTGACACGCATTCCCGCCGCCGCACTGCGCACCACGCCGGTGGTGCTGTGGAAGCTGCTGGAGGTTTACAACCGGCGCCTGTGCCTGGCGCAAGCAGTGCGCTAGGCAACCGCTGAGGGCATCTGCATGCTCGACCTGGAGCGCGACGCCGCTGTCAGCACGGTGTTATTCAAGCTTGATCTTCGCGTCCCGCACCAAATCGGCCCATTTCCTCAGTTCGGCCCTCACCACTCGGTCAAGCGCTTCAGGGGTGGAGCCGACTGTGTCGCCGCCTTGTTCGAGCAGCTTCTGCTTTACGTCGGGCATCTGGATGACACGCGCCATTTCGCGCTGCATGCGCGCCACGATGGCGGGTGGCGTTGCGGCCGGCGCGAATAGCGCGTACCAGGAGTCGACTTCGTAGTCGGGAATCCCAAGCGCTTCGGCCACCGTGGGGATCTCGGGCGCGCCGGGGTTGCGCTTGAGAGTGGTCACTGCCAGAGGGCGCAGTTTGCCGGCGCGTACCTGGCCCATCGCGGCCGGCATGGTGACGATCAGCAAGGAGACCTGGCCACCGACGGTGTCGGTGAGGGCAGGGCCGCCGCCCTTGTAGGGCACATGCACGATGTCGGCGCCGGTTTTGAGCTTGAGCAATTCGCCGGCGATGTGCGAAGGGGTGCCATTGCCGACCGACGCATAGTTGAGGCGGCCCGGATGGGCCAGCGCCGCCGCCAGCATCTCGCGCATGGTTTTGAATTCCGCGCCAGGGTGTGCGGCGATCAACTGCGGCACGCTGACAATCAGGGTGACCGGTGCGAAGTCACGCGTCACGTCGTAGTTGAGCTTGTAGAGCAGCGGGTTGATGGTGTGCGACGAGAGGGTGAACAAAAACGTCGTGCCATCGGGTGCGGCCTTGGCGGCGGCTTCTGTGCCCACCGCGCCGCCGGCACCGCCGCGATTTTCAATCACCACCGATTGGCCGAGGGCTTCCGAGAGGCGCTGCTGCACGATGCGGGCGATGACATCGGTACCGCCGCCGGGCGGGTAGGGCACGATGAAGCGCACCGGTTTGTCTGGCCACGCAGGTGCAGGCGAAGAAGGCTGCGCCCGGGCTTGTGGCGGGGCGAGCGCGAACAAGGTCAACAGCGGCAAGGCTGCCAACCACCATGTCAGCCGCGCCATCGGTCTGTGTTTGTCATGCATGCGGGACTTCTCCACAATTGAACCGGCATCCACTTGAACCGGCGTCCACTCGGCCTAACCCTGACTCCCGGCCTAGCCCTGACCGGAATGGGCCAACTCAATCCGCAGCGCAGCGAGCACGCGCGCATGCTCGCTCGCCACACTGTCGTACATATCGCGCGCGTTGGAGACCTTGCCGGCACGTCCGGCGGCCACCATCTCGGCACACAGCACGCCCATCGCCACCGCGCCAATGCTGCCACTGCTCGACTTGAGCGAATGCGCAGCACGCACGATTTCGGCAGCGTTGGCGGCGGTCACGCTCTGGTTGAGCTGGTCCATCAGCTTGGGTGACTCGGTCAAATACAGGGTCATCACCCGCTCCAGAAAATGCGGATCGTCAGCGCTCTGAAGCTCGCGCAACTCGTTGAGCACGCCGCGATCGAGCGTCTCGACGCGCAGGCGATGCGATACGCTGTTGCTGTCGGGGCTGTCGTCGCGGATCATAGGTCGGCCAGCAAGGCGAGTTCTGCAGTCAATGCGGTTTGCACGCGGTCGTATTCGGGTTCAGCCTTGGCAAACAAGGCACGCGCCGCATCCAGGTCGGCGCTTTTGCCGGCGGCTTGCAAGTCAGCGCACAGTTTACTCATTGTGGTGGCGCCGACGTTGGCGCTGGTGGACTTGAGCGAATGGGCGCTGCGCGTAATTTCCGGCGCGTCGCCGTCAGCCACCGCCTGTTTGAGCTTGGCCATCGCTTTGGGTGACTCCAGCACATACATGGTCAGCACGCGCGTGAGCAGCTCGGGGTCTTCCTTGCTCTGCAAGTCGCTCAATTGGTCGAGCACCTGGCGGTCAAGCACCTCGTCGGATTGCGCAGCGCCGGATGTCTGCGGCGGCTGCGCGGTGTGCATGCCGCTGGTGCCGGCGGCTCCCGATGGACCGGTGCCACCTGCATTGTCCGCATTTGCTGCGCTACCCACATTGCTGGCAGGCCGGCCACGCGGCATCCAGCGGTTCAGCATGTCCTGCATCTGGCGGCGGCTGAACGGCTTGCTCATGTGGTCGTCCATGCCGGCTTCGAGACACTCTTCGCGATCCTGCGCCATCGCATTGGCCGTGAGCGCAATGATCGGCACATGCTTGCCGGTGCTGCCTTCACGCTTGCGAATCGCGCGGGTGGCGTCGTAGCCATCCATCTCGGGCATGTGGCAATCCATCAGGATGAGATCGAAGTCCTGTTTGGCGCAGGCATCGAGCGCCTCGATGCCGTGATTGGCCACGACCACGCTGTAGCCCTGCAGCTTGTTGAGCATGCCGATCGCGACCGCCTGGTTGATCAGGTTGTCCTCGACCAGCAGCACGGCGCCGCGGCTGCCCGCGACCTGCACCACGGCTTCTTCGCGCACGTTCTGGCGGTCGTCGGCCATGCTCTTGCCAGCCATCACGTTGACCAGCGATTCATAGAGCGCCGACTGGCGCACCGGCTTGACCAGACAGGCGTCCAGCCCGGCGTTGCGCGCTTCCTTGATCATGGCGTGATTGCCGACCGGGGTGAGCATCACCATGCGCGCGCGCGCGATGGCCAGATCGGCTTTGATCGTGCGTGCCAATTCGAGTGAGCTGGTGCCCGGCAGCCCGAGGTCGATGATGGCAATGTCGTACGGTGCGCCACGCGCCACCGCCTGCCGCAACTGATCGAGCGCATTGTCTGGTGTGTCGGCAATGCGCGTGCTCATGCCCCAGCCGCTCACTTGTGCATGCAGGATGCCGCGGCTGATGGCGCTGGCTTCAACGATCAGGGCGCGCACGCCCATCAGGGTGCCGACCGGCGCCAAGGACGTGTCGTCGCGTGCGGGTTGCGGCTGCTTGCCGAAGACCGCGGTGAACCAGAAGGTGGCTCCTTCGCCCGGCACCGATTCGACGTGAATGCTGCCCTTCATCATTTCGACCAGTTGCTTGCCAATGGCAAGACCCAAGCCGGAGCCGCCGTGCTTGCGCGTGGTCGAGCCGTCGGCCTGTGCAAACTCGTCAAAGATGCGTGATTGCGCTTCCAGGCTCACGCCCTGTCCGGTGTCCTTGACATCAAAACGCAGCGTGACTTGCTTGGGCGTGTCGTCAATGCATGAAACGCTGAGCAGCACCGAGCCTTTTTCGGTGAACTTGATCGCGTTGCCGGCCAGGTTGGTGAGAATCTGCCCGAGACGCAGCGGGTCGCCGCGCAGATGGTTGGGGATGCCGGACGGCATGCTGCACGCCAATTCGAGGCCCTTGTTGTGGGCGCGCTCGGCCAGCAGGTCGATGGTGTCCTCTACGGTGCGGCGCAGGTCCATGTCGACCTGCTCAAGCTCGAGCTTGCCGGCTTCGATCTTGGAGAAGTCGAGCACATCGTTGATGATGCCGAGCAGGTTGGTGCCGGAGCGCTGCACGGTCTCGGCGTATTTGCGCTGGGTGCTGGTCAGGCCGGTTTCGAGCAGCAGCTCGGTCATGCCGAGCACGCCGTTCATCGGCGTGCGGATCTCGTGGCTCATGCGCGCAAGGAACGCGCTCTTGGCGTGGTTCGCCGACTCGGCCTGCTCGCGCGCCGCGCGCAGCGCTTCGTCACTGCGGTTGCGTTCGGTCACATCGCGCGCCACCGAAATCTTGCCGACGCATTCATTGTTCTCGTCGACCAGCGGCGCGACCGCGACCTGAATATCAATCTGCGCGCCGGACTTGGTGGTCGATTTTGCATCATACGAAAATTTTTCGAGCGCGATCAGGCGCTTCATGTGTGCTTCTTCGGCGGCCTGATTGGCCTTGCCCACCTGGCGTGCATTGCCCATGGCCTCGGCAGCGGTATAGCCAAACATGGCAGTGGCGCTGGCGTTCCAGCTGGTGACGAGGCCGCGCAGGTCGGTGGTCCAGATCGCTTCGCTGGACTGCTCGACGATGGACGCGAGCAGGCGGTTTTTCGATTCACTCTGCCCCAGCGAGGTCAGCAGAGTCTCGGTGTTGGTCGCCATGTTGTTGAAGGCGTCGCCCGCCAAGCGCACTTCGGGCGCGCCTTTGGCGTCAATGCGCACGGCATAGTCGCCGCCGCTGAAGCGGTTGGCGCCGGCCGCCAGATCGCGCAGGGTGCCAAGGTTGCCGCGAAAGATCAGCCAGATGAACTGCAGCATCAAAAACAGGGTGGCCGCGACGATCTGCAATTGCTTGACAAATTGCTGCCAGAGGCGGTTTTGCGCCCGCGTCGGAATCATCAACCCATACAGCTTGCCGTAGGAGACGCCGCCTGCTGCAACATCAACGGACTCTTCTTTGGTGGTGATCTCGACCAGAGCGTTGAACCACCACGGCGAGATTCGCACTACCGTGTCATCCAATGCCGACAGCGCGCGTCCGCTCGGGTCCACCCAGCGCAAACTCCTGATCTCGGCGCGCAGCACCTGCTTCTTGAGCAACTGGTCAATGGCGGCGTAGTCGCCCACCAGCGCCTGATCGGCGATGCCCGGCGCCATGTAGGCGAGGTTTTCGCCCAACTCGCGCTTGAGCCGCGCCTCATTTTCGGCGGCGCCTTCGACCACCAGCAGCACTGACTGCATGACGCCGCCGGCCAGCACCGCAAAGCCCACCGCCACCATCAGGCGCGACACCAGCCCCCAGTCGCGCCAGAACTCGTACCAGGCTCTGGGCGGCAACTGCTGCATCGGATGGGTGCGTCGCAGGTGAACTGTTTGACCTGTTTGAACCGGTTGGCCCGGTTGGCCGGCTCGGCTGCCCGCGCTTGACGCGCCTGGCGGCAGCCGTCTGTCGACCGGCGCGGCGTTGTTGGCCGCAGTGGTCCCGCCGCTGGCGGCTGGTGCGTTGGCACGGGCTGGTTGGCCGTCGTCCATTGTTTCTCCCCCCATCCTCTGTCTCTTGTGCTGCTGGCTTTGGTATCGGCGCTTGAGCGCTTTTTGGTATCGACGCTGGGGCGCTTTTTAGTATCGACGCTTGGGCGCTTTTTGGTATCGACGCTCGAGCGTCTTATTGTGGTTTTTTCACCGGCGTGGTCTTATAGAAAGCGCGGTAGCTGTCGTAGTCACGGTCCTCGCTGGCCACAAAGCCCAATTCGCCGGTGGCTTTGATGACTGCTGCCGATGTCTCCAGCACCTTGCGCCCTTCAGCATCCTTGCCCATGCCGGCGAAGGCGGTCTTGACAGCGGCCACCTGGCTGGCCGGCACGCGTTCATGCGCCATGATGCACAGGTCAGGAAAAGTCGCTGATGTCCACAGCGCGCGGTAGGCAAAACCCTCTCGGCGCGCGTAGCGCTCGAGCACCGTGCCGTTGACGCCCGCGGCGGCGATCTTGCCGATCTTGAGCTGCGCGATGGAGGCTTCCTGATTGCCGGTGAAGGTGGATTTGACATTGATTTTGGCGCGCAGCAAAGTATCGGCCGGCAGCCAGAAGCCGGTGAAGCCGTCGGGGCTGACAAACCCCACCTCTTTGCCTTCGAGGTCTTGCAGGCTGCGGATCGGCGAATCGCTCGGCACCACGATCTGTGAATTTACGCCGGGGCCTACCGGACGGGCGATGACGTGAAAGCCCAAGCCGTCGCGTTCCGGCGTAAAGAAATGATTGGTGAAGAGAAAATCGTAGCCGCCTTTTTCGGCAATCGCATTGCCTTCACGGGCATTTTTGGAGAGCTTGAGTTGCAGCGGCACGCCGCTTTTTTTGCTTACGTAAGAAAGGATCGGGTTCCAGTACTCCGCAGTCAGCGCAATGGTGCGCTGATTGAGCACGTTGAAGCCGTAGCCCTTCGCTGCTGCGGCGGGCGCGGCAGCAGGCGCGGGTGCAGCGGCGGTTTGCGCGAGCGCCAAGGCCGGCGCCAGGGCGAGTGCCACGGCGGCGGCAGCCCGCATCCACGCGCGCCTGCATGCAGAGTTCAACGCAAGCTTCAATGCAGACTTCAGCGCGGGCTTCCAATTTGACTGTTTCATCGCGTTCTCCGGAATCATTGTGCAGCCTGACGAATTTACGTGGGTGGCCGGGTGCGGGATGCGATGGCGTTCGCCGCCGCCGCTTCAGGCCACCGACTTGAGAAACAACATTGCGCCGCTGATCACCAGCAAAAAGCCAACCGCCTTCAACATGCCCGAACTGGTCATGTCCAGATGCACGCTGTTGCCAGTGTACAGACCAAACGCCATCGGAATCAGGGACACAAAATAAGCGAAGATGAGCTTGGAATCGAGCAATATGCCGGCAATCAAAAACCAGGTGAGGCGGAAGCCGCCGTCAATCGAAATCAGCCACGAAAATGTGGCGCGCATGACGCCCTTGTCAAACACCCGGCGCGACAGATACATCATGTAGGGTGGCGAGCCGACGCCAAACAGCGCGCCGGTGAGACCACCGGCAAAGCCGGCCGGCACCGCCCATGCGCGCGAGATTTGTTTGGTCGGCTGCAGGCCGAACACATTGCGCAAGCCGGCGAATACGGTGAAGGCACCGAGCGCCAGCAGCACCGGCGTGGCCGGCAGTTTGAGCAGGGCCACCACGCCGATGGCGCCGCCAATCAGCCCGGCCGGCAGCAGGATCTTGAGTTCGCTCCATTCCACCTGCTTGCGGTTGATGCCGCCGATGGTGACCGAGGCGGTGAAGTCGAGCGCGAGAATCAGCGGCACCGCGAAGGTCAGCGGAAACGACAGCGCCAGCAGCGGTACCGCGATCAGGCCCGAGCCAAAACCCGTGATGCCGCGAATGAAATACGCGCTGGTCACGATGCAAATTACCAAAATCATGTCGGCCATTGCCGGGTCCTCACTGGGGTCTGACTGTCTGGCCGTGTTGTCCTCGTGGGCTGCCGTTGGGCCTTGCTCGCGTTCCGTTCCGGACAACCCGTATTGTAGTCAAGCAAGGCCGCCGGCTGCGGGGTATGCGAATGGCATGTTCTCCGCGCCGCAGTGCGCCTGCCAACGCTCTGCGGTTGATGTGGCGTGATGTGGCGTGATATGGCGTGATTGGGCGGCCCCGCTGTATTGCCCCGCTGTGCCGCCCTGCTATGCCGCCATCAAGCTGCCAGGCGCGCGTGGTTGATCGACCCCTTGGCCTTGATCTGCGAGCGGTGCATGGTGCGCTCGGTGGCGGGGTCAAAGGCGTCGCGGCGATGCATGGTGGTGCGGTTGTCCCACAGCACGACGTCGCCGACGCGCCACTTGTGGCAGTACAGGTTCTCCGGTAGCGCGGCGTATTGCCACAGGGCGTCGAGCAGTGCCTCGGATTCGTTGAGCGGCAAGCCGGCCGCGTAAGCATTGCGGCGCCGGCCGAGGTAGAGCGACTGCACGCCGGACTCGGGGTGGGTGATGATGGCCGGGTGCAGCGCGCCCGCTGAGGTGGCCGGGTCATCGTTGGGCTGCATGCCCTTGCGGATCGTGCCGCCAGAGTCGTAAGTGCCGTCGTGCTTGATCTGCACATTGGCGATGCGCGCGCGCAGCGCAGCGGGCAGGGACGCGAGCGCTCCCGGCATACTGCAAAAAAAGGTGTCGCCGCCCCAGGCCGGCAGGATGCGTGAGATCAGCATCGACGCTGCCGGCGGGTCTTCGAGATAGGACATGTCGGTGTGCCACGCGGCTTCGCCATCGCCGAGCGCGCCGATCGGCTCGCCCGCGTTGTTCTTCTTGTTGCTGACGACGTACAGATTGGGAAACCCCGGCGGCGATTTGCGGCCGGCGCCCTGATTGGGCGGTGGATCAAGCGTGCCGAGACGCGCCGAGAAGGCCTCGAACTCGGTGTCGTTGATGGTCTGATCGCGCAGCACCAGCACGTGGTATTTGAGCCAGGTCGCGTAGAGGCGCTCGAAGGTGGCGTCATCGAGCTGCGCGAGATCGAGGCCCTCGATCTGCGCGCCGAATACGGGTGACAAGGGCTTGATGGTGAATGACATGGTTGGTCTCCTCCGATGTTGCGCCGACGGTGCGCGCTTTGGCATTGCAGCGCTATCCCGTCATTATCCTGATTTTGACGCTGTGCCGCTGATGTTGCGGGCTTGCCGGGCGTACCGGAATTACCGGGCTTACCGAGCCTGCTACTTGGGCCGCTTGTCCACCACGCGCCGGGCTTTGCCGAGCGAGCGCTCGATGCTCGCCACCGGCAGCACACGCACACTGGCGCTGACGCCGATGAAAGTTTTGATCGCATGCACCAGCGCGGCCGACTCTTGGGCGCGCTCGGCCTCCGCCATCGTGGCGAGGTCCTGGCGCGGTTCGATCAGCACGGCGATTTCGTCGAGCTTGTCGGGGCGCGTGACTTCTATCTGGTAATGCGGCGCGAGCTTGGGCTGCTTGAGGATCAACTCTTCGACTTGCGACGGAAACACGTTGACGCCGCGAATGATCAGCATGTCGTCGGAGCGCCCGGTGATTTTCTGGATGCGGCGCATGGTGCGCGCGGTGCCCGGCAACAGGCGCGTGAGGTCGCGCGTGCGGTAGCGCACGATCGGCAACGCCTCCTTGGTCAGCGACGTGAACACGAGTTCGCCGAATGCGCTGCCCTGGTGTTCGTCGTAGGGCAACACCGCACCGGATTGCGGATCGACGATCTCGGGATAAAAATGGTCTTCCCATACCGTGAGGCCATCCTTGGTCTCGACGCACTCTTGCGCCACGCCGGGGCCGATCACTTCGGAGAGGCCATAGATGTCGATCGCGTCGAGCGCGACGCGGCGCTCGATCTGCAGGCGCAACTCGGGCGTCCACGGCTCGGCGCCGAAGATGCCGAGACGCAGAGAGGAGGTGCGCGGGTCGATCCCCTGCTTCTCCATCTCGTCGGCAATTGCCAGCATGTACGACGGCGTGACCATGATGATCTCGGGCTTGAAGTCCTGCATCAGTTGCACCTGGCGCTCGGTCTGCCCGCCGCCGAAGGGAATCACCGTGAGGCCGAGGCGCTCGCCGCCATAGTGCGCGCCGCGGCCGCCGGTGAAGAGGCCATAGCCGTAAGACACATGCAGCTTGTCGCCTGGGCGCGCGCCCGCTGCGCGGATCGAGCGCGCCATCACATCAGCCCACATGTCGATGTCGTTCTTGGTGTAACCGACCACCGTGGGCTTGCCGGTGGTGCCGCTGGAGGCGTGGATGCGCACCACCAGCTCCAACGGCACGGCGAACATGCCGAAGGGATAGGTCTCGCGCAGGTCCGCCTTGGTCGTCATCGGAAAATGGGCGAGGTCGGCGAGCGATTTGAGATCGCCGGGGTGCACGCCGTGCGCATCAAATTTCTTTTTGTAGTGCGGCACCTTGTCGTAGGCGCGTTGCAGCGAGGCGCGCATGCGCGTCAGTTGCAGCGCCCGCAATTCGTCGCGGCTGGCTTTTTCGATGGGTTCAAGCGGAAAAGTATTCATGGCAGCAGGCTGAAGAGTGTTGGTGGGGGCGGCTGTTGGGCGATGATGGTGGGAGAGGCTTGCTGGTGGCGGCTCTCAAGGTGCCGTCACAATTTCACCCGGTCGCTGCGCCGCGCGCCCGCGAAACATCGCCACCGTCTCGCCCACCGCATTGCAGATGCGGATGTCGTAAATGCCGTGCCGCCCCGCCAGCGCCTGCTCGACCCCCTCGGCGGTCAAGGTGTCGCCACCCTGCACCGGTTTGAGATATTCGATTGAGCCGCCGGTTGTCACCGCTGGCGCATTGCGGCTGTTGGCCGCAAAGGCAAACGTCGTATCGGCCAATGTGAACAACATGCCGCTGTGGCAAATGCCGTGGCCGTTGAGAAACTCGGGCCGCACCGGCATGCGAATGCGCGCGTAGCCGGGGCGCACTTCTTCGAGCTGCATGCCGAGCCATTGGCTGCAAATATCCGGCGCCCAGAGTGTGGCGGCGCAGGCTTCGGCGAGTTGTTGCGGAGTCATGGAAGAAAAGAATACCCCAAACGGGTTAGAATTTTGCACGTTGTTGCAGCGCCAGTGGCGTTGTTGCCGCGTTGTTGCCACGTTGTGGCCGCATTGTTGTAATGCCAGCGTCCAACCGGGGGAGAACAAGAACCATGTCCAGCGAATTGTTTGAGCGTCATCGTGGACTGCTGGATCTGGCGCTCGGTGCCAGCGCCACGCGCGCGGCATTTTCGGCCTATCCGGATCACATCGCCGACTTCAACGAAGTGGTGCAGGCCGACGGGCGCGATGCGTTTCAGAACTATTGCGGCTCCTACTTTTATCTCGACCAGCCCGGTGTGGGCGAGCGCGTCGGCAGCGAAGTGTCGCCCTATGGCATCGAACTGGCGATCCAGTATCCGAAGACCAATCTGGGCGCGATCATGCCGGCCGCCGTGCGTGCGCGCGAAGCCTGGTCCAAGGTCAATGTCGATGCGCGCACCGGCATGTGCCTCGAACTGCTGCATCAACTGCACCTGCGCAGTTTCGAGATCGGCCACGCCACCATGCACACCACCGGCCAGCCATTCAACATGGCGTTTCAGTCCGGCGGCCCGCATGCGCAGGAGCGCGGCCTCGAAGCGGTGGTGATGGCCTATCAGGAAATGCGCTCGATTCCCGCCGAAGTCATGTGGGAGAAAGCCGAAGGCCCGAACACTGTGCGCGTGAAGAAAACCTTCCGCGTCGTGGGCCGTGGCGTGGGGCTGGTGGTGGGTTGTTCAACCCTGCCGAACCAGATGGCCTACGCCGGCATCTTCGCCAACCTGATGGCCGGCAACGCGGTGATCGTCAAGCCGCACCCGCACGCGATTTTGCCGCTCGCCATCACCGTCGGCGTGGCGCGCCACTACCTCAAGGAAGCCGGCTACGACCCCAATCTCATCATGCTGGTGGTGGACGAGATGGAGAAGCCGGTCACTCAGCCGCTGGCCGCGCGGCCCGAGATCAAGTTGATCGACTACACCGGCACGTCCGAGTTCATCGGCTGGCTGCACGAAAACGCGCGCAACAAGTTGACCTATACCCAAGGCCCTTCGGTCAATCCGGTGGTGATCGACAGTACCGCCAACTTTGCCGGCATGCTGCGCAACCTGATGCTGTCAGCGTCGATGTTCGCGGGGCGCATGTGTACCAGCCCGCGCGTGGTGTTCACGCCGCGCGAGGGCATTGCCACCAGCGCCGGTGTGATGACGACAGCCGAATTTGACGAGCAACTGATGCAGGCGTTCGAGCGCATGTTGAACGATGTGCCGCGCTCGGTCGATTTCCTCGGCGTGATGCGTCCGCATGAGTACGACGCGCGCATCGAAGGCGCGGCGGCGCTGGGCGATGTGGTGGTGGAGTCAAAAACCATCGAGCACCCGGCCTACCCCGGCGCGCAGGTGCGCACGCCGCTGTTTGTGCGCGTGCGCGCTGACCAGACCGACGTGTACATGCACGAGTGGTTCGGCCCCATCGTGTTTTTGGTCGAGTGCGAAACCACCGCAGAGTCAATCACCCGCGCCGCGATGATCGCGCGCGAGCGCGGCGCCATCACGGCGATGGTCTACTCGACCGATGCCGGCACCTGCACTGCCGCAGAGGAAGCGTTCGGCGTCACCGGCACGACGCTGTGCATCAACTTCACCGGGCCGGCCTACATGAACCAGTCCGTTGCGTTCAGCGACTTTCACGTGTCGGGCCTCAACCCGTCGGGCAGCGGCACGCTGGTCGACAGCGCGTTTGTTGCGCAACGCTTTCGCGTGATCGAAACCAAGCGCATGGGGTGAAGCGGCACGTAACCTTGCCGCGCGTCTTGCGCCGGCGAATCCTTTCGGGACTGGCATGACCTACGAATTTATTCTTACCGAAACCCGCGGCCGCGCCGGCATTGTCACGCTCAACCGCCCCAAGCAACTCAACGCCCTCAACGATGGATTGATGAACGAAGTCGGCGCGGCCCTGCTAGCGTTTGATGCCGACGACAACATCGGCGCCATCGTCATCACCGGCAGCGACAAGGCGTTTGCCGCCGGGGCGGATATCGGCGCGATGTCGTCGTGGAGCTACATGGATGTCTACAAGAGCGAATACATCACCCGCAACTGGGAGCAGATCCGCAAGGTGCGCAAACCGGTGATCGCCGCAGTGGCGGGCTATGCGCTCGGCGGCGGCTGCGAGCTGGCGATGATGTGCGACATCATCATCGCAGCCGACACCGCCAAATTCGGCCAGCCCGAAATCAAGCTCGGCATCATCCCCGGCGCCGGCGGCACGCAGCGCCTGCCGCGCGCGGTGGGCAAGGCCAAGGCGATGGACCTCGTGCTCACCGCGCGCATGATGGACGCCGCCGAGGCCGAGCGCGCAGGCCTGGTCTCGCGCGTGGTGCCGGCCGAAAAGTTGATGGACGAAGCGCTGGCCGCTGCCGCGACCATTGCCAGCTTCTCGCTGCCCTCGGTGATGGCCGCGAAGGAATCGGTCAACCGCGCCTATGAATCTTCGCTGAACGAAGGCATGCTGTTCGAGCGCCGCATGTTCCATTCGCTGTTCGCAACCGAAGACCAGAAGGAAGGCATGAACGCCTTTGTCGAGAAGCGCCGGCCGGTGTTCAAGCACCAGTAACCTAAACTCGGGGTATGCGAATCCCCGACCGGTTGCAACCCCTGCTCGAAGACGGCCTCATCAGCGATGTAGTGCGCCAGCTCATGAGCGGCAAAGAGGCGATGGTATTCGTCGTACGCCGTGGCGATGGCGAATCCACCTGTTGCGCCAAGGTCTACAAGGAAGCCAACAAGCGCGCCTTCCGCCAGGCGGTGGACTACACCGAAAACCGCAAAACCAAAAATTCACGCCAGGCGCGCGCCATGGCCAAGGGCACGCGTTTCGGCCGCCAGGCGCAAGAGGCGGCATGGCAGAGCGCTGAAGTGCAAGCGCTTTATCGCCTCGCTGCAGCAGGCGTGCGTGTGCCCGAGCCCTACGGCTTTCACGAGGGCGTGCTGCTGATGGAACTGGTGACCGATGCCGATGGCAACGCGGCCCCGCGTCTCAACGATGTCGAGTTCAGCGCAGAGGAAGCCATCGCCACCCATCGCCTCCTGATCACTGAAGTCGTGCGCATGCTGTGCGCCGGCCTGATCCACGGCGACTTGTCTGAATTCAACATCCTGATCGGCGCCGATGGCCCGGTGATCATCGACCTGCCGCAGGCAGTTGACGCTGCGGGCAACAACCATGCCGAAGCGATGCTGGAGCGCGATGTGGGCAACCTGCGCAATTACTTCGGCCGTTTCGCACCCTCATTGCTCACTACCGCCTACGGCCAGGAAATCTGGGCGCACTTCAAAACCGGCAAGCTCACGCCCGAGACGGCGCTCACTGGGTACTTCCATCGCGAACTCAAGGCCGTCGATCTGGAAGGCGTGCTGAGCGACATCGAAGACGTGAAGCTCGATGAAGACGCGCGCTTGATGCGGATGCGGGCCGGGGACTGATTCGATTGCAGCGAAAATACGTATACTGGAATCTTCAGTAGCGCGCGGTGATCAATATGCAAACGCACAGCGTCGATTCATCACCTCGCAAGAGCCGGGAGCCGCCATGAATTATCGCGACGTCATCACCATTGAAGCGGGCAAGCGCGGTGGCAAGCCGTGCATTCGCGGCATGCGCATCACGGTATACGAAGTGCTTGAATATCTCGCCTCCGGCATGTCGAGCGCGGAGATTCTCAAAGACTTTCCCGACCTCACCGCCGCCGACATTCAGGCGTGTCTTGCCTACGCGGCCGACCGCGAACGCCTGCAATTCACGCTCGCCGCGTGAAACTCCTGTTCGACCAAAATCTGTCGCCGGCGCTTGCCGCGCGCCTGGGCGATGTGTTCCCCGGTTCCATGCATGTGCGCGATGCCAGAATGCAGAGCGCGCCGGATGATCAGGTCTGGCGCTACGCGCTTGAACACGGCTTGGCGATTGTCACCAAGGACTCGGATTTTCAGGAGCGCAGCCAGGTCGCAGTAACTGCACCGCAAATCGTCTGGATTCGAAGGGGCAATTGCTCAACCGATGAAATTGAAGCGCTGCTACGCGGTCATGCGCTGCGGATTTCCTCTCTGGTCGAGGAAGAAGCGCCGGGTTTCTTGATTCTGCTTTGACGGCATTAATCTGGTCATCAGTATGGAACTCTACAGCCGCTTGTTTTGAGCCTTCGCGCAGCACAAGTTCAACATTGCTTTTTCCGCCAATTCCGACTAACGTTCCACTCTGCTTGGGGGTCCTGTAGCCACACTGGCCGCGGGTGAGAAAAACCCTTTGAACCTGTACGGATAATGCCGAGGCAGGGAATGCGAAGTCTGGTTGGCGAAGTTCGCTGTTTGCTCGCTGTATCCGCTTCACCGTCCCTGCGCTCGTGAACTTTCACTGGAGCGCAACATGAACGCCAATCCCAAATTCTTAGCTGCCACCGCCGAAGTCGATGGCGCCGCCATCAAGACCTTGCCCAATTCGCGCAAGGTCTACGTGACTGGTTCACGCCCCGACATTCAGGTGCCGATGCGTGCGGTAACCCAGGCGGACACTCCCACCATGTTTGGTGGCGAAAAAAACCCCGACGTGTTTGTCTACGACTGCTCCGGGCCGTATACCGACCCGAATGCCAACATCGACATTCGCGCCGGCCTCACGCCGATTCGCGCCAAGTGGATCGAGGAGCGCAACGACACCGAGTTGCTCAAGGGGCCGAGTTCGGCGTACGGCATCGAGCGTTTGAACGATGCCAAGCTGGCTGAATTGCGTTTCAACCTCAAACGCACGCCGCGACGCGCCAAGGCCGGTGCGAACGTGTCGCAGATGCACTACGCCCGCAAGGGCATCATCACGCCGGAGATGGAATACATCTCGATTCGCGAGAACATGCATCGCGAGCACTACATCGAATCGCTCAAACAAGGCGGCAAGACCGGCGCGAAGATGCTCGACATGATGCTGCGCCAGCACAAGGGCGAGTCGTTCGGTGCGTCGATCCCCGAGCTGATGACGCCGGAGTTCGTGCGCTCCGAAGTGGCGCGCGGCCGCGCCATCATTCCGGCCAACATCAACCACCCGGAATCCGAGCCGATGATCATCGGCCGCAACTTCCTGATCAAGATCAACGCCAACATCGGCAACTCGGCCGTCTCAAGCGGCATCGGTGAGGAAGTCGAGAAGATGACCTGGTCGATCCGCTGGGGTGGCGACACCGTGATGGATCTTTCCACCGGCAAGCACATCCACGAGACGCGCGAGTGGATCGTGCGCAATTCGCCAGTGCCGATCGGCACCGTGCCGATCTATCAGGCGCTCGAAAAGGTCGACGGCAAGGCCGAAGACCTCACTTGGGAAATTTTCCGCGACACCCTGATCGAACAGGCCGAGCAGGGCGTCGACTATTTCACGATCCACGCCGGCGTGCTGTTGCGCTACGTGCCGCTCACCGCCAACCGCACGCCGGCGTGGATGGTGAAGTAGTCGACGCCTTGCTCGGCCTGCTCGATGAGCGTGTCGCGGAACACTTCCCACGTCAGCTTGACGGGATCGCCATCGACTATTTCCAGCGCCTGAT
>JANPAR010000086.1:0-22839 GCA_031430015.1 Burkholderiales bacterium
CGCCTGCGGCGAACAGCAGGAAGGAAATCCCCGCCGCGCTCCACGGGTTGCCGCCCAGCTCGGCCGGGTCGATGCCGAGTTCTTCGCGCACCAGTGTTTCGAGCGCAGTTTCCTTGTTGGACATGATTTGCGCAGCGACGCGCTGCGCTTCGACCTTCTCCAACCCCTTGGCCTGAAAGATCAGAGCCAGTTCTTTCTGTTCGGCCTCGGGGGTCTGCTCCAATTCTTCCCGTTCACGCGCGATCTGCGCCTCGGCCAGCTCGCGTGAGTTGGTCACCGACAGCCATTCGCCCAGTGCCATCGAGAAGGCGCCCGCGATCAGGCCGGCGAAACCGGTCAGCAGGATGACGCTGTTGGCCGCACCCGCGCCGGCGATGCCCATGATCAGGCAGAAGTTGGACACCAGGCCATCGTTGGCGCCGAGCACGGCGGCGCGCAGGTCGTTGCCGGAAGTGCCGCGATGCCAGCGCTCGGCGCGGGCGATGTCGGCACCGTTGGCTGGTGGGGTCGCGGCGCTTCCCACAACTGCCGCGTGCAGCACGCTGGCATGGCCGCGTTCGTCGGCGGCAAGGCCCTGCGCGTCCGGCTGAGCGGCATAGCGGCTCTGGCCGCTCGATTCGGCAGCCGCGATGCTCGGCAGCACAAAGCGCGGGCCAAAGCGCTTGGCCAGCCGAATCATCAGGCGGGTGCGAAAGCTGGGCGTGATCTTTTCATCGTCGATGCCGGCGGCGACGAGTTTGTCGCGCCAGAATTGCGCGTGCCCCGCCTCGGCCTGCGAGAGTTGCAGGAACAGGTCCTTGCGCACCGGGTCAGTCTCGGCCGCGGCGAGCGCGGCATAGAGGGCCGCGCCTTCGACCTCGTCCTGCAGGTTGTCGCGAAAGCGCGCGACGTCTTTTTTCGGGATGTCCATGTGCGCATTGTGACATTGCCGCGCACGGCGCAAGCCGATTTCTGGCACCATCGGCCACTATGCATTTCAGACTGTTCAACGCCAACAACGCTGCATTTCTCGGCGTCACCATTGCCTTCTGCGCCGTCGCGCTCGCCATGTACCTGGGCTATTTCGGCGAGTGGCGCGACGCCGAGTGCGATGCCCTGCCGGTGCAAAGCGTCGCGTCGCCGTCCGGCGCACGCCGCGCGATTCACGAGCAGGAAGCCTGCCGCAGCACGGACAAGCTGCGCACCACCGTGGTCGTGCGCAGTGTCAACGCCACCGGCAGCAGCAGCCACGCGCTGGTGTTCTCCACTGTCACGGGTGATGCACTCGGGCCGATGTCTGTTGGCCAGCGATCGCTGCCGCTGCTCCTGCGCTGGAACGGCGATGCAGAGCTGGTCATCAGCCATCCGGCGGCAGCGAAACCCGAAGCGCCCTCTGCCCTCGCCAGCGGCGTGCGCGTGGTGCTGGAGCCGGTCAGCGCGCTGAAGTAAGGTTCACGACGTTCAATGCGCAGCGCGGTACGCGAGCACAGCTTGAGCGGTACCGGGGCACTGCGCGTGCGCTGCCAATGCGCTTCTGCCCATCCACTACTTGCGCAGCCCCAGAGCAGTTCCGATTTTTTCGTAAAGCTCGTACTGCTCGCGCGCGAATTTTTCAGTCTCGGCGGGCGAGCGAATCGCGGCGATGCCGCCAATCGCAGCATTGCCGCGTACCCAGTCCGGGTCTTGCGCAAGTTTCTTGAATGCGTCCACCCACTTGTTGACGACTTCGGGCGGCAGACCCGGCGGGCCGTAGAGGCCGCTCCAGCCCATCACTTGCTCCATCTGCGGGTAGCCCAATTCACGTGCGGTCGGCACATCGGGAAATTCCTTCAAGCGCTCTGAAGTGCTCGCCACCAACGCACGGAAGGTACCGGCCTTGACGTGGCTGCCGAGCGTGGGCACGTTGTTGCACAGGAACTGCACCTGGCCGCCCAGCAACGCGGCGGTGGCGTCCCCGCCGCTCTTGTAGCCAATCGGCTCGGCTACGCTCGAAGGCAAGCCGGCTGCGCGAAACATGACCTCGGGCGCCATGTGCTGCGTGGTGCCAGGGCCGGCCGTCGCGTAGTTGAGCTTGCCGGGATTGGCCTTGAGGGCATCGAGCAAATCCTTGAGCGTCTTGTACGGTGAGTCCCCCTTGACCACGCAGGCGACCGGGTTCAACTCCAGCAGCGAGAGCATCGTGAAGTCGTTCCATTTGTATGGCGTCTTGGTGTCAAGTGCCGGCGTGATCGCCTGCGAGCCGCCGCGCGCGATCAGCAGCGTGTAGCCATCCGGTGCCGCGGTGCGCACACGCATCGAACCGATCGTGCCCGATGCACCGACGATGTTTTGCACGATCAGGGGCTGCCCCATGAACTTTTGCGCCGCCGCTGCCAGATTGCGTCCCGACAGGTCGCTGTCACCCCCTGCTGCATAAGGCGCAATCAGGGTGATGGTGCGGCTGGGATAGGTTTGTGCGCCTGCTTGCGGCGCGGCGGCGCACCACAGCGTGGCGCCCACAGCCGCCCCAATGGCCCAAAAGCTGCGACGCGAAATGCGATGGTTCATGTTGTCTCCAGAATTATTTTGGTGTGGCTGCGCCAAGCAAGCGGTGCGCGAATCGGAATATATTACGTTTTCGCACACGACCGCACCGCTCATCACCATGTCCGCACAATTGCGTTCTGCCTCGCCCTCGATGCCCACGATGCCCTCAGGCCCAATCTCCGGCCCCTCTGCCTGGGCCGGCCCCGATCTCGCACGGCGCAACGACTGGATCTGGCAGTTGTCCGAGGCACACATCTCCGAGATCGATGCGGCAATCCGCCATTTCAAATCCACGGGCGTCGCAATGCAAGACATTTCTGTCGAGACGTTTCCGCTACTCTCGCTGAAACCCGCTCTGGAAGCCATTCTTGACGAAATTCTCGACGGACGCGGTTTCGTGATGATGCGCGGCTTTCCGGTCGAACGCTATGACATCGCCTCTGCCGCCATCGCCTATCTCGGTCTTGGGCGGCACTTCGGCACCCTGCGCAGTTCCAACGGGCGCGGCCATTTGCTTGGGCATGTAAAAGACGTTGGCGCCGACATCAGCAATGGCAACACGCGCTTCTATCAGACCAACCGTCGCCTCGAATATCACACCGACTCGGCCGATATCGTTGGCCTTTTGTGCCTGCAAACCGCCAAGTCGGGCGGCGAGTCCTTCATCGCCAGCTCGATGACCTTGTACAACGAGATATTGAAACGCCGCCCGGATTTATTGCCCGCTGCTTTCATGCCCTACCCCACAGACCGGCGCGGTGAAGTGCCGGCGGGGATGAAACCCTACTTTGAGATTCCGATTTTCAACTGGCACGCCGGGCATCTCTCGGCGATTTATCTGCGGCACTACATTGAAGAGGCGCAGCGCCGCTTCCCTGATGCACCGCGTCTCACCGATGCGCAAATCGCCGTGATGGATTTGATCGACGAACTGGTCAACGACCCGGCAATCCATTTGCAGATGTCGTTCGAGCGTGGCGACATGCAGTTCCTGCACAACCATCAAATATTGCATTCGCGCAATGATTTTGAAAACTGGCCCGAGCCGGAACGGCAACGGCATTTGCTTCGGCTGTGGATGGCGCCGCCCAATGCGCGTGCGCTGCCCGCGGTGTTCGCGCCGCGCTATGGCAGCGTCACGCCCGGGAATCGTGGCGGCATCATCGTGCCCGGTTCGTCGCTCTCGGTGGCGCTCGTCGCCTAGCAACCCGTTAGAATCTGCGCATGCTTGACCAACGCGCCCGCACCCTGCTCAAAACCCTGGTTGAGCGCTACATCGCCGAAGGGCAGCCGGTCGGCTCGCGCGCGTTGTCAAAATTCTCCGGCCTCGACCTCTCTCCGGCGACCATCCGCAACGTGATGGCCGATCTCGAAGACCTCGGCTTCATCGCCAGCCCGCACACCTCTGCCGGACGCATTCCCACCCCGCGCGGTTACCGCCTGTTTGTCGATACCCTGCTCACTGTGCAGACGCTCGACGACGTGGCGCGCAACGAAATGCGCGAGCACCTGCTGCCGGATCAGCCGCAGCGCATGATCGGTGCCGCCGCACAAATGCTCTCCGAACTCACCCAATTTGCCGGCGTGGTGATGGCGCCGAAGCGCCAGACCACGTTTCGCCATATCGAATTTTTGAGCCTCTCGGAAAAGCGCATCCTCATCATCATCGTCACGCCGGATGGCGACGTGCAAAACCGCGTGCTGGTCACTGACAAGGGCTACTCGCAATCACAGCTGGTCGAGGCTGCCAACTTCATCAATGAAAATTATGCGGGCGTCGAATTCGACAAGATTCGCGGGCGCATCCACAACGAATTGAAATCGTTGCAGCAGGACATCGTCACGCTGACGCAAGCGGCGGTCACTGCCGGCGGCCAGGCGCTGGCCGAACAGCAAGAGACTTATGTACTGTCGGGCGAGAAAAATCTGCTGGGCGTCTCCGACCTCTCGTCCAACATGGACAACCTGCGCCGCCTGTTCGACCTGTTCGAGCGCAAGACCTCGCTGCTGCAACTGCTCGAATCATCCAGCCACGCCGAGGGCGTGCAGATCTTCATCGGCGGCGAATCGAAGCTCGTGCCGATGGACGAAATGAGCGTCGTCACGGCTCCCTATGAAGTCAATGGCAAGATCGTTGGCACCCTCGGCGTGATCGGCCCGACGCGCATGGCCTATGAGCGCGTGATTCCGATTGTGGACATCACCGCCAAGCTGTTGTCGAGCGCGCTGTCGCATCACAACTGATGCATCAGCACTGACGCATCAACATCAATTCAGGGCGCGCAGACTACCGATGCCACGATTCAATCCGGAGCCGCCGTTCACCCACGGCAGCGCCGCCAACACCGGCATCCTCGTCACCAACCTCGGCACACCGGACGAACCCACCGCGCCTGCGGTGCGGCGCTACCTCAAGCAGTTCCTGTCGGACCCGCGCGTGGTCGAGATTCCCAAGCCCATTTGGTGGCTCATCCTCAACGGCATCATCCTCAATGTGCGGCCGAAAAAATCGGCAGCGAAGTACGCCAGCATTTGGAGCCGCGAGGGCTCACCGCTCAAGGTACATAGCGCGAAGCAGGCACTGCGGCTGCAAGGCTTTTTGCATCAGGCCGGTATCGATGTGCCGGTCGAGCTCGGCATGCGCTACGCCAACCCGTCCATTGCGGCCGGTCTCGACAAGTTGAAAGCGCAGGGCTGCGACAACATCATCGTGCTGCCGCTGTATCCACAGTACGCCGCAAGCACCACTGCGAGCACCTACGATGCCGTCGGTGCGTGGGCGGCGCGCACGCGCAACCTGCCCGGCGTCAGTTTCGTGCGCCACTTCCACGACCACCCAGGCTACATCGCCGCGCTCGCCGCATCGGTCAAAGAGCATTGGGCCCGGGAAGCCGGGCCGCCGCAAGTGCTGGTGATGAGCTTTCATGGCCTGCCGCGCTACACCCTCGAAAAGGGCGACCCGTATCATTGCGAATGCCTGAAAACCGGACGCCTGCTCGGCGAAGCCCTTGGCCTCGACGCTACGCGCTACCGCGTCACGTTTCAGTCGCGCTTTGGCCGCGCTGAGTGGCTCAAGCCCTACACCGCCGCCACGCTTGAAGAGTTGGGCCGCGCCAAGACGGCACGTATCGACGTCGTGTGCCCCGGCTTTCCGGCCGATTGCCTGGAGACCCTCGAAGAAATCGCGATCGAAGGCAAGGAAATTTTCAAGCATGCGGGTGGCGGCGGCTTCACCTACATTCCCTGCCTTAACGAGCGCGACGACTGGATTCACACTCTGGTCGAGTTGGTCAGGCCGCATCTGGCGGCCACGATGCAGCCCGCACCTGCCGAATTGGCATTGAAGAATCAAGTCCAGCGGGCGCGCGCGTTGGGCGCCACACGCTGAGTTTTCATCTGACTGATGCCCGCAGAGGCGCTTCCACCAAGCACCTTAGCGGATCATCTCGCGGAACCCGCTCCCACCAACGCTTGCAGGCTGGTTCGAAGGCGCTGGCTGGCTACTTGGAAGAATGTTGGGCCGGCCAGCGCAGCCGCGCGATCGCCTGACACAACTCATCCACAGTATTTGGCTTGTAGATCAAGTCCCGCACACCAAGCCGTTCGGCTCCCGCGCGCAACTCGTCGGTGATGTAGCCCGACGCGATGGCCAC
Source organism: Burkholderiales bacterium (assembly GCA_031430015.1). GTDB lineage: Bacteria > Pseudomonadota > Gammaproteobacteria > Burkholderiales > JAEUOS01 > CANJDH01. Next base: position 6,159 of record JANPAR010000086.1, read on the forward strand.
CGGCAGATCCGCGCGAATCTGCGCAATTTCACGGGCTACCTCCAAGCCGGACATGCCCGGCATGTTGAAGTCGGTCACCACCACGTCAAAACTTCCTGGGTCGGCCCGCACCGCGGCGAGCGCATCGGCCGGGCGCTCGAATCCGCTGACGCGGTAGCCGCTCTTGGCCAGCATGCGCTTGACCAGATACACCATCGAAGCTTCGTCGTCGAGATAGAGCACGTGCTGGTTCGTGGATTGCTGGTTCGTGGATTGCTGCGTCGCCGCCGTCGCCATCACCGGCGCGGAAACCTCTGCAAGCGCCGCTGGACCAGCGGCCTGCTGGCCTTCTGCATGTCCGCCATGTCCGCCACCTCCAACGATGGCCGGCAAAATAACCTCAAACACCGTCCCCTTGCCAGGCACGCTGCTGACAGCGATGGCCCCGCGGTGCGAGCGCACGATGCCGTGCGCCACCGACAAGCCCAGGCCGGTACCGTCGCCCACCTGCCGCGTCGTGAAAAACGGCTCGAATATGCGCGCCTGCGTGGCCTCATCCATGCCCTTGCCGGCATCGCTGACCGTGAGGCGCACCCAGGTCCCGGCCGCCACCGCGCCAAAACGTCGGGCACCGGCAACATCGAGTTCGATCTGATCAAGCCTGATTTCTATCGCGTCAGCCCTGCCTGCAGTGCCCGCATCGGTAACCGCGTGCCAGGCATTGGTGCACAGATTCATCAGCACCTGCCCCAGTTGTGTCGCATCGGCGTGCACGACGCGCGGCACGGTATCGATCTCGGTCGCAATGTGCAGACCTGCCGGCAAGGTGGCGCGCAACAGCGCCAGCGTTTCCGCAACGACCGCCTGCAATTGAACGTCGGCAAACCGCTGCGGCTGTTTCCGGCTGAACGTCAAAATCTGCTGCACCAGGTGTTTGGCGCGCGCGCCCGCCTTGCCGATTTCATCGATGCTTACCCGTGCCGGATGCCCGTTGCCCAGATCATCGCGTGCGAGGGCGACGTTGCCGAGAATCGCGCCCAAAATGTTGTTGAAATCGTGCGCAATGCCTCCCGCCAATGTACCCATGGCTTCCATTTTCTGAGACTCGCGCAGCTGCGCTTCGAGCGAGTCGCGCGCGCCTTCGGCCGCCTTGCGAGCCGAGACATCAATGAAGGTGGTAAATACATGCGAGACCGTGCCGTCGACCGGGTTATGGATCGGTTTGGAAGTGGACGAGAGCCACAGCACGCTCCCATCGGGGCGGCAGTAGCCCATCACTACCCCTTCCTGCAAATTACCGGTTCGCAAGGCCTGATGGGCAGAGCGCTTCTCCCGCGGCACCGGCACGCCATCTTCGCCGATCACCTGCCAGTCACTCACGACACTGCGGCTGCCGCGCATCTGGTCAAGTGTGCGTCCCAGGATGCGCTCGGCACTGGCATTGCAATCAATGATGACGCCGTGCCGGTCGCGCACCACAACGCCCTCGCTCATGTGCATCACCACCGCCCCGTAACGCTGGTCCGCTGCACGCAAGGCCGCTTCGGCTTGCAGACGCTCGGTGACATCAACCAAAACCACAAACACGCCCTGCACCGAACCGTCGGCACGCAGGTCGGGCACCAGCATCATTTCAGCTTGCCGGTGCATATCAAGCATCAGGGCAATTTCATAACGTTCCGTGTTGCCCTGGAACGCCCGCTCGATATGGGGCTGATGCATCGCCAGGCGCTCTGCCGGCATCAGTTCGGAAACATGCTTGCCAACCACATCGGCAGCCTGATCATGGCCAAAGGCACGCGCGTACTGCACGTTGGAAAACACCAGGTGACGGGTCGCGTCGTAGTAGCCGATCATCACCGGAATGTTGTTGGTGACCATATGGAGCAGGCTCTCGCGCGCACGGATTTCTTCAGTGCGCTCTTCAACCTGCAGCTCAAGACTTTGGGTCAGCTCGCGCAGGCGGCGCTCGCTGTCGGCCAGCGCCGCTTCAGACTGTTTGCGTTCCGTGATGTCGAGCAGGGTAAAGGTGGCGCGCGGGCCGCCGCCGCGCTCGGTGGAGGGCCGCTGCGAGCAACTGATCCAGCGTATCGCGCCATCGGTGCGCACCAGCCGGTAGTCGGCGTAGCGGTAGGGCTGCCCCGAATCAAGCGCCGCCTGACGATCGGCCAGCCAAGCGGCGCGATCGTCCGGATGCACCATTTCGCGGTAAACCGGATAGCCACCCGCCGGCTCCGGACCGAGCAGGAACTGACGATCACGCGCCCACTCCACGTGGTCACCCTCAGCAGTCCACTCCAGCGAGATGATGCCTGCCAGGTCCTGCGCCTCGATCAGGCGGTCGCCGGCACGACGCAAGGCGACGGCCGCGCGCTGCTGCTGCAGGAAGGAACGCGCCACGACGGCTGATGCGCCCGCAATCAGCAGGCTGGCGAGGAACGCCAGCAAAAAATAAATGTTGCGTTGCTCGCGCGTTTCGGCCAGAGCAGCGTCTTCCGCTACACCCACCACCACGACCAGCGGATGCCGGGCCAGCCGGCGATAGCTCTGCATCCGGCGCACGCCATCCGACCTGCCACTGCTGGTGTAACTGCCGGTCGCGCTGGTTTCCAGCCGTTTGAAGATTTCGGCACCGCGCAGGTCGAGGCCGGCAGTTGAACTGCCACCGCCCGCACGCGCGCGCACCAGGCCATCGAGGCCGAGAAGCGTGACCGCCCCGGCAGGCCCAAGATCTACTTGATCGTAAAACTGCGAAAAATAGGCAGGATCAAGCGCAATGCCGACAACGCCGCCAAAGCTGCCTTCGGGGCGATTGATGCGGAGCGACGCAATGATGGACCACTGCATGCCAGACCGCGTCCGCAGCGGCTTGCCCACAAACAGTTGACCCGTGTCCGCACTGGCGTGCACCTTGAAGTGCTCGCGATCGGCGATATTCACGGCTGGTGCGCCACTGATGGAACTGGCCACGGAGCGCCCCTCCGCGTCAACAATCAGGACGTTTTGCACAAGACGCTGGTCAATATGCGCATCCTTGAAAAACTGCACCAGGTCAAACGCCTTGCCCTGACGCAGATACTGGGAGCGCACCAGACCGGCCAGTTGCGCCGCCTCGGCGAGGCTGCGCACCGTATGTTCTTCAAAGACGCGCGCCAATTGATTATTGGCACGCGTCACGTTGTCCACGGCCATGCGGTGGTCGCGCGCGCCAAGCCAGATCGCACCGAGCCACAGCGCCACGATCAACAGCAGCGAAAAGGCAATCACCCCGCTGCCCAGCCCTGACAAAGAGTAGCGAGCCGGTCTTGAGCCGCTCATACTGTCGTCACGCATTGCCACGTTATCCACATTCCCCGGATCGAATTGGCCAGCCCATACTTTATCGCCCGCAATCCGGGCAATCCTCACGCTTCACGTCTCACTTAACGGCGCGCTGTAGACACTTCTTGAATGTGGGTCAGGTACGGCTGACCGGCCCCTGGGCGATCAGCGTGCCGCCGGCTCGACCTTGGGCCCACGGCAAGCGGTATACGCTTGCCCCGGGCCGTCATTGAGAGTCGCGATGTCACCGTTGACTTCGAGCGTGGCCACGCCGTTGCCAAAGCGCCCGGCGGCGCCCGCTACCTTATCGAGCCTGAATTCACGTTCCGGCAAAATCACCCATGCCGCGCCGCCATCAAGCATGCGCAAGTAGAACGAGCGATTGGCGTCACAGCGGTAAGCGAGCGCATTGGGTGGCGGTCCCGGCTCGCGCCCTTGCAAGCCCTCGCCAAATGGCCACAGGCTGGCGGGGTTGAATCCGCCGCAGCCTCCCGCGAGTATGGTGAGACAGATCACCGGCACATGACGCAAGTTGCGCGCTGCGCGCGTCAGGTGCTGCGGCGCAGTCCGGGCAGCGTTTGTGGCCAGTGCCGCAATCGATTCCTTGAGACACGGTTGACGAAAGCAGGTTGAGAGCATCGAATACAATTTCACGGTTGGCAGACAGTGTGTGCGAAAGCGCGCATGTTGCCACAATCCCCGCCTTGTTTTCTCCCCGTTCCGCGCACAGCCCCTCCCGTCTCTCCCTTGCAAACATCTGATCAACCGGTCCTGCGCGACATCGTGCTTGTTGGCGGCGGCCACAGCCACGTTGGTGTCATCAAGCGTTTTGGCATGCAGCCGGTGCCTGGCGTGCGTCTCACCGTCATCTGCCGCGACACGCATACGCCCTACTCGGGCATGCTGCCTGGCTACATCGCCGGCCATTACAGCTACGACGAGGTGCATATCGATCTGCGCCGTCTCGCGCAATTTGCCGGAGCGCGCTTTTTCAGCGACGAAGTCACCGGCATCGACCGCGCCGCGGGTGGCATGGGCAAAGTGCTGTGCCGCAACCGGCCACCGGTGCCCTACGACCAGCTCTCGATCAACATCGGCTCGACACCGCGCTTGGGCAACGTAGCGGGCGCGGCTGAACACGCCGTGCCGGTGAAACCGATTTACCAGTTCAATCAGCGCTGGCTTGCACTGCTCGACCGCGTGCGCACTCCTCGCACCGCCCCCGGCAAGACCCGTATCGGCGTGGTGGGTGCCGGGGCCGGTGGCGTTGAGCTCACGCTAGCGATGCAGTTTCGCTTGCGCAATGAATTGCGCGCGCTGGGCCGCAATCCGGATGAACTTGAATTTCATTTGTTTGATGGCGGCGCGCACATTTTGCCGACCCACAATGCATGGGTGCGCAGCGCGTTTACACGTGCCTTGTCGGAGCGTGGCGTGCAGGTGCATTGCGGCTCTGCAGTGTCGCAGGTTTCTGCCGGGCGGCTCACCACGGCAAACGGCAGCGCCTTCGAGATCGACGAGATCATGTGGGTCACCCGCGCCGGTGGCGCGGCCTGGCTGCGCGAGACTGGCCTGGCCCTGGACCGCGAGGGTTTCATCGAAGTGCAGGACACGTTGCAGACGGTGACCGATCCAGATATTTTTGCAGCGGGCGATATCGCCAGCATGGTCAATCATCCGCTCGAAAAAGCCGGGGTGTTCGCGGTGCGCATGGGGCCGCCGCTGGCGGACAACCTGCGCCGTGCCGTCGAAGGCCAGATGCTCAAACCCTATCACCCGCAGCGGCGCTGGCTGGCGCTGATTTCCACTGGCGACAAGTATGCGGTGGCCTCGCGCGGCATACTCGGTTTCAAGGGTGACTTGGTGTGGCGCTGGAAAGACTGGATCGACCGGCGCTTCATGGCCAAGTTCAGCGATCTGCCGGTGATGGACGAGAACGCCGCACCGGCCACACGCGCTATCTCGCCGGTCAAGCTCAACAACGACGAAGCCGCGCAGGCGATCTCGGCGATTGCGATGCGCTGCGGCGGTTGCGGTGCCAAGGTCGGTGCCACTGTGCTGTCGCGTGCCCTTGGCGCTCTCAACCCGGTCGAGCGTGATGATGTGCTGGTGGGGCTCAAGGCACCGGACGATGCCGCAGTGGTGCGCGTGCCGCCGGGCAAGGCGATGGTGCACTCGGTCGATTTTTTTCGTGCCTTCATCGATGACCCCTACATCTTCGGCAAGGTCGCAGCCAACCACGCACTCGGCGACATCTTTGCCATGGGTGGTGAGCCGCAAACGGCCACCTCGGTGGTCACCGTGCCGCCGGGCCTGGAGGCCAAGGTCGAAGACACCCTGTTCCAGATGATGTCGGGGGCGGTTGAAGTGCTCAACGCCGCCGGCTGTGCGCTAGTGGGCGGCCACACCGGTGAAGGGCGCGAACTCGCCTTGGGCTTCGCCATCAACGGTCTGATCGACGAAGACCTTCACAGCATCACCCGCAAGGGCGGCATGCGCCCCGGTGATGCGCTGATCCTCACCAAACCGCTCGGCACCGGCACACTGTTCGCTGCACTGCCCTTGCTGAAAGTGCGCGGGCGCTGGATTGATGCGGCACTTGAGTCGATGGTGGTATCGAACGCGGCGGGTGCGAAAGTGCTGACCCAATATGGCGCGACCTCCTGCACCGACCTCACCGGCTTCGGCCTGCTCGGCCATCTGGTCGAGATGACGCGCCCGTCGGGCGTGGACGCCGAACTCGATCTCTCAGCGATTCCAGTACTCGACGGCGCTGAAGAAACCGCCGCCGCCGGCATTCTCAGTTCACTGCAGCCAGCCAACGTGCGCCTGCGCCGCGCGCTGCGCAATCAGGCCGAGATGGTGAATCATCCGCGCTACCGCCTGATCTTTGACCCGCAGACGGCGGGCGGCCTGCTCGCCAGCGTACCGGGCGAAAAGGTGGAAGCCTGCGTCGCCGCGTTGCGTGCTGCGGGCTATGCCCACACCGCCATCATCGGGCGCATCACCGCGCAGGGTGAGGCGCTGGAGCCAATCACCCTGCGTGCCTGATCGGCCTGATCGGCCTGCTCGACCACAGCCCGCAACGGATTGTCATTGCCGCGGCGGGTTGCCATGCGCGCCGCAACACGCCATGCGCCATGGCGGTGGCGGCGCGTTTCAGCTCACAGCGGCGTGATTTGAAGATTGCGGAATTTGATGCCGCCAGCCCCGTGCTGCAAGGCAATCGGGCCGCGCGCATGGCGTGCGTCATAGGCGCCATTAACGGTGCGCACACCATTCATCGACACCGTCAACGACGGCCCGCGCGCGGTGATCTCCATCGTATTCCAGCGCCCTGCTGCCCACGGCATCGGTGACACTTCTGCCACACCGACTATCGCACCGGTGCCGAAGGCCTGATTGGGGCGCTTGTCGAAAATGTTCACTTCGTAGGAATTGACTGCAGTGATGGTGGACGGGTTCGAGAGGCGGATGAAGATGCCGCTGTTGGTCTCGACATCCGACCAGAACTCAGCCGTCATGTAAAAGTTGCCATACGACTCTTTGGTGACCAGAAAGCCGTTGCCTTTGTCCGCCTGGATCATGCCATCGGCCACGCGCCAGTTGGCGTTACCGACCTGACTCCAGTTGGCAATGGACTTGCCATCAAACATCACAACGGTCTTCGATGCGTCCATGCCCATCGGCGTACAGGCGGCAAGCAGTGCGGACGTGGCCACCGCAGCGGCACACATCAGCGCGGCAAAATTGCGTTTCATGAAGGTCTCCTCAAAAGTGGCGCGGGCTGCGCTCTGGCGCGCATGGTAACAAGTTGCAGCGTTACGAGATGCGGCGTTACGCCAGTCGGCCCCACAGGTCATGCGCGTCACTGCCGCTCACTTTGACGCTGACAAACTCGCCCACCTTAAGCTTGGCTTGGTCGGCGCGGCGTGCAGGTTGCTCGATAAAGACATTGCCGTCGATGTCTGGCGCATCGGCTGAAGACCGCGCCGTGGCACCTTCTGCCGTCACGACATCGATCAACACCTTGAGCGTCTTGCCCACCTTGCGTGCGAGGCGGCGCTTGGAGACGCGCTCTTGCACCCTCATGAATTCGGCTTGGCGTGCCTCACGCACATCCTGCGGCAACGCACCGTCGATGTCATTGGCGCGCGCGCCTTCCACCGGTGAATAGGCAAAGCAGCCGGCGCGGTCGATTTCGGCGGCCTCGACAAAATCAAGCAATTCTTGAAATTCGGCTTCGGTCTCGCCGGGAAAACCGGCGATGAAGGTCGAGCGGATGGTGATATCCGGGCACACCTTCCGCCACGCCTCGATGCGTTCAAGATTTTTTTCACCACTGGCCGGGCGTTGCATCGCCTTGAGGATGCGCGGTGCGGCGTGTTGAAACGGCACATCAATGTAGGGCAGGATTTTGCCTGCCGCCATCAGCTCAATCGTCTCGTCCACACTCGGATAGGGGTAAACGTAGTGCAGACGCGTCCATACGCCAAGCTCGCCGAGCGCGGTGGCCAGATCGTTCATGCGCGTCTTGATGGGCTTGCCGTTCCAAAAGCCGGTGCGATATTTCACATCGACGCCATAGGCAGACGTGTCCTGCGAAATCACCAGCAATTCCTTGACACCCGCCTTGACCAGATTTTCAGCTTCGCGCATCACCAGGCCAATGTCGCGCGACACCAAATCACCACGCATCGAGGGGATGATGCAAAAGGTGCAGCGGTGATTGCAGCCTTCGGAAATTTTCAGGTAAGCATAGTGCTTGGGGGTGAGTTTGACGCCCTGAGGCGGCACCAGGTCGGTAAACGGATCGTGCGGCTTGGGCAGATGCAAATGCACCGCACTCATCACTTCGGCGGTCGCGTGCGGGCCCGTCACTGCCAGCACTTTCGGGTGCGCCTTTTGCACCACGCCGTCCTTGGCACCGAGGCAGCCGGTGACGATTACCTTGCCGTTTTCGGCGAGGGCTTCACCAATCGCATCGAGCGATTCCTGCACGGCCCTGTCGATGAAGCCACAGGTATTGACCACCACCAAGTCCGCACCCTGGTAAGAGGGAGAGACGCCATAGCCCTCGGCACGCAACTGCGTGAGGATCTGCTCGGAATCGACCAGCGCCTTGGGACAGCCGAGCGAGACGAAGCCGACTTGTGGCGGGCGCGCTGCGCTCGCAGCAGGTGCCGCAGTCGCGTCATGGAATGTGGTTGTCATGCGGTGCCTTCCAAAAACAAAGAGCGCCGTGCGTGGCGCTCTTGCATCGTCATCGTAATCCGAAGCGGTTGCGCGCTGCGCCCGCTCCGCCCACGCCCTACTTCTTGCCGGTTTCGCCGGGGAAAGGGAACCCCGGAAACATGTTCTTGGCCTGGTTCTGAAACTGGTCCTGCAACTTGAGGAACATGTCTTTGCTCTGGTCGATGTAGCTGGTCATCATGTTCTGCACCATCGGCCCCTGGAAGTTCATGAACTGCGCCCAGGCGTCGGCATTGGCGGCGCCGCTGGCACCCGCTCCCGCCGCGCCTGCCTTGCCGGCAACCGGCATGAAGGTCTTGGACTGCTCAGCGACGCGCGCTTGAATGTCGAGAAAGGCTTGCACGTTTTTTTCCAGGTACATGCCCATCATGCCCTGCATCGCATGCCCGTAAAAACGGATGATATTGGAGAGCACCATTTCGGAAAAAATCGGCTTGCCGCCGCTCTCTTCTTCGAGAATGATCTGCAACAAAATCGCACGCGTCAGATCATCGCTGGTCTTTGCGTCAACTACCTTGAAGATCTCGCGGTCGAGCACCAGTTGCTTCACGTCGGTGACGGTGATGTAGGTGCTGGTCTGTGTGTCATACAGACGGCGGTTCGGATATTTTTTGATAATACGGGAGTCGCTCATGGCGCACCTCTGATTCGGACGGCGGGATCGGACAGCGTGGATTATTCTGGACACTGCGCGGCACAAATACTCGGTTAGGCAGTGCAACCAGTGCGCCGTCTTCGTTGCGGCATTGCACAAAGGTGGCGCATTTTACACGCAATGCCTGCGCCACTTTGGCGCAGCCCTGCTGGGTTTGCGGCCTATGCCAACGGCATATTGCAGCGCGGCACAGACGGCACGAAACCGGCACTGCGCGCGGATGGGGGCAAACGATGCGCAAGCCCGTCAAAGCTGGCGCATCGTCGATTTGGCGCATCACTGCTTCATTTGCGCAGCGCTAGCCCCGCAGTGCTAGCCCATGTGCAATCCGCCGTTGAGGGAGAAGTCAGAACCAGTCGCATAGCCACCTTCGTCTGACGCGATCCACGCGATGATCGAGCCGATCTCCTCGGGCGTGCCCAGGCGCTTGACCGGCACCGTGCCGACAATTTTTTCGAGTACGTCGGGACGAATCGCCTTGACCATGTCAGTGCCGATATAGCCGGGCGACACCGTGTTGACCGTCACGCCCTTGGTCGCAACTTCTAGTGCCAGAGCCATCGTGAAGCCATGAATGCCGGCCTTGGCCGTCGAGTAATTGGTCTGCCCGAACTGGCCCTTCTGCCCGTTCACTGACGAGATGTTGATGATGCGCCCGAAGCCACGGTCGCACATGTCGTCGATCACCTGCTTGGTGACGTTAAAGAGGGAGTTGAGGTTGGTATCCATCACCGCGCTCCAGTCACCGCGGCTCATTTTGCGGAATACGCCGTCCTTGGTGATGCCGGCATTGTTGACCAGCACGTCCACCGGGCCGTGCGCGTCCTTGACTTTTTTGAACGCTTCTACGGTCGAGTCCCAGTCCGCTACATTGCCGACTGATGCGTAAAACGTATAGCCGTCGGCCTTTTGTTCAGCAATCCATTTGTCGAAATCTCGGCTCGGCCCGCAACCAGCGACCACGGTGTAACCCTCCTTGTGCAGGCGCTGGCAAATTGCCGTACCGATCCCGCCCATCCCGCCTGTGACATACGCTACACGTGCCATGTTGCTCTCCTTTGGTATGAAAAAAAAATTGTTATTGGTTTTGATTCAGATACGCATTCAGATACGTACTTTGACATAAGTACCCGGCGCATCTGCCAGCGGCTCAAAGCCGCTACCGCCCAGTGTACGCCGCGCCTTGACCTCGCGCCCGCGATGCTGCGCGAGCCAATCGGCCCAAGTCGTCCACCAGCTACCCGGCGCCTCGACCGCCTGGTCGAACCAGGTTTGTGCACCAAAGCGCTCAGTCGCTGCGATGGCAGCGGCGGCCTCGCGGCGCGGTTTCCCCAGATCGGCAATGCTGTTGGGGCGCGAGGCGGCGGCACTCGATGCTTTACCACGGGTGGTCGTGCGCTGCGCAGGCGCGCTCTGCAACGGCCCGCTCCAGAAGCTGCGCTTTTTCTTCGCGGGCGGGTTCACTACACCGGCGATGTGGCCGCTGGCCCCAAGCACGAAGGTGCAGTCGCCGCCCAGCAATTGCGTGCTGGTGTACGCGGTCTGCCACGGCACGATGTGATCTTCGCGCGAGGCATAGACAAACGCAGGCAGTTTGAGGGCATCGAGATTGACCGGTTCGCCCAGCGACATCAGCGCGCCGCTGCGCAACTTGTTTTCGAGATACAGGTTGCGCAAATACCAGGCGTACATCGGACCGGGCAGATTGGTGCTGTCGGCATTCCAGTACAGCAAGTCAAACGCCGGCGGCGCTTCGCCCTTGAGGTAACCGTTGGCGACGTAGTTCCACAACAATTCTCGCGGCCGCAGGATCGAAAACGTGGTGGCCAAATCCTTGCCGGACAAAATGCCGCCACCCCCGAGCGTCGCTTCCCGAAAGGCCACCGACTGCTCATCGATAAACATGCCCAGCTGGCCGACATCGGTAAAGTCAAGCAGGGTCGTGAGCAAGGTGAGGCTTGCAGCGGGCTGCTCGCCCTTCGCTTCAAGCGCCGCCAAAGCGGTCGCGAGAATAGTGCCGCCGACACAGAAGCCGAGTGCGTTGACTTGTTTGGTTTTGCAGATGCGCCGCGCAGCGTCGAGAGTCTCGACGACGCCCATTTGCAAATAATCGTCCCAGCCCAAATGCGCCTGATCCGGCCCCGGATTGCGCCACGACACCACAAACACGGTGTTGCCGCGCTCGACGGCATGGCGCACAAAGGAGTTATTGGCCGTGAGATCGAGAATGTAGAATTTGTTGATGCATGGTGGCACGACCAGCAGCGGCAATTCACCTACTTTCGGAGTGAGCGGCGCGTACTGGATCAACTCCACCAACGCATTGCGAAACACCACCTTGCCCGGCGTGGTGGCGATGTCACGGCCAATCTCAAACGCCGTCTCGTCAGTGTTGGAGACATGCCCCTTGGCCATGTCGGCCAACATCAACTGCATGCCGTCGGCAATGCTCTGGCCGCGCGTGTCGAGCGCGCGCTGCATGGCGCCGCGGTTGGTGGCGAAAAAATTGTCCGGGTGCGTCGCGGCAATCCATTGCTCGGCGGCGAAGGCGAGCTTTTCGCGCGCAGCAGCGTCAAGCTCCATCTGTTGCAGCGACTGGCGCAAGGCAGCGGCAGCTTGCTTGTGCGCATCCGCTATCCAGGCATCGAGCGAGGCGGCGGGCGAATGGGGTGCGGCGGCAGCTGCGGCAGACGCCTGCGATGCAACGGCGGCTGGTGCGGCACCTGCGGATGGTTTGGGTTTGGTAAAGGCGGTCATGCAGCATATTGTCCCGCAATTCGATTACACCAATCTGAATGCCACGGGCGATAATCGCACGTTGCGTCAACTAGCCGGCTGCCCCGGCTGCTGTTTACTCTGCCAGTCCCACACCTCGTACCTGCCCGTCACCCGCCATTCACTCACATGCATTCTCATCACACCCATTGGCCCGCACCGGCAGCGCCCGGTGACCGCGTCGAAGACGTTGATACGCCGGCCCTGATCGTTGAACTTGATCGGCTGGACCAGAATCTTGTGCGCATGGCCGAATTCGCGCGCAACGCCGGCATGCGCCTGCGTCCGCACGCCAAAATGCACAAGACCCCGGCGCTCGCACTGAAGCAGATTGCGCTCGGCGCCGTTGGCATGTGCTGCCAGAAAATCAGTGAAGCTGAAGTGCTGGTGGACGCCGGCGTGAGGGACGTGCTCATCACCAATCAAGTCGTGGGCGCAACCAAACTGGCACGCCTGGCCACGCTGGCGCAGCGTGCAGTGATCGGCGTCTGCGTCGACGCTGCCGCCAATGCGCACGCCTTGTCAATGGCCGCGCAGGCAGGGGGCAGCGTGATCCACGTCTATGTAGAAATCAACGCAGGGGCCAATCGCTGCGGCATCGAGGCTGGCACACCCGCGCTCGAACTGGCGCGCAACGTTGCCGCGCTGTCGCATCTCAAGCTGATGGGTTTACAGGCGTATCAGGGCAGCGCCCAGCATCTGCGCACGGATACCGAGCGGCGTGCGGCGATTGCCGAGGCCACTGCCCGCTCGGCAGACACGCGCGACCTCCTGTTGGGCGCAGGTCTCGCCTGCCCCATCATCACCGGCGCGGGCACCGGCACTTACGAGCTCGAAGCCGCAAGCGGCGTGTTCAACGAATTGCAACCCGGCTCTTACGCCTTCATGGATGCCGACTATGGCCGCAACACGGCGCGCGCGCCGTTCGCCCACAGTTTGTTCATCCTCACCACGGTGATGAGCCGCCAAGCCGCGTACGCAGTGGTGGATTGTGGCCTCAAAGCGCACAGCGTCGACTCAGGCATGCCGCTGGTGGTCGCAGACGCCACCGGCGCGCCAATCAGCGGCCTTGAATACCGCAAGGCATCCGATGAGCACGGCGTTATCTTTCCGGCGGCCGGCGTGTCGCCCAATACACTGCCCGCGCTGGGAACCAAGCTGCGCCTCATTCCTGGCCACATCGACCCCACGGTCAATCTGCATGACTGGATCATCGGCATCCGTGATGGCGCGGTCCAGGAGACATGGCCGGTGACTGCGCGCGGAGCGATGTGGTGAAAACACAGGCGACGCTGACGGTGCATGGACCCGGCCAATTGCGCGGCGCCTTCCGTAAACGCCTGATCGACGCCCTGCGCGCTGATGCACCCGAGGTGAAGTGGACCGACGTGCCACAGGCGGAGCATCTGTCGATGACACTCCATGCACCACAAGGCATCCCGTTTCCGCAATTGATCGACGTCTCGTTGCAGTATCCCGATTGTGTCGCCAGCGTGACGTGGCAGCAGGACAGCGCCGGGGGCGAGACCACTATTCAGAACGGACAAGTGAAGGAAACCGCGAGCGGTGCGGTGCTCGCCGCACGCCGGCCGCAATCGATTCAGCTTGCACCGGACGGCACACTCGTGCTCGCGTTTGCGCTAGACATCGGGCGCGATGGCTTGTTGGGGTTTTGCGCGACCGCCGATGCGGAAACCTACTTCAAGTTTTGCGGCAATACGGCCAGTGCCGCGTTACTGACCATCGGCGATGCCGGCGGCAGCGAACTGGCGTGGGATGAATGCTGGCCGGCAGATACGGCGGCGTGCCAGGTGCTGCAACCACAGATACTGCTCGACGCAGGCGAACGCCGCACGCTCGATGCTCTCGCCGCCGCGTTTCGCGCCGAGTGGTTGTGGTACGCGCATGCGCCGCTCGAAGACACTGTCGTCGAGCGCCAACGTTTCGCGGAAGCCGGTAGAGGGGTGCGGGCCATCAACGTAAAATCGCGCCAGCTCGCCACGTACCCGCCGCCTATCGTATCGAGCCTCGCCGCAGAGCAGCAATCGATTGCGCAGCGCTTGCAAGACACGTGGGCGCAGGTATGAATTCACACTCCCCGGCTTCGACATGACCCAACCTCGACAGCACACGGTGCAATGCGTCTCCCCCGGTGGCCTGCACCACATGGCCTACCGCGAATGGGGCGATGCCGCCAATCCGCGCGTGCTGTTGTGCGTGCATGGCCTGTCGCGCGTCGGCCGCGATTTTGACGACCTGGCGCGCGCACTATGCGGCGACTACCGCGTGGTCTGCCCTGACGTTGTGGGCCGTGGCAACAGTGGTTGGCTCGCCAACCCGGTGCACTATCAAATTCCGCAATATGTATCGGACATGGTGACACTGATCGCGCGCCTCAACCCCGGCGAACTGCACTGGATGGGCACCTCGATGGGCGGCCTGATCGGCATGGGCCTCGCGTCATTGCCTGACTCCCCAATCCGCAAAATGGTTCTCAATGATGTGGGGCCGATTCTCAAGGCGGATGCACTCAAACGCATCGGCGAATATCTCGGCCAGGCCCCGCTGTTTCCGGATTTCGCCAGCGCGGAGAAATACATTCGCGCGGTGAGCGCAAGCTTTGGGTTGAGCACCGATGCGCAATGGAAATTTCTCACCGAGATCAGTCTCAAAGCAGCGGGTACGGGCTTCAAGATGCACTACGACCCCAACATCGCGGTACCCTTCAAGCAACAAGGCACGGGCAGCGTTGACATCGAGTTATGGCCGGTGTACGAAGCGATCAAATGCCCGGTGCTGGTGACGCGCGGCGAGCACTCCGACTTGCTCTCGCGCGAGACCCTGGCGCAGATGGCAGCACGTGGCCCGAAAGCAGCGACGGTCGAGATTCCCGGTGTTGGCCATGCGCCGATGTTCATGGACCCCGCGCAGATCGACGTCGTTCGCACATTCTTGCTGGGCTGATTATTTCCGCCAACCGCAATGGTTCAGAAATTCCTGATTCATCACAAAAACAGGCTTCTGGCGAAGCTGTCATGTTTGTGAGAAGCGTCAAAGGCGCGATTGCATTCATCAATTGAACTCCCCTCCACCCACGAAAGCGAGAAACACATGAAAGTTGATCGATTCCACATTGGCGCGCGCCTGTCCGAAATGGCGATTCATCACGGCACCGTGTATTTGGCGGGGCAGATTGCCGAAGACGCCAGCGCCGACATGGAAGGCCAAACCCGTCAGGTGCTCGGGGCCATCGACAAGTTGCTCACCGAAGCCGGTACCGACAAAACACGCATTCTCATGGCGCAGATTTTTGTCTCCGACATGCGCCTGTTTGCCGATATGAACAAAGTGTGGGACGGCTGGGTGATGGCCGGGCAAACACCGCCGCGCGCAACCGTTGAAGCCAAGCTGGCAACACCGAAGCACCTGGTGGAAATCGTGGTGACGGCGGCGCAGAAATAGTCAGACCGGGCACGCACTGTGCAACGCGTCCGGAACGTGTGTTCGCGGCAGCAGCGCACGGCTGCGGCGCCTCAGGCCGCAGGCAACAAGTAACTCTGTACCGGTTCGGCAAAGCCTTTGAGGCGCAGTGCGTCGCCCGGCGTGAGCCGGTGCGCAGCAGCGTCCGCGCCGAGACATTCGGTAGTGCGCTGGTCGATCAGGATCTGCCCGTGCGCGGCCTCCGAACACAGGCGCGAGGCCAGGTTCACAGCCGGCCCCACGGCGGTGTATTCGAGTCGCGACGCAGCGCCAATTACCCCGACGGTCACATATCCGGTGGCGACGCCAACCCCCAGCCCCAGATTGAGATCGCCATCCGACCAGCGCGAGGTCACGGCGATGCCGTTGGCCCGGATTTGCCGTGCCATCTCGAGTGCGCGATAGGCATGGTCATCAAAGGCAATGGGCGCGCCGATCAGGATCAGCACGCCATCGCCGGCCTGATCCTTCACCGTCCCGCCATAGCTCCCGACGGCAATTCCGACGGCATCGTAGTACTCGCGCAGAATCTGGATCACCTTCTTCGACGAGGTCGCCGCCGAAAATGCCGTGAACCCGCGCAAGTCGCAACACACCACTGACAGCTCGATGGTCTGCTCGTCGGTCGCACTCTTGAGGCCGCGGCGATTGACCATTTGCGCGACCTGCGGCGACAGGAAGCGCGCCATGAACTGCGCGCGGCGCCCCTGGGTCACGTGATACTGGACCGAACCCACCAATAAGATCATGAGGCCCAAAATGCCTGACACTGGCGCCATCGCAGTTGGCAGGAAACCCGCCGCGGCCATGAACGGCGCGCCCAGTGCGAATGAGACACCACGCAAGGCCTCGGCACGATCCGGACGCCGATTCAACATCAGCAGCACTGATCCGCACGCACAAACGATTGCGAGCGCCATCGGTGTTGCAAACAGCCAGAACTCCGGCTCGCCCAGAGCTTCCTTTAGCACCGGCACATTGGTGAAATGCAAAGCCCGCTTGACCGGATACACCAGCGCAAGCACGCCATCGAGCAGGATGAAACCCTGTCCGACCCGTACCAGGCGATCACCCCCGCGCGTATTGAGCGCGCCCGCCGGAATCGTGCGGCGCACGCGTAGCAGCCACTCGAATGCAAAAATGCCTGCCGCAATCTCGGGAAGCACAAATACGCCATCCCAGGGCGGCACACCATTGCTCAAGTGATAAGGGCCTGCC
>JANPAR010000087.1:0-34026 GCA_031430015.1 Burkholderiales bacterium
CAGACATAGAGCGCCGCAATCACCGCCACGAGCGCAAACGCGGAGATGGTCAGCGACCAGTGAATCCCGATCATCGCGCCCACCAACCCCACGGTGACGCCGCTGAAGGTGCGCAAGCCCAGCGCGCTCATGGCATACAAACCGATGACGCGGCCACGCACTTCAGTTGGCGCATGGATCTGCACCAGGGTCTGCGTCATGGTGTAGAACGCCAGCTCGAAAAAGCCCGCCGCAAACAACAGCACCAGTGCAATGGGATACGCCGGTGCCAGCGCAAAGCCGCCGAGCGCGCAACACCATAGCAACGCCAGCACAAACGCCGTACGCGTGCTGGCGCGCAGCAGCCCGCGTGCTTCGAGCGCCAATCCCGCCACCAGCGCACCTGCCGCATCGGCTGCCAGCAGCATGCTGTAAGAAAAATCGGCGTGACCGTGCCCGAGGTCTTGCGCAAACTCCGGCATCTGCGCGTGGTACGCGTTGCCCACCATCATCGATGCGCATCCCGCGAGCAGCGTCATCGAAAACAACACCGGATCCTTGAACACCACTTGCAGGGTGGCCGCGATATCGGCCAAACCACGCAGGGCAGGGCGCGGCGCCGGCGCTTCTTTTCTGAATTTCGGCCCATACGGTGCCTTCCACAGCCACCACACCAAGGGCAGGTAAATCAGCACGTTGAAAAAAATGCCCCAGGTCGCCCCCATCAACAGCATGATGCCGGCGCCCACGGCCGGCCCCATCAACAGCCCCAGCCAGCGCGACGTGGCATTGAGGCGAATCGCGCTCTGCAAATGCGCCGGCCCGACGATGTCGTGCAGCAACAATTGATTCGACGGCATCCACAGCACGCCCGCAAAGCCATGCAGGATCAACAGCACCACGGCGTGCCACATCTCGGCACTGCCGGAGAGAAACACAAACCCCCAGCCCAGCGATACCAGCATGAATACGCCCATGCCCAGTTGAATGATGCGGCGCGGGTCGAAACGGTCCGCCAGCGCGCCCGAGACCATCGAGAACAGCAAGAACGGCAGCCAGTGCGCGATCACCGCAAAGCCGCCGAGCGCAGGCGATTGAAACTTCTGGAACATCATCCAATAGCTGATGACGTGCTCAATCGAATCCGCCATCATCGCCAGAGCGGACGTGATGAAGTAGGTGCGATACGCCGGGTTGCGCAGGGCGGCGAAGGATTGCGGGGCCGGGGTGATGCTCGTTGCAGCGTTCAACGAAGGCTTTCGATCTGATCAGTGCCGCGCCAGCAAGCGGGCGCGGCGGCTAGCGAGTGCCAGCTTTTCGGCGCGTGCGCAGCTTGGGTTTGATGCCACCCAGTGCAACCGCAATTTTGTGGGCGCGCTCAGCAGCCTTGGTGAGTGCCCGCTCGACGGCGGGTGTGCTCATGATCAATCGTTCGTCGCGATGCGCTGAAGGTGTTGCCATTTGATCTCATCCAGAATTTCAGGCCCATCCGCACTACCGCGCGCAACTAGATGCGGTTTCTGCGGTTTCGACGCCCATACATTTTCGCTGATTCTCCAAGAATCTGCCAGCGGCATGTACAGGTTGAGTAGATTGTGTGCGCTTCGGCCAAATCTGCGATAGATCACCTCGCGCGGAATGTCATGCCCGCCCAGCTTGACGCGCAGTTTGACCCGTCGCAGGGATTCAGCGGCGCTCGGCAGCATCAGATAAAAAATTCGCACCTTATAACCATCCTTCGCGATGCGGCGCAGGAACAGCGCAAACGAGCGGCTCGACAGGGTGGTCTCAAATCCGAAGCTTTCACGCTCGCTACCCAATTGCCGCAGCCTCTCCAGCATGATGCGGCCGGCATTGAGCGCAACTGTCTCAGGACGTTGTCCGGACAAGCCATGCGCGATCCGGTCTGCGTTGACAAAGTGAGGAACCTTCATCGCGGTTAGCAACGCTTCAGCATAGGTGGTCTTGCCGGCGCCATTGGGCCCCGCAATCACAACCACCTGAGGTGGTTCGTTGACGGCGACGTTGGCGCTCGCGCTTACTTTTGCCACGTGTCTTTGAGCGTAGTGGTACGGTTGAACACCAGCGCGCCGGGTTTCGAATCGACGCCGTCTGCGACAAAATAGCCGTGGCGCTCGAACTGGAATCTTTCTTCTGCCGCGGCGCTGACGAGCGATGGTTCGACGAACGCATTGATGCTTTTCAGACTGGCCGGGTTGAGGCTGGCCTTGATGTCCTTGCCGCCCGCATCGGGATGCGCATCGGTAAAGAGCCGGTCGTAAAGCCGCACTTCGGCACGCAGTGCATCGCGTGCGCTCACCCAAGTGATGACGCCCTTGACCTTGACGCTGTCCGAGCCCGGTGTGCCGCTCTTGGTATCGGGGACGAGCTTCGCGATCACTGCGCTGATGTTGCCAGCGGCGTCTTTCTCACAGCCGGTGCATTCAATCACGTAGCCGTATTTGAGGCGCGCCCTGATGCCGGGGGTGAGGCGGTGATAGCCCTTGGCCGGTACTTCCATGAAGTCTTCGCGCTCGATCCATACTTCATCGCCTAAGGTAAATGTGCGCTGGCCGCGCTCCGGGTGATGCGGGTGCACCGGTGCACTGCATGGCTCGGCATGGGCAGCGCTGCCAAATACTTCGGCCCAGTTGGTGAGCTTGAGCTTAAGCGGGTCGAGTACGGCCATTGCGCGTGCGGCCTTGGCGTCTAGGTCGTCACGCAGTGCGATCTCCAGCGTCGAGTAATCGATCCACGAGTCGGCTTTGGAGACGCCAATGCGCTCGCAAAACAGTTGGATCGCCTCCGGCGTGTAACCGCGCCGCCGCAAGCCCACGATGGTCGGCAGGCGCGGGTCGTCCCAGCCATTGACGATGTTTTCATCGACCAGTTGTTTCAGCTTGCGCTTGCTGGTGACGACGTAAGTGAGGTTGAGCCGGGCGAATTCGTACTGATGCGGCAGCGGCTGTGCCAGCAGACCGCCCACGACGCGTCCATCGGGCAGCGTCGTCGTTTCGGTCAGGCGCAGCAGCAGCCAGTCATAAAACGGCCGCTGCGCTTCAAACTCCAGAGTGCAGATCGAGTGGGTGATGCGCTCGAGTGCATCTTCGATTGGATGTGCGTAGGTGTACATCGGATACACACACCACTTGTCACCGGTGCGGTGGTGGGACGCTTTTCGAATCCGGTAAATCGCCGGGTCGCGCAGATTGATGTTGGGCGAGGCCATGTCGATCTTGGCGCGCAGGATCAGGCTGCCCTCGACGTGCAGGCCATCGCGCATTTCCTGAAACAGTTTGAGTGACTCCGCTGCCGGGCGCGCACGCCATGGGCTGTTGGTGCCCGCTTCAGTGAGCGTGCCGCGAGTGGCGCGCATCTCGTCAGCGCTTTGTGCGTCGATGTAAGCGTGACCAGCCTCGATCAAATATTCGGCCGCCTGGTACATGAAGTCGAAGTAATCGCTGGCGAAGTAGAGGTGCGCGCTGGTCTGCAAACTGGCCTGCGAGCCGGCCGACGCGCCGGCGGCGCGCGCTTCACCCGGTAGTGCATCCCAGCCAAACCCCAGCCACTTGACCGCGTCAAGAATCGCGTCGACGTATTCCTGCTCTTCCTTCTCCGGGTTGGTGTCGTCGAAGCGCATGTGGCAGACGCCGCCATAGTCGCGCGCGAGGCCGAAGTTGAGGCAAATGCTTTTGGCGTGGCCGATGTGCAGGTAGCCGTTGGGCTCGGGCGGGAAGCGCGTGCGGATCGCTGCGGGGTCTGGTGCTGCGCCGGCGTGCGAAGCGGCACTGCCGGGAGAGCCGCTCCAGGAGCGGTTCTTGAGCGCATCGCCGCGCAGATCGGCATCAATGATCTGCCGCAAAAAGTTGGATGCGGGTGCTGCGGTGGGAGTTGCCTGCGTCATTCAATCAGCCTTGATGTTTGCTTCCTTGACGACCTTGCTCCAGGTCGTCACCTGCTCGCGGATCTGCTTGTCAAATACTTCGGATGCACCGCCGACGATGTCGATGCCGCTCTGGGTGAAGCGCTCCTTGACGTCGGCCAAGGCGAGGATGCGGTTGATCTCACTGTTCAATTTCGCCACCACGTCTTTCGGGGTCGCGGCGGGCGCGACGATGCCGAACCACACCTGCACCTGGTAGCCGGGTACGCCGGCTTCGTCCACCGTGGGGATCTCGGGCAGCGCTGCAGAGCGCTTCGGCGAGGTAATGGCCAGTGCTCGCAGGCGGCCTGCCTTGATGTGTTGAATCACATTGGGCACGTTGTCGAACAGGGCTTCGACCTGACCGCCAATCAGGTCGGTGACGGCGGGTGCGCTGCCCTTGTAGGGGATGTGGTTGAGGTTGGTGCCTGACATGACCTTGAACAATTCCATCGACAGGTGGTTGGACGAGCCGTTGCCGGTGGACGCGTAGGGGATGCTGCCGGGCTTGGCCTTGGCCGCAGCGAGCAAGTCCTTTACCGACTTGTAGGGCGAAGCCGGGTTGACCACCAGCAAATTGGGCGTGGAGCCGGCCCAGGCCAGCGGCGCGAAGTCGCGCGTGACATCGAGCTTCGACTGCGGATGCAGGCTGTTGATGAGCGCAAACGGAAACGCGACGACCAATATGGTGTGGCCATCGGGCGCCGACTTGGCGACGAAGTCGGTGCCGATCACCGTGCCCGCGCCAGGCTTGTTGTCCACCTGCGAGCCGGGCGCGAAGCCCTTGCTGAACTCTTGCGCCAGCGTGCGGCCAAGCGTGTCGTTGAACGCACCGGGCGGGAACGGCACCACGACCTTGATCGGCTTGGACGGAAAACCCGCAGCAGACCCTTGTGCACCAACGGTTTGCGCGGTACATCCGATCAGCACGGCAACAATCAACGCAATTTTCGTGAGCATTTTGTTCTCCTCGTTTAAACGTAGCTCGGCCCCTCAATCACCGGGTGCCTGATCAAAAAGTCTTCATCGACTTCCAGTCCCAACCCCGGCCCTTCAAGCGGACGCACATTGCCATCCGCATCGACTTTGTAAGGCTGGTTCACCATCACATCACGGAACAAATTGTTCTTCGATACATCGCCCTCGAAGTAACCGGGGTGATCGAGTGCGGCCAGCACGTGGATCGATGCCGCCATGTTCAGGCCCGTCATCGAGGTATGCGGATGCACCGGCAGCTTGTGTGCCGATGCCATCGCTGCGATCTTCATCACTTCGGTGACGCCGCCGGTCTTGGACAGGTCGGGCTGCAAAATCGTCACGATGCCTTCGTCGATCAATCGTGAAAACTCGAAGCGCGTGTAGTGGTTCTCGCCGGCAGCGAGCGGCACGCGGCCAAAGGCTTTGGCTTCGCGGTAAGAGCGGTAGTCGTGCGCGGGGAAGGGTTCTTCGAGCCACGCCACGCCGTGCGCGTCCAGCCCCGGCATCACCGCGCGTGCATCGGCCACCGAGTAACCGATATTGGCGTCAGTGAGGATCACCAGATCGTCACCAAAGGCCTTGCGAATCGCCGCGACACGCGCGAGATCATCCTTCGGGTTGTCACCGAGGCGCAGTTTGACTGCCTTGTAGCCTGCGGCGATGTGGAGCCGGGCTTCTTCCACCAACTCGGCGGGAGGCTGAAAGCCGAGCGAAATGCCACCGGCGTATGCGGCAATCGGTTTCGAGACGCCACCAAGCAATTTGTACAGCGGCCAGCCGGTGGCCTTGCCGCGAATGTCCCACAGCGCCATGTCGATGCCGCTCATCGCCATCGCCGTGCCCGCGCCGAGGCCGTGGCTGGCAAGCTGCTTGCCGTAGATCTTGTTCCAGACGCCCTGCACGTTGGCGGCGTCTTCGCCGATCACCAACATGCTCAAGGTGGTCTCGATCAGCTTGGCGATGGTCGATGGCGCGCGCGCGTGATGCGACTCACCCCAGCCGACCAGGCCGCCAGCGGTAGTGACCTTGACCACCACTGCATCTTTCTTGACAGCGCGGCCGATGCCGAGGCGCACGTTGCCGTCTTTGGGCAGGGGGAACGAGGTGGCGTAAGCCTTGATCCCGGTGATGGTCAGATCAGATGACGCGGACATATGCGTGCTGCCTATTTCTTGCGCAGGCGCTTGATCAGGCTGGACGTATCAAAACGCCGCCCACCCATCTGTTGCACATCGCCATAAAACTGATCGACCAGCGCGGTCACCGGCAACGGCGCGCCGTTGCGCTTGGCTTCTTCGATGCACAGGCCCAGGTCCTTGCGCATCCAGTCCACCGCAAAACCATAATCGAATTTGTCATCCACCATGTTCTTGCCGCGGTTGTCCATCTGCCATGAGCCGGCAGCGCCCTTCGAGATGACCTCCAGCACTGCCTTGGCATCGAGGCCCGCAGCGATGGCGAAGTTGATGCCTTCGGACAAGCCCTGCACCAGGCCCGCGATGCAGATTTGATTGACCATCTTGGCAAGCTGGCCCGCACCCGCCGGGCCGAGGCACTGCGCCATGCGCCCGTAAGCCATGATCACCGGTTTGATCTCGTCAAACACTGCCTGCTCGCCGCCGCACATGATGGTCAGCACGCCGTTCTCGGCGCCTGCCTGACCGCCCGAGACGGGCGCGTCGATGAAACGCAGGCCGCGCTTCTTGCACTCGGCGTCGATCTCGCGTGCGACATTGGCCGAGGCCGTGGTGTGATCGACCAGCACTGCGCCTTTTTTCATTCCGGCCAGCGCGCCGTTGTCGCCCAAGATGACTGAGCGCAAATCATCGTCATTGCCGACGCAGCAGGCGACCACGTCGGCGTCCCTGGCTGCTTCGCGTGGCGTGGCTGCGTGGTTGCCGCCGTGCTTCTTCGCCCACTCAGCCGCCTTGGCGGTGGTGCGGTTGTAGACCGTGACGCTATGGCCCGCACCCTTCAAGTGGCCGGCCATCGGGTAGCCCATTACGCCGAGGCCGATGAAAGCGGTTTTGCATGCGGGGACGGGGTCGTATTGTTTGGTCATGGAGAGTCTCGTGGAGAGGATTCGAAAGAGGAGGCGCGGGGGATGCAACGCGGGACGCAGGGCAGGATGCAGGAAGGCCGGCAAGTTTACTTGATGCTGCATCCGCGCTCGCTGCTGCGGCGTACAACCGTGCATGCTTACCCGCCAGGATCTGCCATGAACCATTCGCGCAATGCATGCAGTGCCCGCAGCACCCTGTTTGCCGCCACCATTCTCGCCGCCATCGGCAGCGGAGCAGCGGCAGCCGCTTGCACCGCCGTCAGTCCGCCGCACACCCTCGCGCTTGCCGAGTTGTATACGTCCGAAGGCTGCGACAGTTGCCCGCCGGCCGACCGCTGGATGAGCGGTCTTCAGGCGCGTGGGCTAGGTGCCGACAAAGTCGTGCCGCTCTCGCTGCACGTGGACTACTGGGACTACATCGGCTGGAAGGATCCCTTCGCGCAGGCGCAATTCACCGAGCGTCAACGCCAGATTGCGCGCCTCGCCAGCAGCACGCTGGTCTATACGCCGCAGGTGGTGCTGGCAGGGCGTGACTTTCGCGGCTGGGCCGGCGGCGGGTTTGATTCTCAAGTAAAGACCATCAACGCCAAGCCCGCGCGCGCCGAGATTCAACTGGCGTTGGATGTGGTCGAAGGCAAGGTCAACGTGGCTGCCAACGCGGCGGTCAAGTCCGCCGGTGCCACGGGCGCCGCAGGTGCAAACAGCACCAAGCCGCAACTATTCGTCGCGCTGATTCAAAACCGCATCGTCAGCCCGGTCAAGGCCGGCGAAAACCGCGGCGTCACCCTCAAGCACGACTACGTCGTGCGCGAATGGCTCGGCCCGTTGGCGTTTGGCGCGGATGGCAAAGCGCGTCTCGAAAAAATCATCACTCCGCCAAAAGGCTCTCCCACCAACGATCTTGGCGTGGTGGCGTTTGTGCAGGATGGAGCCAATGGGGAAGTCTTGCAGGCGCTTAAGCTGGAGGCTTGCAAGTCATAGGCGCGGTTGGCCGGCGGTCTCAACTGACCGGCTGGGGTATGTGGTGTTGACGTCGGATATCGTTGCCTGACCCGCCGCCAGGCGCGGCGCATTCATTCATGCGAAAGTACGTGCCTCATCCGCACATCCGCCCGCTCCGGGCCAGACCCGCATGAAGCCGACAACGCCCGCCGCACCATCCATCTCCGCCAGCCCGCTCACCGGCGTCTTCCCCATCGCACCAACCCCATTCACTGCGGCGGGCGAGGTCGATTTTCCCGGCATGCGCCGTGTGCTCGACTGCATGATCGATCAAGGCGTCGATGGCATTTGCATCCTCGCCAATTACTCCGAACAGTTTTTGCTCACCGATGTTGAGCGCGACACGCTGCTCGACCTGTGCCTCGACCACGTGGCCGGGCGCGTGCCTGTAATCGTGACGTGCAGCCATTTCGCGACGCGCATTGCCGCTGCGCGTGCCAAACGCGCGGTGGAAGCGGGGGCGCAAATGTTGATGCTGATGCCGCCGTATCACGGCGCATCGCTGCGCGCCGATGAAAAGGGCATCGTAGAACACTTCGCTGCCGTCGCGGCGGCAGCAGTAGCGTCGAACGGCACCGCTGTGCCGCTGATGGTGCAGGACGCACCACTCTCCGGCGTGACGCTTTCGGTGCCGCTGCTCACGCGCCTCGCGCTTGAGGTGCCGCAAGTGCGCTACTTCAAAATTGAAGTGCCCGGCGCCGCCGCAAAGCTGCGCGCGCTGATTGAGGCGGGCGGCAAATCCATCGCCGGGCCATTCGACGGTGAAGAGAGCATCACCCTGATGGCCGATCTCGACGCGAGCGCTACCGGAACCATGCCGAGCGCGTTGATCCCCGATCTGATCGGCCCTGTGGTGCGCGCCTATTTGGGCGGCCAGCGCGATGAAGCCGCGACACTCTACGCGCGCATCCTGCCGCTCATCAACTATGAAAACCGTCAATGCGGCCTGCGTGCCTGCAAGACGGTGATGATGGAAGGCGGCGTGATCAAGAGCGACGCAGTGCGCCATCCGCTCGAGGCCATGCACTCGGCAACGCGCGCAGGCTTGCTGGAATTGGTGCGTGAAGTCAACCCTGTTGCCTTGCGCTGGGCCAAATGATTCTCCCCCAGCTCAACATCACCGACGTATCGCACGTCATTCAACTGGCGATTGCGCCGGTGTTTTTGCTCAACGCGGTGGCGGCGCTGATTGGCGTGCTGACCAATCGCCTCGGGCGCGTGGTCGATCGCATTCGTTATTTTGAAGACCGCACCGAGCCTTTTGCGGCAGACGAATTGGAGTACGCCGAAGCGGAACGCGAGCGTCTGGGGCGGCGGCTCAAGCTGATTTATTTTGCGATGACGTTCGAGGTGTTCTGTGCGCTGTTCGTCGGCCTGTTGATCGTCGTGGCATTTTTCGATGCCTTTGTGGCCGCCAATTATTCCAAGCTGATTGCCCTGCTGTTCGCGGCGGCGATGATGGCCTTCATCGGCGGGCTGGTGATGTTTTTGCGCGAGATATTTTTGGCGGTGGGTTCTCCCAAGCGCGCGTTGAAGGGCCCGGCGTCATCGGCAGTTGATTGACGTCGCGCAGGGTTGACGCCGCCGTCTTTCCGCTTTTTTCCCGCTGTTTTACATATGGCAGCGGGTTGATCTGCTGCCATGGCAGGAGAATCTCTCCCACCAACGTAATTATCGGCATCAGGCCTGCGGCCCGCTTGCACTAAGGGTTTCAGAGCATCGTGTAAAGGAATCTGTCATGTCAAGCATCACACTCGCCAACACCCGCATGTATTCGGTCAACCCCGCCACCAAGGCGGCATGGCAGCAGGTGCTGCGCTGGTGCCTGGCGCGCGCCAAGCTTGATTGGCCGGTGATCGATCACGATCCGCCGGCCTCGATCAGCGAGTTGTGGGCGCGCAACGACATGGGCGTGATGCAGATGTGCGGCCTGCCGTATGCGGTGCGCGATCCGGTGCCGCGCCTGATCGCGGCGCCGGTGCCGTCGCTGGCGCGCTACGGCGGGCGCGCGGTGTATTTCTCTGACCTTGCGGTGCGCGCCGACGCGCCCTATCAACGCATCGAAGACACGTTTGGCAAGCGCATCGGCTGGACGCTAACCGATTCGCAGTCAGGCTATTTCGCGCTGCGCTATTACTTGTTGCAACTGCATGCGTTGCTTCGCGAACAATCCGGCGGCGCGCCGTCCGCGCCGCTGTATGCCGAAGTGGTGTCGCGCCTGGTCAACCCGCGCGGGGTGATCCAGGCGCTGCTCGACGGGCGCATTGATGTCGGCCCGCTCGACAGCTACTCACACGACCTGATTCGCCACACCGAGCCAGAAATCGCAAAGAGCATTCGCGTGCTCACCACCACCACCCCGACCGCGATGCCGCCGTTTGTGAGCACCCATGCGGATGCGAGCGAGGCGGACTTGCAAGGTTTGCGTGAGGCGTTTTTGGCAGTGCATGAAGAGCCGTCTTTGAACGACGCGCGCAAGGTGATCTTGCTCGAACGCTTCGCACCCGCCCAACGCGCCGACTACGCACTCACGCGCGAGCGCCATGACGCCGTGCTGGCTGCGCCCGAGGTGTGGTGATGCGTCACACATTCCTCTTCACTACCCTCGTGGCCGCAGCTACGCTGGCCGCACCACTGCCGGTGTGGGCGCAGACCTCGGCCGCGCTGCCGCATGTGCAGGCCGGCAAGCTGCGCGCCCTCGCGTTCGCCAGCAGCGCACGCCTTGCGTTGAACCCTGCCTTGCCGACCGTCGCAGAAACGCTGCCGGGCTTTGAAGCGGTGTCCTGGTACGGCCTGCTCGCGCCCGCCGGCACCCCGGCTGCCGTGGTCAATCAGTTGCAGCGCGAAGTGGCCAAGGTGTTGCAGTCGCCCGAGCTGGCCGAGCGCCTGGCCGGCATCGGCGCGGTGGCGGTGGCCAGCACGCCCGAGCAATTCGCCGCGCTGATCCGCAAGGAGCAGGGGCAGTATGCGGCGATCATCAAGCGCGCGGGGATCAAGGTGGAGTAGGGCGCACGCCTTGGGGATGAAAGCGTTTTTGCCGTAGCCGTCAAATAGGCTGCAACTTTCCTGCTTTGAGCCTCCAGCGCGGCTGAGCGTGTGGCGCCGCAGCGAACGGTGATAGAGTGACCGCCCGTTCCAACCCTACTTTTTGGGAACTCTTTCATGCATGCATTGAAGCGGCTTGCGGGAATATTTTTCGCAGGCTTGGCTGGATTGGCGTGCGCGCAGGCGCCCGACACTGTTTTCATCAACGGCAAGATCGTCAGTGCCGATGAAACTGGCGCGGTCTACCAGGCCCTGGCGATCCGCGATGGACGCATCGCTGCGCTCGGCACATCGGCAACAATCCAGCGGCTTGCCGGTAAACCCACGCGTGTGATTGATCTCGCCGGGCGCACGGTGATTCCCGGGTTGATCGATTCGCACATTCATGCAATCCGTGCCGCACTGTCGTATTCGACCGAAGTGCATTGGTTCGGCGCAACCTCGCTCGAAGAAGCGCTTGGCCGTCTGCGTAACGCCGCACGCACCGC
The DNA here is from genome assembly GCA_031430015.1 of Burkholderiales bacterium. Lineage (GTDB taxonomy): Bacteria > Pseudomonadota > Gammaproteobacteria > Burkholderiales > JAEUOS01 > CANJDH01. The sequence goes on from JANPAR010000087.1 coordinate 11,477, forward strand.
CAAACCCGGCCAATGGCTGATCGTCGCCGGTGGCTGGACTGAAGAGCAGTTCAAGGAGCGCCGCCGCCCCACGCAAGCCGAGTTGATCGCCGCCGCGCCCGATCACCCGGTCTACGTGCAGTGGATGTACGGCTGGGCGATGCTCACGCCGCTCGCGCACAAGGCGCTCAACTTCAATACCGATGCGGACTTGCCCGGCGGCGGCAAATTCGAGCGCGACGCGCAGGGAAATCTCAGCGGGGCGATTGCGGGCGGCATCGTGCCGTTGTTCGACAAACTGCCTGCACCCGATTTCGCGCAGAAGGTGGACGGCACCAAAAAATTCTTTCGTGAGTTGAACCGCCTTGGTTTAACCGGCTTGAACGATCCGGCCGGCTTCAACATGTCGCCCGAGCAATACGCGCCGCTGTTTCAGGTGTGGCGCGAGAAGCAGCTCACGCTGCGCGTCGCCTATAGCTATTTTTCGCAAAAGCGCGGCAAGGAACTTGAAGAGATGAAGGAGTTGACGCAGTTGCTTCCGATGGGTTTTGGCGACAGCCTGCTCAAATTCAACGGCATCGGCGAGCGCGTCACCTTCGGCATGTACAACAACGACAAACCGACCGACTCCGAGAAAGAGCAGTTCTATCAGGCCGCGCGCTGGGCTGCGCAACAAGGCATGACGCTCACGCAGCACTGGCACAGTGATGCGTCGATTCATCATTTGCTTGACGTGTTCGAGCGCGTCAATCGCGAAATTCCCATCGCCAAACTGCGCTGGTCCATCGCGCATTTGAACGACGGCAGCGAGGCCACCTATGCGCGCATGAAGGCGCTCGGCGTCGGCTGGCTGATGCAGGACGCGATGTACTACGACGGCGAACGCGCGCTCAAAGAACGCGGTGAGGCCGCCGTGAAACGCATGCCGCCATTGCGTACCGCGCTGCGGGTCGGGGTGAAGATTGGCGCGGGGACGGACGCGCATCGCGTCGCCAACTACAACCCCTTCATTGCGTTGCGCTGGATACTCGATGGCAAGTCTGCCGGTGGCATGGCGCTGCGCGGGCCGGAAGAAACTCCCTCCCGCATCGACGCGCTGCGCATGTACACCGGCGGCAGTGCCTGGTTCGCTCACGATGAGTCGCAGCGCGGCACGCTGGAAATCGGCAAGCTCGCCGATTTGGCTGTGCTTACCAAAGACTATCTGACCGTACCAGTGGAGGAGATTGGCGGCATTGCGTCGTTGCTCACCATGGTCGGTGGACGGGTGGTGTATGCCGACGGCCCATACAAGAATCTTGAATGATGGCCGCGGCGTTTCCGTTTCAGCGTACCTGCCCGTTTGATCCACCGCCGCAATACGCGGAGGCGCGGTCTGAGGGGGCTGTCTGCCCGGTCACGCTATGGAACGGCAAGCGCGCCTGGCTGGTCACGCGCCACGCGGAGATTCGCGCGGTGTTGTCAGACGACCAACGCTTCTCCGGCGCGATGGCCCATCCGGATTTTCCGGCGATCACGCCTGCACGCGTGACGGTCGACAAGAACGAACGTGCCTTCGTCGGCATGGACAATCCGGCGCACGATGTTTACCGGCGCATGTTCACGCGCGAATTTTCGGTGCGGCGCATGCAGGCGCTCAAACCCCAGATCAGCGCGATTGCCGAAAAGTTGATTGACGAGATGGAAGCGCATGGCCCGCCGGCCGATCTGGTGGCGATGCTGGCGGTGAAGTTCCCTTCGCTGGTGATGTCGGCGCTGTTCGGCTCGCCGTGCGAGGATCATGAGTTCATCATCGCCTGCGCGGCGGCACGGCACGGCCTGACGCAATCGACCGGTGAGGCGGAATCCAAGGCGCGCGAGTTGGCCGCCTATGTGCGCCGCCTGATTGACGTGAAAGAAAAGACACCGGGCGGCGACATGGTGAGCCGCATCATCGAGGAACACGTCAAGCCCGGCAAGCTCTCGCGCGATGATTTTGCCGAAATCGGCGCGATGATCCTGCGTGCCGGGCATGACACCACCACCAACATGATCGGCATGGGCACGCTGTTGCTGTTGCAGAACGAATCGCTGCGGCGGCAGCTCGCTGACAACCCATCGCTGATCGAAGGCGCGGTCGAGGAGTTGTTGCGCTACATCAGCCCGGTGCAGTTCTCGCCGCGCCGCGTGGCGCTCGAAGACGTCGAGATTGGCGGGGTGACGATTCCCAAAGGCGAAGGCTTGTTCATGTTGCTCGGCTCCGCCAATCGCGATGCACGCATGTTTGAGCGGCCCGACGAGCTCGACTTCACGCGCGATGCTTCGTCGCATCTCACCTTCAGCTTCGGCATTCACCAGTGCCTCGGGCAAATGCTGGCACGTTATGAACTGCACATCGTCTATGCGGCGATCCTGCGGCGCCTGCCCAATCTGCGCCTCGCTGTGCCGCTCGACCAGATCCGCTTCAAGCACGACATGCAGATTTATGGCGTGCATAACTTGCCTGTGACGTGGTGAGTCCATGATCCGCATCTACGCAGACCCGCAAAAATGCGTCGGCGCCGGGCAATGCGTGCGCAACGTGCCCGAGGTGTTCGACCAGCGCGAAGAAGACGGCATCGTCGTGCTGCTCGCGCCACTCGCGCCGGACGAGCTTGCGGCATACTTGAAGAAGGCGGTGCAATTGTGCCCCTCACAAGCCATCCGCATTGAACTGAATCCAAAATAACATCAGGAGACCAAGATGAAGAAATCTCTGAAACCCGCTCTGGGAGCGGTTCTTCGCGTAATGTCAGGCGCGATGCTCGGTAGTGTGCTGGCCGCTATGCCGGTGATTGCACAGGCGCAGGACTACCCCGCCAAACCAATCCGCCTGTTGATTCCGTTCCCGCCCGGTGGCGGTACTGACTTTGTCTCGCGCGTGGTTGGCACCAAGCTGGCCGAGATGCAGAAGTGGAATGTCGTGCTGGAAAACAAGGCGGGTGCATCGGGCAATCTCGCACTGGCCGAGACCGCGAAGGCGGCACCCGATGGCTACACCATCGTGATGGGCCAGTCCGACAACCTGCCGCTTGGCCCGCACCTGTATGCCAACGTGGGCTACGACACGGTCAAAAGTTTTGCGCCGATCATCCAGGTCTCTGAGGCGTCGCTCGCCATCGTGAGCAATGCGCAGGGCGCAGCCAATCCGAACAAACTGGCGAGCATGGCCGACCTGATCGCCAAGGGCAAGATGGGTGCCGGCATCAGTTGGGCCACCGCAGGCAATGGCAGCATGGGCCATTTGTTCGGCGAGCAGTTCAAGACTGCGGCGAACATCAAACTCTTGCAGGTGCCCTACAAGGGCGCAGCGCCGGCGCTGACCGACGTGATGGGCAACTCGGTCGATGTCGCCATCATGTCAGTGCCTTCGGTGTTGGGTCTCGTGCGCAGTGGCAAGCTCACGCCGCTGGCGGTGAGCACGGCCAAGCGCTCGGCGATGTTGCCTGACACGCCGACCTTGGGTGAAGCCGGCATCAAGGGCGTCGATGCGGGCATCTGGCTGGGACTGTTTGCGCCGGCCGGCACGCCGCCTGCCGTGATTGCGCGACTCAACGCTGCTGTCAATCAGGTGCTGCAAGCGCCCGACGTGCGCGAAAAGATTGCCAATGGCGGCGCGGTCGCGGCAGGTGGCGCGTCCGAAACCTTTGCCGCCTTTGTGCGCGAGGACTACGTGCGCTGGGGCAAGATCGTCAAGGATGCCGGTGTGAAACTCGAATAGCCTTGCTCGCGGCCCGCCTTATTGCACTCCAGCCTGCGTCAAGGCCGCCGGCGCGCCTGACGAACTCACTGCGACCATTCTCCCGCTATGCAACTTGAAGGCATCCGCGTCGTTGATCTGACGCGCATTCTCTCCGGCCCGTTTTGCTCCATGTTCCTCGCCGACCTGGGCGCGGAGGTGATCAAGATCGAAGACCCGCGCGAGGGCGATCCGGTGCGTGCGCAGGGCGAGATCGTCAATGGTTACTCGTCCTACTTCGCCACCTTCAACCGCAACAAGCGTTCTCTCACGCTCGATTTGCGCAAGGAAGAAGGCAAGGAAATCTTGCGTGACTTGATCCGCCGCGCTGACGTGGTGGTCAACAACTACCGCCCCAGCGTGATGGACAAAATGGGTTTCGACCGTGATGCGCTCAAGGCGCTCAAACCGGACATCATCAGTTGTCACGTCACCGGCTTCGGCCTCGATGGTCCGTACAAAGACCGCCCGTCGTTCGACTTCATTGCGCAGGCAATGAGCGGCTTCATGAGCGTGAATGGTTTCGACGACGGCCCGCCGATGCGTGCCGCGCCGCCGGTGTCTGATCTCGTGGCCGGCGCTTACGCAGCCATGGGCATCATGGCCGCGTTGGTGCGGCGCGCACGCACGGGGGAGGGTGAAGAAGTCGCCACCGCGCTCACCGACAGCATGACCAGCATGCTCGCTTACTTCGCCGCCAATTTTTTCGCCAACGGCAAGCTGCCGCAGCGCACCGGCAACGACCACGCCATCGCCTCGCCCTATGGCTTGTTTGAAGCGGCAGACGGCCAAGTGGCGATTGCGCCCGCCAATGACGCGGTGTATGCCAAGCTGCTCGAAGCCCTCGATCTGACCCACCTTGCCGCGCAGCCGGAATACCGCAACAACACCGAGCGCTATGCGCGCCGCAGCGCCATCAACGCCGAGGTCAACGCGCGCACGCGCACGCAGACGGTGGCGCACTGGATCGCCCGGCTCAACGCGGCAGGCGTGCCTTGCGGGCGCGTGCTCAATGTGGCAGAAGTGTTCGACGACCCGCAAACCCGGCATCAGCAAATGCGCGTCACCATCGAGCATCCACAGTTGGGTAGCATGGACGTGCTTGGCTTCCCGATCAAGTTCACCGATGACCCGTGCCGCATGCATCGGCCGCCGCCGCTGCTGGGGGGCGACACCGAAGCGATTCTCACCGAACTGGGACGTGATGCCCAAGCCATTTCTTTGTTGCGCGCTGGGAAAGTCGTATAGATACCCTGCGTGTCACTGGCTCTGACAGCGTATTTGGGGCTTGCAGGGTGCGATAAAATCAGGGTCAAATCACTCAACAACCACGATGATAAATCCCGTCGTAGACCGCAGCGCTTTCGCGGTAACCAATTTTCAAGGTGCCGCCGACGCCGACAAGGCCTATTGGGCAAAGGCGAGCCACGAGGAGCGCATGGCTGCGCTTGAATTTCAGCGCCAGATTGCCTATGGCTACAAAACTGCCCCGCGACTTCAAAGAGTTTTTGAAGTTGCTCGACAAACACGGCGTTGAGTATTTGTTGATTGGCGGGTATGCCGTGAGCTATTACGGCTATCCGCGTCCGACATCCGACATGGACGTCTGGATCGCCATGCATCCGGATAACGCCTCGCGCATTACCGCTGCCGTGCGCGAGTTTGGGTTCAGTACGCCAGAGCTCAACGAACAACTGTTTATGGAACGCGGCAGCATTGTCAGGATGGGGCAACCTCCGATGCGGCTGGAGATACTCAACGCGATAGACGGTGTTGAATTCAAGCAGGCATTCAAAGGCAGAACTATCGACAAGATTGACGGCCAAGTGGTCAATTTGATCAGTCTCAAGCACCTGAAACTCAACAAGAAGGCCGCTGGCCGCCCGAAAGATTTGGACGATTTAAGCAAGTTGACCAAAAACGCCAAGCGCTGAATAGCTGGTCGAGCGCGCGGCAAGCCGATGTGTTGCCACCATCGTGTCATTCATTTCAAATTCACCAATTCAGGGAAAAGCCCATGTCTGCTTCCATCACTCCCCCCAACGATAAATTCGTCCTCGTCACCGAAGTCGGCACCCGTGATGGTTTTCAGTCCGAAAAGGAATTCATTCCGACCCAGACCAAGGCCGACGTCATTAATGCGCTGATCGACGCTGGCGTTACCAGTTTCGAAGCTACCTCATTCGTCTCGCCGCGCGCCGTGCCGCAACTGGCTGACGCGGCCGAAGTGATGGCGCTGCTCAAGCGCAAGCCGGGCGTGCGCCTCACGGCGCTGGTGCCCAACGCGCGCGGCGCCGAGCGCGCGGCAGCATCCAAGGTGGACATGATGGCCTGCTTTATCTCCGCCTCGGAGACGCACTGTAAGGCCAATCTCAACAAATCGATTGACGCGGCGATAGCCGACTTCGTCGAGTTCATGCCGATTGCACGTCAGTTCAACATCGTGGTGCGCGGGGCTGTCGCCACGGCGTTTGGCTGTCCGTTTGAAGGCGATGTGCAGATCGACAACATCCTCAAGATCATCGGCGCGTATCACCGCGAGGGCGTGCGTCACATCTCGCTCGGCGACACCACCGGCATGGCCACGCCGCCGGTGGTCACGCGCACCGTCGAAGCGATCCGTTCGAAATTCCCCGAGATGATCATCGCGCTGCACTTCCACAACACGCGCGGCATTGGCCTCGCCAACGTGATGAACGGCTTGGCGCTCGGTGTGCGCGAATACGAATCATCGATTGGCGGTCTTGGCGGCTGCCCGTTCGCGCCGGGTGCGACCGGCAACATCTGCACCGAAGACCTGGTGTATCTGCTGCACGAATGCGGCTATGAGACCGGCATCGACATCGACGCGGTCGCTGAAGTGGCGCGGCAGGTGCAGGGCGTGATGCATCGCGATTTGCCGGGCCAGTTCATGAAGGCTGGCGCGCGGCTCAAGCTCTCTTCGATTGATTCGGTGCGGCGGGCGGTGGGTTGAAGCGGCAAACGGTGACCCGATGCAGTACGGAGTAAGCCAGGTAGGTGAAAAGCCATCCCGGCCTGCTCGAAGCGCGTTGCCCTACTTGCGATCAGTCCAATATCCCGGCCGCCTGCGTTGATGCGCTACAGCGATAACGCGAAGTTCATCCGGCGCGATCTGATAAATGACGCTGTAGGGAAAACGGCGCAATAAATAACGGCGTCTGTCGCCGCGAAAAATCGCGCCCCGCAGCGGGTTTGCCAGAATCAGATTTGCGGTTCTTTCAAACTCAGCCAGAAACGCGAGACCCAGTTCCCGATTTGCCCGTTCCGCGTAGAACGCCGCCGCCTCTCGCAACTCGGCAAGAGCGGGCGGAACTACAACGAGCTTCAGTTTAACGCTGCGCGAGCCTGCTCAAGTGCCTCGGCGATGGGAATGACCTGGCTGGTTCCGTTTTCGACATCAGCGATGCGCCGCTCGATTTCTTCGGCCCACGCGTCTTCAATCCCGGCATCTTCGTCCAGACTCGCCAGCAGGAGTTGTGCGAATGCGGCGCGCTCGCCAGAGGTGAGGTTCAGTGCTTCTGCTTCCAGAACTTCAAGTCGATTTCCCATAGTCACCGCCTTTGTTTAGCGAGCACAAATTTTACTTTACGCCGGATACCGATTGTCCTGCTAACGCGTGGTCAAGCCACCTGCGCCAGCGGCATCAAAATTTCCACAGAATCATACGGAACGGAAATCGCCGCATCTTCGCCGCGTTCGATCAGCCCCAATTCTTCGAGCCGCGATACGTCGGTGTGAACGTTGGAGTAATTTCGCTCAGCGGTCTTGGCCAGTGCGTAAACGCTGCAAGGTCCGGCACGGCGCAGCGTGTCGAGTAACTCAAGCCGCGCAGGCGTCAAATCAGAGAACAGCATGCGGGCCGATTCGAAGCTGAGCCGGTAGTCCGGCGCACGCCCCCGGCGTGCCGCCGCAATCTGCAACCGGGCCGAGCGGATTGCCGCGCCGCGCTTGGCGACTTCAATGATGGCTTTCATGGGCTACCTCCAGTTTGCAATGTCGCGTTCAAAGTCATCGAGCAATTTCTCAATGCTGACAAAAGTGTAGGGATCTTCAAGTGGGCCGATATGCCGGTGATCACCTTTGCCGCGTTCGTTGTCATAGCGCACCCTGCTGACGCCGTTGCTGCCGTAGTACAAGCGATACTTGTAAAGATGCACGCAGGGTGGAACCGGCTCCAGTAGCTCCCACACAACTACTTCCACGATGGCGCCGTCCGCCTGGATGTCTTTGGTGCGCGCAAGCAGGACGGCCTTCATATATTGCAATATAGCAATATATAGGCAAACTGTCTATCGAGCTGGGTAATGTTGCCCATGCTCAACTTTCCGCTGGGTCAGCTATGGTTGCCAGTTGCCAATTGCTTGTCCGAAAACCATGCCAACTGCTGCGACTGCGCGAGCAGCACGCCGCCCTCACTCCACACGTTGGTATCTTGATCGAAGAAACCGGCGATACCGGCGGCAGAGCGCGATTCAAGCAGCACATGGCCGTCGCCCGCAGCGCTCAGTTGCGCTTGCGACGCCCGGAAGAAGATGTTGTAGACCACCGTGGTGATCAATACCGGCGTGGCCATGCGCAGCCAGATCGAGGGCACTGGCGCATCACACAGGGCAGTGACGGAGCGTGCGTCGAGAGCGCGCAGCTCGGCGTCGCGCACCCACATCAGCGTGTTCATGTCGCTCTGCTCCTGGCCGAGGATGCCGCGCACCGGGCGAAAGTCGTAGCGCTTGACGAATTCCGGGATGCGAAAGCGCCGCGCAGGCGCCACCGCAAGGTCAAGCGCGGGTGGTGCCATCGGCATCACCACATCGCTGATGGTGCGCGTCGTGCGCCATTGCGACAGCGTGATGCTGGCGTGGGCGCACACGTTCTCGTTGCCTGCCGCGTCAACCTGCCTTAACTCGCTGCGCCAGAATGCAGTGGAGCGGTTTTGCCGCAAACAACTCGTCACCAGTGTGAACGGCGCCTGCCGGATCGGCCCCACGAATTGCGCTTGTAGCGCAACCGGCTCCCCTTGCGCCAACGGCTCGCTCTGCACCGCGTGCAGCAGCATCGCCGCGATCCAGCCGCCGTAGGGGCCGATGGCGTTCCAGTACAACGGGCTGGAGGGCGAACGCCACAGATTGAGCGCTACGGATTCGATGGCGAGGGATTGGTCGAAGGGATGCATTGATGCTTGCACGCCATCAACGCAGCGCGTGCATCATCGCCAGCGCCTTCGCCATCGAAAAGTCATAGGCCTTCTCGTCAAACACCTTGGTACCGCCGCGCAGCATGTAGCCATGCTCGATGCCGGGCAACACATGCACGGCGACATTGGGCTTTTGCGCCGGCAGCGCGCGTTAGGCATCGAGCACCGGCGCGGGTGCCAGATAGTCCTGATCGCCCCAGATGATGCACACCGGTTTGGTCACGCCCTCAAGTTCGCCGATGTAGTCGAGCATCTGCGTGCCGTGCAGCGACATGCCGGCTTCATAGCCCAGACGTGCGGGGCCGAGCACGCCATACGGGCCGCCGTAGCAAAAGCCGATCACGGCGGCGTGGCCATTGAAGTGCGGCTGTTGACGCAGCACCGTCATCATGTCGAGCAAATCCTGTTCGCCGGTTTTGATGACGGGCAGGCGCGGCTTGCCGCGTGGGGCCGCGCGCGCATCTTCGCGCACCAGCGGGCCGGGTACGGTGCGCCAGAACAAGTCAGGTGCTGCCGCAATGCAGCCGTGGGAAGCAAATACGTCCGCGATGTTGCGCAAATCCTGATCGACGCCGTGAATCGCTGATGCAAGCACCACCGCCGGTGCCTTCGCCGATTTCTCGAGCGCAGGAGTCACCAGATAGCAGTCGAACTCGGGGCCTGCGCTGGATCGGATTTTGAGGTCTTGTTTTTGCATGTCAGCTCACATGATTGAATTGGATTGATAAACGGATGATTCGACTAAACCTTCTCGCTCCAGCGAAAGTGATGCATCAGCCGGTGCAACACCGGCGTGAACATCAGCGCAGCGGTCACAATAAAGACCAGACCCGCATAGAGCGCATAGCAGCCGGCGAACAGCTTGCCCGCCGCCGTGAGCGGCGGATTCACCGGCCCCATGCCGCCCAGCAGCATGGCGGCATTCAGGAACGCATCGATCCATGACAGTTTCTCGAAGACCGCATACCCGATCATGCCGGCGCCCAGCGACGCGGCCAGCAACCCCAAGGCTATCGCCAGGTGCACGAGGAGCCGCCGCGTGAAATGGGTGCGTGGCAGCAGCGGTTGATGCATGGATTCGTACACGGTTCAACTCCCGGCCTGCTGTTTGGCAAGCATCGCAGCCATCTTCTGATGGATCAGGTTGATCGCCTTCAGCGGGCGAATCATCACCTTGAACTCCACGATCTTTCCTTCGTCGTCCCACTTGATCATGTCCACACCGTTCACGCCGATGCCATAGATCTCCACCTGGAATTCAAGCACGGCATCACGATCACTGGCGATCTCGCGCACGTAGCGAAATGATTCGTTGAAGAAGACGTGGAAGGCCGCGGCGAGATAGGTTGTGGTGATCGTCTTTCCGGTTTGCGGGGTATGCACGACCGGAGAGTGGAAGACGACTTTGTCGGAGAGCAGCGAGTCGAGGCCGGCGGCATTCCGTTCTTTTACGAGTTGATGCCAAATGGCGAGTGTATCGTTCATCATTTGTGATTCTCAGGATTCAGCGCACGATGGGCAATGAGCGTTTCTACTGCCTGGTGCCAGACGGCCACCACCTCGAATCCTCCGACAAGGAAATAGAACACGCGCTTCAACCGTTCACATAAAGAAGCGTTCACCTCTTTCGTATTCGTAGACGGAGGTAGCCGCGCTGTCTGAACGAGGTGCTGGACTCGGTCCTCAACGTCCGATGGTTCAAGTCGATGTGCGAGAGCGTTGCGAAGACTATTGAGTTCCAGGAGCGCGTCCCAGTAGTGCGGTGGAACTGCGGGAATTTTCTCGAGTGCGCGTAGAAGTGAGACCAACTGGGGGAAGCGAAGGCGTGCCGACTTCAGATGTTCCTCATCTTGGCAGTGCGCAGCGCAAGCGGCAAACAGCAACTCTTCAATGACGAGGTGGCCGCGTAGGACCAAGCTGACTAGATCGTTCGGTTCAGCGAGCAGACGCAAAAGACGCTCACTCCTCGCGTCACCCTCGATGAAGGCTTGTGCAGCGACAGACTCGTATTGTGGAGACATAGCGCGGCTAATTGAGGAGTTCAGGCGGCGCCGGGGGCAGTCATCGGCAACGCAGAGTTAGTACCGGAGACAGGCATAGCTGGCCGACAGGTGAACGGTAGCGCAGCGGCGGAGCAGCCGGGCCAAGCCGGGCGCACCAAATTACGCAATGGCTTTGATGAAGTCAATGGTCCTGGCAATCGCTTCATCCCGTGAGACCGCGCTTTTGGCAAACAATTTTCCAGGCTCATAGTCGGCCAGCTGATGATAGTGTTTTACGCCTGTGTAGGCTGCCCAAGCATTGTCGAGGCGACGCCGCTGGAAAGTCAGGCTCCTGAGGGACAGGTACTCTGCATGGATTTCAATGCGGCTGTCCTCAATGATTTGCCACGGCTCACGTCCATTGGGCCACCAAATTTCATAACCGTTCTTGAACAGGAGAAGGCGAAGCCGACCGCGGCAAGCATCACGCCGGGTGCCGAAACTCAGCCACGTAGCAACTGTGGCACCGAAAAGGGTGCCGAACAAACTGGCAAGGATGGCGACGAGTGAAATGCTCAAGTTGTTCAGTTATTTCTATGATGTTTTTTTTAGGAGGATTCTATTTCGATCATATTGGAATGCTTGTAGTTATAGAACTTGGCGTGTTTTGGCGGTGCGATGATTTTTGGTGATTGAACGTTTCCTCTATCCTAATCCCACAGAGCCGGGACCGAACAGGACTTACGATACTTCTCACAAAACGCAAAAACTAAACTTCTTAGAGCCTATCGATTACGTTTACAAATGTCTTCAGTGTAGTTAAACGCTCTGCCAAAGTTCATGATTGCGTCCCAAATCGCGATGCAAAGTTGCACAACAAAAATCACGAAAGAGTACATCGCCACACTCCGTACCGCAAACCCTATGTCACTCAATGGACGCAACATGTCCAAAATCTGCGCGGCCCCCGCGCTGAGAGTTGCCATTATGATCGCGCCGAAAATTATTCCACTAGGAAATGGCGCCATTTTTCGCGCTACGCGAGACTTCCCGTGTTTCCTAGCGTATGCAGCGAAGTAGCGTTCGTCCTCCGGGGTCAACTTCTGAGGTACAAACGGTTTGGCCCGCCAATCACGGAAAATCATTTTGATTCAACATTTATGGGTGTTTCTCGGCCGCCCGCCAGATTGGCACGTTCGCAGCACCTAAAGTTGGATTTGAATGTCATGGGTTCGCGGCATGTAGCTTAGATAGCCATGCCTTCGTGTACGAGTTGCAGCGCGAGACATCAGCCATCGAATTAAAGGTGCACGCGCCATTGATGTAGAGAAGTTTTCCACGGACTACAGTGACAACACTGGAAGACAGCATAAGGTCATTTGTTCGCGCTTCGTGGGACGTTGTGCTAACCCTAGAAAGGAGCGTCATTCCAATGGAGCGTTCCGTGTCTTCAAATACGCCGAGAGGAATTGGTTCAGTGATACCGATTGTGATCTTAGAACCAGAGCGGTCACTTATTTGCTTAGACGCCTTGATCAATTGACGCTTGACCGTTGGACTAATTCGGAGTTGTCCCGCCTCCTGAGCTTCTCGGATCTCGCGGCGAAGTTGTTGGAATTCCGTGAGACTTACGGTCCGGTTTTCGATGGAGCGCGGAATCTGCAGGACAAAGTATTCGTCCAGTTTCGGGGCACCACTAGCAGCTAGCAGCCGGACGTCGGCGCTGGACAATAGTGCAGCAAGGAAACGGTTTTTCGGAATGATAAATGGCTCAACTAGAGCAGAAGCAGCGCGCTCTTGCCCAATAGGGATTTGGAAGCCGTCAATCGATGGAACAATTAGGGCAACGCCTCCAGCAACGATCCGCGTGGAGGTACCGGGTACTTGTGCGGTCGCAGTCGCGACGAATGCGAAGGCTAAGACTATCAGTAGGGATGGCACGCGGACCTGGATCAGGTTAGCCATGGCATCAGCGGTGGAAATTAACCGCGATGCCGTTGGCGGTCGGATGAAATGTGGGGCAGGGCGGCTCATTGCTTAAACCGAGCAATCAAGATTTCAAGCGCCACTACGGCTACGAAGAATGCGATAAACGCACCAATGGACACGATGCCCGTGAGAAGGTATTTTGAACGAGAACTCCGATCGCTTCGGAGTATGCGACTGCTGGTGTACGTGGCGAAGACTCCGATTCCTGCCCCAAGCCCCCCACCAATAAAGATCAGAATGATGGGAACTCCGATCCACAGATACTCATACCAAGTGAGAGCGCGTGCCAGTTGGAATTTCTCTTTGCCAATAATTAACGCAGGAATTGGATCGACGAAATTGCTATTTAGTTGCACCGTAAACTCGACGCCGTCATCATTGGAAACGTTATATTTTCCCTTGACGTGTTTCACCGGAACTCCATTCAGAAGTACGCGGGGTCCACTGAAAAATCCAGCGGTTTGGATCACAAGTTGTTGCTTTTGAAAAGCTGGATGGGCAACGGATATTTCCATCAGATCTCCTTATCTCTAGTGGGAGCCCAACGTGAAATTAAGCCACAACGAGCTGGCCGCAAGGGTAGCGCCAGCAAAGAAACGCAACATGAACGAAGCATCAAACGAGCCGTGCGAAGTGCGGCGGCCTATAACTTTGAACGAGCTTTGGCGTCTTCAATTGCCCCCCTCAAGTCAGGCTTCTGATGCCAACCTTGATAGACGATCGACCACATGGCAATTAAAGTGGCCGACAATAATGTCGTCAGCACAATTGTTGACTTGGCTAACCACCGCACTGTATCTGGCGTGGGTTCAAGCCACGCAAATACAAACGCCGGGAGAAGAGTCAGGCCGCCTGCTAGGGATATGCCAAGTGTTGCTGCCCATTTTGCTAGGGTGGTTGGTAGAGCTTCTGCCAGGATTGGTGGGATTTGCATTCAACTCTCCTAGCGTAATGTCAGAAACCTAAGGTTTTCAGAGAAAACGTCGCGCGCAACGGATAAAACGGCGAGAGCGTTGACAATTCGTTGATTTCCCGGCGAGTCTTCGCACTCATCCATATTGCTCATCTCATTGATCCAGAAAAACCGTCTCAGGTTTGGCCGTGCAACCTTTGCAGAAATGGTACTCCTCTCGCTCTCGGCTACCTTCGCCGTCAATCGGTGCCGTGATGTTGCGGCCATAAATGGCGTGAATGAGGAATGGAATAGGTATATCGTCTGGAGTCCGCTCCCACCAACGGTTTTCTCGGCATGGGCCATGTGATCCGCACGTACCAACGGTTTCAGGACGGTGGCAATGGAAAAAAGACATTGCTCCGCAGACCAAACCACTGCGAGGAATCTTGCCATTTTTGTGTGGAAGTGCGATGACGCGCACGAGGTTGAAATTTTTGACTATCATTGATGACGAGTTTGCCATGACGAAAATCGCACTCTCTCCAAAAAAGAATGGCCTGCGCACGGTGCATCCGGGCGAGGTGCTGCGCGAAGAGTATTTGAAGCCGCTCGGCCTCTCGGCCAACGCTCTGGCGCTGGCGTTGCGCGTGCCTGCTTCGCGCATCAACGACGTCGTGCTAGAGCGGCGCGGCGTTACCGTTGATACTGCGATGCGTCTTACGCGTTACTTCGGTGGTGATGTACAAAGCTGGATCAATCTGCAATCCGCCTACGACATCAAAGTTGCCACACGCGCGCTGGCGCGCCGGATCGAGCGCGAAGTGCAGCCGATGCACGCGTAGGTGTGACCTTGTCCTGCGCTCGCGGGAATTTCCAGCCTGAAACCATTATTGCGGCACGATGCCGTCGCGGCCCACATTGATGCGGCCTGTCTCGAGCGACCCATCGGCCTTCTTGTTGGCTGCCAGCACCGTGAAACTGGCACCCGCCTTGAGGTCGCTGCGGCTGCCGATCTCGTAACGCACGAGCGGTACGTTGGGCGGAATCACGATTTTTTTCTCGCCATCTTTGTATCTGAGCACGATCGTCGCGCCGTCTGCGCTTGCGACTGCCGGGCCGGCGCTCGCGCCATTGGTCATGGTGCTCTCGGCGATGGGTGCAAACGGGCGGTGGCCCTCGCCGGTACCGCGCATCTGTTCCGGAAAAATGTGCACTTCCACCGAACGCTGGCTGCCATCTGCCTGCGGCATCGCTGCGCTGCCAAGGTAGGTGCCTTCCTTGATGTCGGCCAGCGTCGCTTTGACCACGGCGACGATGGTGGCGGTCTCGGTGAGTGCGAGGCGGAGTTCAGCGTTGTCAGGTGAGCGCAAGGTCAACACATTGCCATCGACTTTCTCGATGACGCCGCGCAAGCGCACCGATTGCGCCGTGGCGCTGGCACAGAATGCGGCGAGAAGTGCACAGGTGATGGCGATTCGAATGGCGCTGAGCATGATGTGATCCGTTCGCGACGGTGGTTGGACGAGGCGTCATGTTAATTCACTCGCTCATGGGCCGTGACAAAGAGAGGCCGTGCGAGGAGATGCGCGACAGATATGCGGTGACCAGGCGCGCAAGTACGGTAGACGAGGCAAAATGGCGGTCGCGCTGCTGCCGGCCTGTCCGTCGCGGTACGGGCGTTGTCCTTTCCGTTCCCTCAAAATCTGATCGCTCCCCATGCTCCTCCCCACCACCGTAGTAGGAAGTTACCCGCAGCCTGACTGGCTGGTCGACCGCGACATGCTCTCGAAGGGCGTGCCGCGCGTCAACATGCACGAGATGTGGCGCATCGCGCCCGAACGCCTCAAAGAAGCGCAGGACGACGCCACCATCCTCGCGATCCGCGACATGGAGCGCGCCGGCATCGACATCATTACCGACGGCGAAGTGCGCCGCGAGAGTTACTCGAATTATTTTGTCGCCGCCCTCGATGGTGTGGACGCCGACAATCCCGCCGTTATCACCAACGCGGCCGGGCGGCAGACCAAGGTGCCGCGTGTGCATGCACCCATCAAGCGCCGCCATGCGGTCGAAGTGCGTGACCTGCAATTTTTGCGCGCCCATACGGACCGCCCGGACCGCAAAATCAAGATCACGCTGCCCGGCCCGTTCACCATGGCGCAGCAGGCGCACAACGAGTATTACGCCGATGTGGACGAGATGGCGATGGCGTTTGCAGAGGCAGTCAACGCCGAGGTGCTCGACCTGCAAGCCGCTGGTGCCGACGTGATTCAGCTCGACGAGCCGTGGTTGCGCAACGACCCGGTGGCGGCGAACCGTTTTGCCGTGAAGGCGATCAACCGCGCGCTGCAAGGTGTGACGATTCCGACTGTGGTGCATCTCTGCTTTGGCTACGCGGCAGTGGTGCCGGGGCAGAAGCCGACCGGCTATTCGTTTCTCACGCAACTTGCGGACAGCAGCGCCGAGCAAATTTCCATCGAGTGCGCGCAGCCTGCGCTGGACCTTGGCATGCTCAAGGATTTGTCGAACAAGAAAATCCTGCTTGGCGTGATTGATCTCGGCAGCCCGAAGATTGAGTCAGCCGAGGACGTGGCAGTGCGGATTCGCACCGGGCTCAAGCATGTGAGCGCAGACCGCATGATTCCCGCGCCTGACTGCGGCATGAAGTATTTGCCACGCGCGACAGCGTTTGGCAAGCTCAAGGCGCTGGCGGATGGCGCGGCCATCGTGCGCCGCGAACTTTCCTGATGCGCCATTCTCGGCATGACCTGCTCTGGGAGCCGTCTGCACCAAGGCTTTTGGTGATGAGTCTTCGTAGAGTGCCTTGTGCCAATGGGTTCCGGCCTGTCGCAGATTGAAAACCGATGACTGACCACGCCACGCCGCGCGCCGGCACCGACCTGACCGACTCGCCCTACGCGATGCTGCGCCTTGCGGTGACGCTGGCGCTGATGACGCTGGGCGGCTGCGCGATGTATTGCGTGGCCGTGGTGTTGCCTGCCGTGCAGGCGGAATTTGGCGTGGCGCGTGCCGACGCCTCGCTGCCCTACACCCTGCTGATGATCGGGTTTGGCACCGGCGGTGTGTTGATGGGCCGGCTTGCCGACCGCTTCGGCGTCACTGTGCCGCTGATGATCGGTGCCTGCGGCATCGGTTTCGGTTTTGTCGCGGCGGCGCATTCACCCAACATCTGGGTGTTCGGCATCGTGCATGGCGTGCTGCTTGGCTTGTTCGGCGCGTCGGCTACCTTCGCGCCGTTGATCGCCGACACCTCGCTGTGGTTCGTCAAGCGGCGCGGCATTGCGGTTGCGGTCTGTGCCAGCGGTAACTACCTCGCCGGTGCGGTGTGGCCGCCCATTGTGCAGGGCTTTGTCGAGAGCCACGGCTGGCGCACCACCTATATCGGGTTGGGTGTGCTTTGCGGCGTCTCCATGTTCGCACTGGCGCAGTTGTTGCGCCGCCGCCCGCCGCTTGCGGCCGCAGCCGGTGTGGGGGTCGCGGCGAGCCACATCTCGGACAAGCCGTTCGGTCTCACGCCGCGTGCCGCGCAAGTGCTCCTGTGCATCGCAGGTACGGCTTGCTGCGTGGCGATGTCGATGCCGCAAGTGCATATCGTCGCTTACTGCGGCGATCTCGGTTACGGCGCGGCACGCGGTGCGCAGATGCTCTCTTTGATGCTCGCCTTCGGCATCGTTAGCCGCCTGGTCTCGGGGGCCATCTGCGACCGCATTGGCGGGCTGCGCACGCTGCTGCTTGGCTCCGGCTTGCAGGGGCTTGCGCTGCTGCTGTTTTTGCCGTTTGACGGCCTTTGGTCGCTGTATCTGGTGTCGGCCATGTTCGGCTTGTTTCAGGGCGGCATCGTGCCCTCGTACGCGATCATCGTGCGTGAATACTTCCCGCCAGCCGAGGCCGGTGCGCGGGTCGGTAGCGTCATCATGTTCACGCTGCTCGGCATGGCGCTGGGCGGCTGGATGTCGGGCGCGATCTTCGATTTGACCGGGTCTTACCAGGCCGCATTTATAAATGGTATAGGATGGAATCTTTTAAATCTTTCTATAGTAATATGGTTGTGGCGGCGCTCACGGCAACAAAAACCTGCGCAGCCCGTCGCGCCGCAGACTGCTTGATATGCGCGTATGCTGCCCCCACTTGACGCATCACAACCTGACTTACCGGAGACATGAAATGAATGCTCGATTCACTGCTTGGTTGAAACGCGGATTGCTCGGCGTATCGATCGCCGCCTTCGCTGGCCTCACGCTGGCACCGCAAGTGGCTGACGCCGCGCGCATGGGCGGCGGCAAGTCGGTGGGCAAGCAATCGTCCAACGTGACGCAGAAGCAGGCCCCCGCTGCGCCCAAAGAAGCGCCCAAGGCCGCGCCTGGTGCGCCGGCAGCACCGGCCGCAGCGCCCGCACCGGCACGCAACAAATGGCTTGGCCCGCTGGCCGGTCTCGCAGCCGGTCTCGGTATCGCGGCTCTGTTGTCGCACATGGGTCTGGGCGGCGCGATGGCTGAAATGCTCGGCTCGATGTTAATGATCGGTGCCTTGGCTCTCGGCGCATTCTTCCTCTGGCGCATGTGGAAGAGCCGCAGTGCGGCCAACGCCGCAAACAATGGGGCGCCGCAGCCGGCCTATGCTGCCGCTGGGTATGCTCCGGAAACACCCGCGCCTGTCGCTGCGCCAACCGCACCCGCGGCAGCCGCCTTCACCCCCGCGCCCGCCAGCGCGGCATCGAACGGCTTTGTCAGCGCCGCTGCGGCCACTGGCGGCGCGGCAGGTGCAGCCTTTACGCCCGATGCTTCGTTTGGCACCAGCGCTGCTGCAGTGGCGCCGGCCAACACCGGCACCTGGACGATTCCCGCAGATTTCTCGACCGACGATTTCCTGCACATCGCCAAAATGTATTTCGTGCGCCTGCAAGCGGCATGGGATGCGCGCAACGAGAGCGACATTCGCACCTTCACCACGCCGGAAATGTTTGCCGAGATCAAGCTTGATCTCGTGGCGCGTGGCGATACCGCCAACGTCACCGACGTGGTCTCGCTCGATGCGCAGATGCTCGGGGTCGAAGAGCAGGGC
Organism: Burkholderiales bacterium; assembly: GCA_031430015.1. GTDB lineage: Bacteria > Pseudomonadota > Gammaproteobacteria > Burkholderiales > JAEUOS01 > CANJDH01. The sequence goes on from JANPAR010000087.1 coordinate 30,373, forward strand.
GAGAAGACGTTGGCCAGCGTGCGCTTGTCGGGCATGATCCGCGAAACGGCGGGCGGTCCGGCCGAGCCGTTCAGCGAAGTGTGGAATCTCGAGAAGCCCGCCACCGCACGCGCAAGCTGGGTGCTGGCAGGGATTCAACAGGAGTAAGCCTGCTTTGCGGCCGGCCTCATTTGGCCGGCCTCAGCGTTGGACAACATCGCGCGCCACCGCAAGGGGCGCGCGATTTTTTTTGGACCTGCCATTTGTGGTCTGAAGTGGTGTGACGATTTCTGCTGGTTTCTAATTTTTCCCATGTCAACTTTTGCCTCTTTGAAATTGATGGCACACTTCGCCCCGCCATGAAAAACACCTTTTTCCCCTTGATCCGTGCCGGTGCCGCCGCGCTATTGTTCGTGTCGTTCAACGCCGCAGCGCAGGCTCCCTATCCCAACAAACCGGTGCGTCTCGTGATCGGCTTCGCCCCCGGCGGCGCAGCCGATTACGTCGCACGCGTGCTGGCCGAGCCGATGGGCCGCACACTGGGACAGTCCATCATTGTCGAAAACCGTGCGGGTGCGGGCTCATCGATTGCGGCTGAGTACGTCTCGAAAGCTGCGCCCGACGGCTACACCCTGCTGATCGCCAGCCCGAGCAGCATCTCGGTGAACCCGGCGGTCAATCCCAAGATCGGCTATCGCGCGAGCGACCTCACAGCGGTGACCAAGGTATCGGCCTCGCCCTTGGTGATTGCCGTCAACCCGGCGCTCGGCGTGACGAACATGCGTGAGCTGATTGCCGCGGCGAAAAAAGTGCCGGGCAAATTCAACTATGCCTCCTCGGGCAATGGCTCCGCGCCGCATTTGTCAGGCGTGTTGTTCTCGCGCCTCGCTGGTGTCGAGATGGTGCATGTGCCGTTCAAGGGCGGCAGCCTGGCAGTGCAGTCGGTAGTGGCGGGCGATACGCAGATGACCTTTGGCACGCCGCCCTCGGTGTTGCCGCTGGTGCAGGCTGGGCGCTTGCGCGCGCTCGGCATCACGGCGCGCAACCGCTCGCCTCTGGTACCGGAGTTGTCCGGTATGGCTGAGGCGGGCTTGCCCGATTTTGAAATGTCGTTTTGGTACGGCATCTTTGTGCCGGCCGGCACGCCACCGGCCATCATCAAACGCGTCTACGACGCGGGCATTGCGGCGGTCAGATTACCCGAGACGGCGAAGGCCTTTGCGCGTGAAGGCACCGAGACCGCGATGTCAACATCCCCCGAAGAGTTCGCAAAGTTTTTGGTGGAGGATGCGAAGTTTTGGGTGCGGCTGGTGAAAGAATCGAAACTGACTGCGGAGTGATGTGGCGCGATGTGAACGTGCGTGATTGCACAATCTCGCTTCAGAAGACTCACCGCGGCGCTCGCTGAAAAAACAAATGGGAGAGAGTATGAACGTCGAAAAACGTTGGTGGGTGCGGCTGTTGACCGGTGTGCTGTTTTCCGTAATTGGCGTACCAGCACTGACGCAGGACTTTCCCAACCGCCCTCTGCGCATCATTGTTCCCTTCGCACCGGGCGGCAATGTTGACATCACCGCGCGCGCGATTTCCATCGCACTCGGAGAAGCGCTCGGCCAGCAGGTGATCGTCGACAACCGCGCGGGCGGCGGCGGATTCATTGGTGCAACGCAGGCGGCGAAGGCCGCGCCCGACGGCTACACGCTGTTGCTCGGCTCATCCGGCACCATCAGTGTCGCACCTGCGGTAGCGAAGGTGCCGCCTTATGACCCGGTGCGCGACCTGGCGGTGATCGGCGCGATTCACTCGGTGCCGATGGTGCTCACGTCATCAGCCAAATCGGGCATCGGCAGCTACCGTGATCTGATCGCGCAAGCGAGTGCCAAGCCAGGGCAGGTGTCGATGGCGTCTGCCGGCACCGGCACTTCGAACCATCTCGCCATCGAGCTGTGGATGCGCGAGGCCAAACAGAAAGTGATCCACGTGCCTTACAAAGGCGCAGGCCCGGCGCTGATCGATCTGGTCGGCGGCACGGTCGAGACCATGATCGACCAGCTGACCGCCTCCATCGGCCATATCAAGGACGGCCGCATCCGGGCGCTCGCCGTGACCTCGCGCAAGCGCTCGTTGCTGATGCCCGACGTGCCCACGCTGCAGGAGCTTGGTGTGGCTGGTTACGACGTAACCACGTTCACCGGCTTGTTTGTACCCGCCGCCACGCCGCGCCCGGTGGTCGACAAACTCGCTGCGGCGCTCACGCGTGCGCTCGCCAGCGCCGCTGTGCGCGAGCGGTTTGCGGCCTTGGGCGTGGAGTTGATCGACATGGATCAGGGCACCTTTGCCGCCTACGTCAAGCGCGACTTTGACAATTGGCGCAGCGTCGCGCGCGAGGCGAACATCTCGCTTGATTGAGCTTTCTTGCAGGTGGTGCCGGTGCGTGCAGCATGTCGTTCCGGTTTTCACGTACCCGATGTGATTCACTGAGGTGATTCACTGAGGTGATTCACTGAGTTGTTCCCTGAGATTTGCCACGAGCCATGCCATGACCACACCCGACACCGTCTCGCTATCGACCGCGGATTTCAATCCGACCGAAATGTATTTTTTGCTGCGCGATTCCATCGTGCCGCGCCCGATAGCCTGGGTCTCGACCATCAACGCAGCGGGGCAGAGCAATGTGGCGCCGTTCAGCTTTTTCAACGTGGTGTGTCCTTCGCCGCCGGTGCTGGGCTTCTCGTGCGGGCCGCGCCGCGACGATCACAACGCGGGCGAGGGCGAGGCCAAAGACACGCTGATGAACATTCGCGCCAATGGCGAGTTCGTGGTCAATCTGTCGCCGGAGAAAATGTTCGATGAGATGGTGAAGTCGTCGGACGACCTGCCGCATGGCGAGAGCGAGTTTGGTCACACAGGATTGATCGAAGCACCCTCAACAGCCGTGCGTCCGCCGCGCGTCGCCGGCACGCCGGTAGCCTACGAGTGCAAGCTCTATGACATTCTCGACATCGGTCTCAACAAATGGGTGATGGGCACTGTCGTGCATGTGCATATCGACAAGAGCGTCTATCAAGGTCAGCGCGGTGAGTTGCGGCATCGTGTCGACCTGCTCGAACAAGAAGCGACGCGGCCGATTGCGCGTTTGGGCCGCGCGTTTTACGCGCGCCTGCGCCAGTTTGAAACGCGTTTGCGCAAGGATGGGCCGAACGGTTGAGCGCTAAAAATTTGAGGTAAATTGTTGGCGGCACTTTCAAACCAATCCAATTTATCCGGAGGGGGATAGACATGATTGCAGGCGCAGCACATGGCAGAATCGGGCGAAGAGCCGCTCTGGGACTGGTTCTTGGTGGCATCGCCATCGCAGGCATGCAAGCGGCCCAAGCAGAATCGCGCCTCGAGCGCGGCCGCTATTTGATGAGTTCCATTGTGGCCTGCGGCAATTGCCACACGCCCAAAGGGCCGAATGGTGACCTGCCCGGCATGGAGCTGGCAGGCGGCCTCAAGATCGAGGACAAGCCCTTCACTGTCTTCACGCCCAACATCACGATGGATAAGGAGACCGGAATCGGCAAGTGGACGGACGCGCAGATCATCGCGTCAATCCGCGAGGGCAAACGCCCGGATGGTTCCATCATCGGGCCGCCGATGCCGATTGAGTTGTATCGCGAGTTGTCTGACAAC
>JANPAR010000088.1:0-10130 GCA_031430015.1 Burkholderiales bacterium
CAGTGGCAGGTGGCGTATTGCTTGGTGGCGCGGGGCCGGCGCTGCGTGTCGAAATTGATGAATTTGCCCAGGTGTTCGATCAGGAAAAAAGCAGCCGCGCGGTGCTGCGTGCGCGCGCGTCACTCGCCAGCGGGCGCGAAGTGACCGCGCAAAAAGCGTTCAGCATTGATATACCGTCGGCGTCGCCCGACGGCCCCGGTGGTGCTGCCGCATTGGCCTCGGCGGCCAACCGTTTGGTCGATGAGGTATTGACATGGACTGCCACTGCGGCGAAATGAGCGGCGAAATGATTGCTGCGCGCAAGCAGGGGATTGCCGCGCGCGTACTGGACGCCGCACACGCTGCACCACGTCTCGCTGCCCAATGACATGGCAGCGCGCGGCTCACCCCTCGCGCGCGAACTCGCTGTCGTCTATGCGTTGCTGATCGCTTACGCCACGCTGCATCCGTTTACCGGCTGGCGCGACCAGGGCCTCTCCCCTTTCGCGTGGCTCGCGATCTGGCCCAAGGTATTTCTCAGCGGCGACCTCACCTTTAACTTGCTCGCCTACGTGCCGCTCGGCATGCTGCTGGTGTGGGCCATGTTCCCCGCAGTGCGCGGTGTGCTCGCGGTCATCCTGGCCTTGCTGGCGAGCCTGGCGTTGTCGTGCGCGCTCGAATCGCTGCAATCGTATTTGCCTTCGCGCATTCCCTCGCTCGCCGATTTTGCGACTAATGGCCTGGGAGCCTTGATGGGAGCCATTCTTGGCGCAGTGCTCGCGCCTGGTCTATTGGAGCGCGGTGCGTTGAAAAGCATGAGTGATGCCTGGTTCGGCACGCGCACGCCGCGGTCACTGATCCTCGCCGGGTTGTGGCTGTTTGCGTCGCTGTATCCGCAGAGCATGTTGTTTGGGCACGGCAATTTGCTCGACTACTTCGGGCCAGTGTCGGGCTACCCCTTCACGCCGGTCGAGTTTGCCCGCGTCGAAGCTGCCGTCACCGCAACGAGCCTGTTCGCCGCCGGCACCCTGCTGGCGGCCAGCGTCACGCCAGGCGCGCCGCGACTCGTGCTGTTGATTTTTTTTGTACTGGCCGGTTGCGCCGTGCGCACCATGTCGCAAACCATTCTCTTCACGTCCGAGCTGGCGCTGGCCTGGCTCACGCCGGGCGCACAACGCGGGTTGATGTTTGGCTCGGTGGCACTGCTCGCCGCCATCGCGTTGCCGCGCGCGATGCAGCTGGCACTGGTGGCCATCGCCGTCACCTTTGCCGCCGTCGTGGTCAACCTCGCGCCCGCCAACCCCTATTACGCTTCCACGGTGGCGGCACTCAACCCCGGGCGCTTTCTCAACTTCAATGGTCTCACGCAAGCGGTGGCGGCGCTGTGGCCCTATCTCGCCGCCATCTATGTGATGTTTGCACTCGGGCAGCGCAACCACGGCGCCCGTAGTTGACGGCAAAGGTGGATGGAACAGGCGCAACCGGCCTGCGGGCCAGCGCCTATACTCTTGCCTCCGTTTTTATCCACCGCATGCCATGAGCTATTACAGCCACCACGTTTTCTTTTGCACCAATGAGCGCGAGCCGGACGCGAACGGCAATGTGCGCCCGTCCTGCGGTGGCAAAAATGCGCAAGCCCTGCGCGACTACGCCAAGAAAAAGGTCAAGTCACTCGGCCTGTCGGGCCACGGCCAGGTGCGCGTCAACAACGCCGGCTGCCTCGACCGCTGCGAAGAAGGTCCGTGTGTGGTGGTCTACCCGGAAGAGACCTGGTACACCTTTGTCGATGAGCACGACGTGGACGAAATCGTCGAGTCGCATCTCAAACAGGGCAAGATTGTCGAGCGCCTGAAGATCTGAGCGCACGCAGCAACGGCGTTGACAGCGTTTGAACGCAAAGCAGACGAGCTGATGGCAATGCGCGCGCGCAAGCAGGGTTGTCCAGGATGAAATCCGAACGTATGTTGATCAACGGCCCCGCCGGCAATATCGAGGCGGTGTTTGACACGTCTGATGCCGCACCCGCTGCCATCGCGGCAGGTGCAGCGGGTGCATCACCGCGCCGCGGCCTCGCGCTGGTCGCCCATCCGCACCCGCTCTACGGCGGCACGCTCGACAACAAGGTCGCGCAAATTCTCGCCAAGACGTTTGTTGAATTGGGCTACGTGGCAGTGCGCCCGAATTTTCGCGGCGTGGGGCTAAGTGAAGGTGCGCATGACGACGGCAACGGTGAAACAGATGACCTGGTGGCTGTGGTGCAATTCGCCCGCGACCGCGCCGGCTTCGAAGACATCGCCACCGCGCCCGTCGTGCTGGCCGGTTTCTCGTTCGGCTCGCTGGTGCAGTCGCGCGTCGCACTCAAGCTTGCGGCAGTCGGCATCGCGGTGGAGCGCATGGTGTTCGTCGGCACTGCCGTCACGCGAGGCAAGGTGGAGGACGTGCCGGGCAACTCCATCGTCATCCACGGTGAGCTTGATGACACGGTGCCGCTCGATGCGGTGTTGCGCTGGGCCGAGCCGCAAGAATTGCCGGTGGTCGTGATCGCCGGCGCAGACCACTTCTTTCACCGGCGTCTGCACGTAATCAAGGGCATCATCACGCGGGCCTGGTGAGTGCGGTGAAGCGCCGGCCTTCAAGCTGCGTCGCATTAGCCTGGCTTGAAAGCGTTGGTGGGAGCGTCTCTTGGACAGATGCCCTGCCTCACATCACTGCGTCATCCCCTTGAATACCAGCTTCTGCAAGCCCGCAGAAGTTTGCGCGATGTAGAGATTGCCCTTCGAGTCGACCGCCAGATGGTGCCCGGCACCGAGCTGGCCCGGCACCTGGATCATGCCGATAAACGCGAGTGTCTTGCGCTCCAGAACCGCGATGCCCTTGCCCGCCCCCACGTAGATGAACTGCTGTTCTGCATCGTGCGAGAACGCAAGATTGCGTGCGAAGCTGGTGTCATTGCGCACCAGTTGCTTGACGAATGTGCCGTCGGATGAAAACACCTGCACGCGCCGGTTTTCGCGGTCGGCAACGTAGACCATGCCATCGTTGGCGACGCGCAACGCATGCGCGACGTTGAAATCGGCCGGGCCTTCGGCATCGGGGAAGGTTTTCGGCGACGTCACTTCGCAATGATCGATGCCGCCGGGGGCCTTGCCAAACGCGCCCCACATGCGCTTGAAGGCGCCGCTGTCGGCATCGAACACCGCGACGCGATGATTGCCGTAACCGTCAGCGACAAAAATTTCGTTGCTGCGCGGATGCACCCACGCGTCCGCCGCGCGGTGGACGTTGGCCGTGTCGCTGTCGCCTCTGCTCTGATTGCTGCGGCCGATCTGCAACACGAACTTGCCCTCTTGCGTGAACTTGAGCAGGGCATCGTCGGACACCGGCTTCAAACCCGGTAGGCCGCCCGCCGCGCAGTTGTTGCCGCCAAGCCAGACGAAGCCTTTGTAGTCGATGTAGATCCCATGCTCGCGCTCGGGCCAGTCGAAGCCGCTGCCCGCGCCGCCCCAGGCCTTGACGTAATTGCCCGCAGTGTCAAAGGCGATCACCGGCGGTGCTGCCTGCGCGGCTTGCTCCGGCTTCAAGGTACGTGGCCGGTGAAGCACCCAGACGTTGTCCTGCGCGTCGATGGCGATGGAAGAGGCGTCGCCGAGTTTCCATTGCGCCGGCACTTTAGGCCACCCAGCCTCCACTTCAAACAGCGGCAGGCTGCGCGTTTGCGCATTTGCGCACGTCGCGGTCAGTGCGCCGCCGGCAACGGCCACGCACAGTGCGGCTATCGCGGTGCGCAATGTGCCATCGCATTTATTCATCAAGATGGCTGTTGTCCTCTGCAAGTACGCGGCGGCGGCAATGCGCGCCGCCCTCAGCCCTGCGGTGCCAGCTTGTCTTGCGTCCTGGTGTCAAAGTCGCCCGCATCATGGCGCTCGCGCAGCTGGCTCGAGGGCTCGCCCTGCACACGGTTGACCATGCGACCGCGCTTGACTGCCGGGCGCGCAGCGATGGCGTCGGTCCAGCGTTGCAGGTTCTTGTAGCTCTCCACTTGCAAGAACTCGCCGCCGCCGTAGAGCAGGCCCTTGGCCAACTGCCCGTACCAGGACCACACGGCCATATCTGCAATCGTGTATTCGTCCCCCGCGAGATAAGCGCTCTCGGCTAGACGCCGGTCGAGCACATCGAGCTGGCGCTTGGTCTCCATCGTGAAACGGTCAATCGCGTATTCAATCTTAAACGGCGCGTAAGCGTAGAAGTGACCAAAGCCGCCGCCCAGATACGGCGCGCTACCCATTTGCCAGAACAGCCACGACAGGCACTCGGTGCGCGCTGCGTGATCTTTCGGCAAGAACGCGCCGAACTTCTCGGCCAGATACAGCAGAATCGCGCCGGACTCAAACACGCGCACCGGCTTGGCACCGCTGGTCGCAGCACTGTGATCCATCAACGCCGGAATCTTCGAATTCGGATTCACGCCCACAAAGCCACTGCCGAACTGATCACCCTCGCTGATCTTGATCAGCCACGCGTCGTACTCGGCACCAGTGTGGCCGGCAGCGAGCAACTCTTCGAGCATGACTGTCACCTTCACGCCATTGGGCGTGCCCAGCGAATAAAGCTGCAAGGGGTGCTTGCCCACCGGCAGCGTCTTGTCATGCGTCGGCCCGGCGATGGGGCGGTTGATGTTGGCGAAGCGGCCGCCGTTGTCCTTGTTCCAAGTCCAGATTTTGGCTGGGGTGTAGGGGGTTGAATCAGTCATGCGATCTGCTCCGAATCGGAAGGGTGCGCCTTCTGGAAGGTTGGCGATGGTCAGTTGACGGGGGAACGGAATGTGCGGATGAGTTTACGAGACAATCCCACCCAGGCGTGGGCAGCACATAACGCGGGGCTTCGAAAAATCGAGTGGGTGAACTAACGCATCAGGCTATGCGATAGGCGTGCGTTCGATTTTCAATGCTCCCATCCCACGAACTCCGCTCATACGCTCGCGTCAGAACTTCCCCGCCTGGTAGTCCAGTATCGCCTGCCGAATTTCGTCAGCCGTATTCATCACAAACGGCCCATGCTGCACGATGGGTTCTTTGAGTGGCTTGCCCGCGAGCAGGATGAAGCGCCCGGCCTCATCATGCGTGTGCGCTTTGACCAGCGTGCCCTCTGACAACACCACGAGATGGCTTTGCTTGACCATTGTCTCGTCGTCGCCAAACACCACTTCACCCTCAAACACATAGGCGAACACGGCGTGGCCTGCGGGCACGGTGAATTCGAAATCCTTGCCGGCCGGCAGTGACACGTCGAGATAGGATGGCTCGGTGGCGATACCGTTGATTGGGCCGATTGCCCCCTCATAGGTACCGGCCAGCACTTTGACGACGCTGCCGTTTTCGCCATTGACCACCGGCACTTGCTCAGCGGGAATGTCCTGATAACGCGGCGCGCACATTTTGTCTTTGGCTGGCAGGTTGACCCAGAGCTGAAAACCCGCCATGCGCCCGCTCTCTTGCAGCGGCATTTCGGAGTGGATCAGGCCACGCCCGGCGGTCATCCATTGCACGCTGCCGGGGCCGAGGTCGCCCGAGTTGCCCTGATTGTCCTTGTGCTGCATGCGGCCGGCGAGCATGTAGGTGACGGTCTCGAAACCGCGATGCGGGTGATCCGGAAAGCCGCCGATGTAGTCGCTGGCAGAGTCACTGCCGAAAGCGTCGAGCATCAGGAAGGGGTCGAGGTTTTGTAGTTGCGGTTGGCCGATCACGCGCAGCATCTTGACGCCATCGCCGTCCGAAGCTTGCATGCCTCGTACGGTGCGGGTGACGTGGCGGGTGGTGTGATGCCCGCCAGAGAGGGCGTGGACATGTTCATGCGCGTGATCGTGACCGTGGGCGTGGTTATGATCGTGGGTGTGTGATTGGCTCATGTTGGCGGGGCCTGCTTGGGAGTTGGTAGGGCGGTGATGGGGCAGCCAAGGGACGGCCAGTGAGGAAGGAGGACGATACGGGAAGTCAATCTATCATGGAGGCAGTGGCGCACATTTTCAACCACGCACCCTCTTCGGTCAAACAAAACCCTTCACGCCTCATGTCCGCTCCTGCTTCCGGCATTCCACGCTGGCTTGGCGTCACGCTGATCCTCGGCATCGCCGCCACCTTCGCCAGCAATCACGTGGCAGCGCGGCTCGCCTTCGATCACGGCACCAACGTGCTCACAGCGGTCACCTTCCGCTCCATCGCCACGGCACTTGCGGTGTGGGTGCTGATGCGCAGCACCGGCGTCAATCTCACGCTGCATGGCGCCAAGACCTGGCAGGCATTGGTGTTCGGTCTGGTGATTGCCGTGCAGAGCGTGTGTCTGTATGCCGCCGTGGCGCGGTTGCCGGTGGCGCTCGCACTATTGACCTTCAACACCTTTCCGATGGTACTGGCGCTCATCTCGTGGCTGAGCGGCGGCGAGCGGCCAGTGCGGCGGGTGCTGATTGCGCTGCCGCTGGCGCTGTGCGGGCTGGTGTTGGCCCTGGGCGTGACGAACGGCATGGCACAACTATTCGACGCGCGCTTTGCCGCCGGGGTGGGTTTCGCACTGGGTGCGTCGCTCAGCTTTTCGACCACCTGGGTACTCACGGAGCGCTGGCTCAAGCAGGTCGATGGGCGCATGCGCAGCTTTACCGGGATGGCGGTGGTCGGCGTGGTGGCCCTGCTGGCGGGGCTGCTCACCGATGGCTTCGCGCTGCCTCAAGACACAGCCGGCTGGGCGGGCCTCGGCTTGCTCACTGTGCTCTACGGCATCGCCATCACCAGCCTGTTTGTGGTGCTGCCCAAGTTGGGTGCGGTCAACAACGCGGCTTTGATGAATTTCGAACCGGTCGCAGCGCTGGTGCTCAGCTGGCTCATCCTCGGGCAGACGATTGCACCAGTGCAAATGCTCGGCATGCTGATCGTAATAAGCGCAATTGTGATGGTGGCGACGGCGAAGCATTGATGCGCTGATGCGCGGCGCGCGAGCCACGGCTGCGCGCCTGATTTGCATTGGCCGCTTGCTTGGACAGTGCCGTCTGGACATTGCAAGACGCACCTCGGACGCGTCCCTATAATCAGTTCATGGCTGCGCACGATCACCACTCCGGTCACGAGCACTCCGGTCACGACCGCTTTGATGCGCACGGCCCCGGCGATGCGCATCACCGGCACGCGCACGAAACGCAGCCCGAACAGCGACGCGCGTTACTGATCAGCCTCCTGCTCACAGGCGGCTTCGCCATTGTGGAAGTCATCGGCGGATGGCTCGCCAATTCGCTCGCACTCATTTCTGACGCTGGCCACATGGCGGCAGATGCGGGCGCCCTGTTAATCGCGTTGGTGGCAGCGCGCCTCGCTGCGCGGCCGGTGTCCGACAAAAATTCTTTCGGTTACGGGCGTGCCGAAGTGATCGGTGCCTTCGTCAATGCGCTCACCATGCTCGCCGTCGTGGTGTGGATCATCGTCGAAGCCGTGACGCGCGTGTTCAAGCCGCTGCCCATCGCCGGCGTCACTGTGATGATCGTCGCGGTGATTGGCCTCTTCATCAACATCGGCGTGCTGTGGCTGCTATCCCAAGGAAACAGCGGAAACAGCGGAAACAGCGGCCATGGCACCCTGAATTCGCGCGCAGCGATGATCCATGTTCTCGGTGACTTGCTCGGATCAGCCGCGGCCATCATCGCAGGTGCGGTGGTGCATTTCACCGGCTGGATGTTGATCGACCCACTCCTCTCAGTGCTGGTCGCGCTGCTGATCCTGCGCTCAACCTGGAGCCTCGCGCGCGAGTCGGTCAGCGTGTTGATGGAAGCCGTGCCCGACGATGTGGACTACCGCGCCGTGGGCCGCGCGCTCGCAGGCATTGATGGCGTGGTCTCGGTACACGACCTGCATGTGTGGCAGATGAGCGCCGGGCGGCGCGCGCTCTCGGCGCATCTGCTGTTGCGCGAAGTCGATGCCTGGCCGCTCGTGCTCAAGGAATCGCGCACCATGTTGCAAGGCAGTTTCGGCATCGATCATGTCACCTTGCAGCCGGAGTGGCTCGGCGTGCCGGCGAGGGTGCAGGGCACGGGCAAGGTGATTGCCCTCAAGGTGCTGCCGGTCGAGCGGGCTTGATCGGCGTCACATCAAGAGAGTTGACATGACCAATCCCCTTGACGGCTTCACCGTAGAGCGCGCCGCGATCCAAACCATCGGCAGTTTGATGGGGACGCGGATTCCGTATTTCCGCTCACCGGTGGCGGGTTTGCCGATGGTGCACTGGAACTAACAACCATTTCAAGAACGGCTTCCACCAACGGTTTTATCGAGATGATCTCATGACAACGGCTTCCACCAAGGTTTTTCTGGCATCGGCAAAGCATGTTTTTCGGTGGATCGCCGCCTGTTTCGCGCTATGCGCGCTCAGTGTCGCTGGCGCGACCGGTACCGCACGCGCCGCCAGCCTCAGCGCCGGCCCGATGGCCGGGCACCGTGATGCGCGCTCCACCATCATCTGGCTGCAGACTGACGCGAGTGCAAAGGCGCAGATTGAATACTGGCCCGAGACAGCGGGCGCAACGCCGGTACAGCGCAAGCGCTCCGCACCGGCGGCGCTCAGTTCAACGGAAGACTTCGCTGCCAACATCACGCTCACGCAATTGCAGCCCGGCACGCGCTACCGCTATCGCGTACTGCTCGACGGCAAGGAAGCGCGCGTACAGCAGACACTCACCTTCAGCACCGAAGCCCTATGGCAATGGCGCAAGCACTCGTTCATTCCCGCGCAAGGCCATACACCGCCAGACTTCACCGTCGCGTTCGGTTCCTGCGCATACTTCAATGAAGAGCCATTTGATCGCTCGCTCGCGCCCACCGGAAAACCCTACGGCACCGACAACGGCATCTTTGCCAGCATCGCCGCGAAAAAGCCTGATGTCATGCTCTGGCTCGGCGACTACCTTTATCTGCGCGAAGCCGACTACGGCAGCCCGTCCGGCATGGCAACCCGCTGGCGCTTCGACCGCAGCCAGCCGCAGGTGCAAAGTCTGCTGCGCACCGGCAACCACTACGCAATCTGGGACGATCACGACTTCGGCCCGAACGATTCAAACGCGAGCTTCATCTACAAAGATGCATCGCTGCGTCTGTTCAAACGCTATTGGGCGAATGGCGCGTGGGGCTTGCCGGAGACGCCCGGCGTTTTTCGCAACGTAAGTCTGAACGATGTGGATTTCTTCCTGCTCGATGGCCGCTATTACCGCGATGCCGATAGCGCGCAGCAACTGCCGGGCAAAACCCTGTTCGGCGCGGCACAACTGCGCTGGCTCAAGAATGCCTTGCTCGCATCCACCTCACGTTTCAAGGTGATCGTGGCCGGCAATCAGGTGCTCAAGGAAGTGCCGCCGCGGATTGAAGGCTGGAGCCACTTCGCCGATGAGCGCCGCGAGTTTCTCGACTGGCTCAGTGCCAACCGCATCAATGGCGTGGTGTTTTTATCGGGTGACCGGCATCACACCGAACTGAACAAACAGGAACGTCACGGCGCCTACCCGCTCTACGACTTCACCTGCTCACCGCTTACCTCGGGCGTGCATGCACCCGCGCGCAATGAAGACATGTCGCGCGCCGATGCCGGCACAGTGGTCAATCAGCACAACTTTTGCACCCTCGATTTTTCCGGCACGTGGGGTGAGCGGCGCATGACGATGAAGAGTTTCGATGCCGAAGGCCGCGAATTGTGGAAACGCGAAATCGGCGCCAGCGACCTCATGCACGCGCGCGAATGAAAATTCGTTTGGGGTAAAATTCAAATTTCCGAAGACGTCAACACATGACCAAATACGTTTTCGTCACCGGTGGTGTGGTGTCCTCGCTGGGCAAGGGCATCGCCGCCGCGTCTCTTGCCGCGATCCTCGAATCGCGTGGCCTCAAAGTCACCAACCTCAAGCTCGACCCCTACATCAACGTGGATCCGGGCACGATGAGCCCGTTTCAGCACGGTGAAGTGTTTGTCACGGAAGACGGCGCCGAAACTGATCTGGACCTCGGCCACTACGAGCGCTTCTCGTCGGCGCGCATGCGCCGCGCCAACAACTTCACCACCGGCCAGATCTACGACAACGTGATCAAGAAGGAGCGCCGCGGTGAATACCTCGGGCGCACCGTGCAGGT
>JANPAR010000089.1:0-13861 GCA_031430015.1 Burkholderiales bacterium
CACGCGCCCCCAACCCGAACAACCCACTAGCCTGAACGCCTTGTGCACCAAGGCTTTCAAGGCTTCTTCCGGTTCCTCAGGCAGACCGCAGGGGCAGATGTATTTGGTATCGTCGGTGAAATATTTGTTCTGATAGTCGTAATTGCCGGACGGCGCTTCGATACGAATCAGCGGCAGCACCGTATCGCCCAGCACTGCGGCGGTGTATTCCGGGCCATCGATAAATTGTTCGGCGAGGGCAATGTCGTGGAACTGCTTCGCGGCCAGTTCATAGGCAGCGGGCAGACGCGCTGCGTTGGTCACTTTGGTCAGACCGAGGGTCGAGCCTTCGTTGGCCGGTTTGACGATCAGCGGCAGGCCGAGATCGCGTGCGACGTCGTTGCTGTCTTCATCACCCTGCAGGATGCGATAGCGCGGCGTTGGCAGGTCATTGGCGAGCCAGATCATCTTGGTACGCCATTTGTCCATGCCGATGGCCGACCCCATCACGCCGCTGCCGGTGTAGGGAATGCCGAGCACATCGAGCGCGCCCTGAAGGGTGCCGTCTTCACCGCCGCGTCCGTGCAAGGCAATGAAGCAGCGCGCGTAGCCTTCACGTTTGAGATCGGCGAGATCGCGCACTGACGGATCGAACCCGTGGGCATCGACCCCTTTGGACAACAAGGCCTTGAGCACGCCGGTGCCGCTCATGATCGAAATCTCGCGCTCGTTCGACGCGCCGCCGAACAACACCGCCACTTTGCCAAGCCGCGCCAGCGCCGCCGCATCACGGGCCGCGCCGCCGCTCTTGGTACCGGCTGCCGCACTGCCGCTTTGGCCACCACCGTGGCCAGCCTTGTGGCCGCCGTGCTTTTTGTCGTGTGCTGCGGCTTTGCTCATGCAGCTTCTCCGTTGGGTGTGGCGTCAGGTTGGTGCTTGCCGATGATGCGCACTTCACGCTCCAGCCGCACCCGGCATTCACGCTCGACAATGGCGGCCACTTCGCCAATCAGTTGCTCGATGTCCGCTGCGCTTGCAGCTTCATGCGGATTAACGATGAAGTTGGCGTGCTTGGTGGACACCTCGGCACCACCAATGCGCTTGCCCTTGAGGCCACACGACTCAATCAGGCGCGCGGCGTAGTCGCCAGGCGGATTGCGGAACACCGAACCTGCGTTGGGCAAATTGAGTGGCTGCGTCGCAGCGCGGCGCTCCAGCCACACCTTCATATTGGCGCGCGCTTGGACCACGTGACCGCGTGCAAACACAAACTCTGCCGCTACAAACCATTCATCGTTACCGAGGCGACGCCCTTCATCGCGCAAGAAGCAGTGCCGGTAGCCCACATCGAACTCGGCGTGCGCACGCACGCGGCGACTGCCATCGCGTGCAATGGTGTGTACGCGCGCGACAGACTCCCAGGTCTCGGTGCCATAGCACCCCGCGTTCATCGCAAGTGCGCCACCGATGGTTCCAGGAATGCCGGCCAGCCATTCGGCACCCGCGAAACCTTCGGCGGTGGCAAAGCGCGCGAGCTTCGGCGAAGCCGCGCCGGCTTCGGCGTATAGCGTACCGTCAGCCTGAACGCGCAGGGCATCGATTGCCCCCTGCACCAGAATCACAGTGCCGTCGAGACCGCCGTCGCGCACAAGTGTATTGCTGCCGAGGCCGATGAAATGAATCTCCTCCCCTAGTGGCAAGGTACGCAGGAAGGCGGCAAGATCATCGATGTCCGCAGGCGCATACGCTTGACGCGCCACGCCCCCCGCGCGCCAACTCACGTGGTCACGCATCGGCACGGCATGGCGCAACGTGCCGCGCAGAACCTGCTGCGGTGCGTTGAGATGAGAGAGATCGGCCATGTTCATCGTGGGTTCATGCGTCGGGTGTGCATCAGGCCGTTACGCGGCCAGCTCGCGCGGCACGGCACCAATCGAGCCGGCGCCCATGGTGATGACCACATCGCCCGCGCGCACGGTCTGGCGCACCGCAGCGGCCATGGTGGTGATGTCTTCGACAAACACTGGTTCGATCTTGCCGGCCACGCGCAACGCGCGCATCAGCGCGCGGCCATCTGCGGCGACGATGGGTGCTTCGCCGGCCGCGTACACATCGGCCAGCACCACCGCGTCAGCGGTCGACAGCACTCTGACGAAGTCTTCAAAGCAGTCGCGCGTGCGCGTGTAGCGATGCGGCTGGAACGCCAGCATCAAGCGCCGCCCAGGGTAGGCACCGCGTGCGGCGGCGATGACAGCAGCCATCTCGGCCGGGTGATGGCCGTAGTCGTCGATCAGGGTGAAGGTGTTTGCGCCGTTAGCGCCCCCGATGTTGGCCTCCAGATTTACTTCGCCGTAGTGCTGAAAGCGGCGGCCCACGCCCTTGAACTCAGCCAATGCTTTTTGAATCGCCGCGTCGCTCACACCAAGCTCGGTCGCCACTGCAATCGCCGCGAGCGCGTTCAACACATTGTGCTGACCGGCAAGATTGAGCGTCACCGCGAAGGGGCTTGCGCCCTCACGATGCACGTTGAACCGCATGGCACCGTTGTCCGCGACGATATCGCTGGCGCGCACTTGCGCATCGACACCGGTGCCGTAGCTCACCACCGGCTTGGACAACAGCGGCATGATCGAGCGCACATGCGCATCGTCAGTACACAGCACGGCAATGCCGTAGAACGGCAAGCGCTGCGTGAACTCGATGAAGGCGGCCTTCAAGCGTGCAAAATCATGGCCATAGGTCTCCATGTGATCCGCGTCGATGTTGGTGATGACCGCGATCACTGGCTGCAGATTGAGGAACGAAGCATCGGACTCATCGGCTTCGACGACGATGAACTCGCCGGAGCCGAGCTTGGCGTTTGCGCCTGCGCTGGTAAGACGCCCGCCGATCACAAAGGTGGGGTCCAGCCCGCCTTCGGCCAGCACACTGGCGATCAGGCTGGTCGTGGTGGTCTTGCCGTGCGTGCCGGCCACGGCCACGCCTTGCTTCAACCGCATCAACTCTGCGAGCATCAGCGCACGCGGCACCACGGGAATGCGCGCGGCACGCGCGGCCTGCACTTCGGGGTTATTGCTGGCCACGGCGGCGGACACCACGACAGCATCGGCACCACGCGCATGTTCAGCGGCATGGCCATGGAACACGCTCGCACCAAGGCTTTCCAGCCTTTGCGCAGCGGCGTTCTTGGTCAAATCGGAGCCGCTGATCTGGTAACCGAGGTTGAGCAGCACCTCGGCAATGCCGGACATGCCGGAGCCACCAATGCCGACAAAATGGATGTGTTTGACTTTGTGTTTCATCGCTTCAATTCTTTTTTGTTCCAGCCGGTGCGATACACGCGGCCGCCACATCCGCGGTGGCTTCCGGTTTGGCGAAGGTGCGCGCTGCATTGGCAATGGCCAAGCAACGCTCGCGCGTGAGGCCGCGCAGTTGCGCTGCGAGAGATTCAGGCGTCAGCGCCGCCTGTTGCACCAGCAGCGCGGCATTTTTGTCTGCGAGAAAGCGTGCATTCGCGGTTTGATGATCGTCCACCGCAAACGGGAACGGCACAAATAGCGCCGCCACGCCTGCGCACGCGACCTCGGCAACCGTCATCGCCCCTGCGCGGCAGATGATGAGATCAGCGTCGGCGTAGGCACGCGCCATGTCATCGATGAACGCAAACGTGGCCGCGCTGACGCCCGCCGCAGCGTAGGCTGCGCCCAGGGCATCGATATGCTTTGCGCCGGATTGGTGCGTCACCTGCGGCCGCTCTGCCGCGGGCAACAGGGCCAGCGCGCGGGGCAGCACTTCATTGAGGGCGAGCGCACCGAGGCTGCCGCCCATCACCAGCACACGCAGCGCGCCGCTGCGCGCGCCATAACGCTCGGCTGGTATCGGCAACGCGACAATTTCCTTGCGCACCGGATTGCCGCACCAGGTGGCGCGCGGCAACACCCCGGGGAACGCCGTCAATACGCTGTCCGCCACTTTGGCGAGCACCTTGTTGGCCAGACCGGCAATCGCGTTCTGCTCGTGCAGCACCAAGCGTTTGCCAAGCAACGCCGCCATCATACCGCCAGGAAAACTGATGTAGCCGCCAAAGCCGATCACCGCGCGTGGCTTGACGCGCAGCAGAATGCCAAGCGCCTGCGTAAACGCCACCAGCAAATTGAACGGCAGCAGCAGTTTGGGCAGCAATCCTTTGCCGCGTACGCCACCGAGCGACAGCCAGGCCATCTCGAAGCCGTGCTTGGGAACGAGCGCCGCCTCCATGCCGCTGCGGTTACCGATCCAGATCACGCGATAGCCCGCTTCGCTCAATCGATGCGCGACCGCCAGTGCCGGAAACACATGGCCTCCGGTGCCGCCCGCCATTACCACGATGACCGGTGCAATGACCAGGGTGTGGGGATTGAGCGACAGCTCGATTTGCGTGTTGCCTTCGTTCACGCCCTCAGCTCCCGCATCGAGATCGTGCGCATCATGATTTGAGCCCGCGCATGAGACGCCGGTTTTCATAGTCGACCCGTACCAGCACGGCGAGCGCAATGCAGTTGACGAGAATGCCGCTGCCGCCAAAGCTCATCAATGGCAGCGTCAAGCCTTTGGTGGGTAACACACCCATGTTCACGCCCATGTTGATCAGCGTCTGCACACCGAGCCACAGCGCCACGCCCTGCGCGACCAGCGCAGCGAAGGTGCGTTCGAGCGCCAGCGCCTGACGGCCAATCTCGATGGCGCGGCGTGTCAACCAGAAGAACATCAGGATGATGGTGATGATGCCCACGAAGCCCAACTCCTCCGCGATCACGGCGAGCAGAAAGTCGGTATGCGCTTCAGGCAGGTAGAACAATTTTTCCAGGCTGTTGCCAAGCCCGACTCCGAACCACTCCCCGCGCCCAAACGCAATCAACGCGTGTGAGAGTTGATAGCCCTTGCCGAAAGCGTCGCTCCACGGATCCATGAAACCGATGATGCGTTGGCGGCGGTATTCGGAGAACATGATGAGCAGTGCAAACGCGGCAAGCAGGAAGACAATCAGCCCGAAAAACAACCGGGCATTCATGCCGCCGAGAAACAGTACGCCCACGGCCACCGCCACGATCACGGCGAACGCGCCCATGTCGGGCTGGCGCAGCAGCAACCAGCCAGTGAACACCATCGCAATTGCCATCGGCATGAAGCCTTGCTTGAACGAATGCATCACCGCTGCCTTACGCACTGTGTAGTCAGCCGCATAGAGAATCGCGAACAACTTCATCAACTCGGACGGCTGCAAAGTGGTGAAGCCGAGTGAGATCCAGCGTTGTGCGCCATTGACGCTGCGGCCCACGCCGGGGATCAGCACCAGCACCAGCAAGGCAACCCCGAACAAAAACAGCGGCAGGGCAAAGCGCTGCCAGACCGCCATTGGCACCTGAAACGCGACCCAACCGGCGATCAAACCGACACCGAGTGAGAGCGCATGCCGCAGCAAAAAATAGTTGGCGCGATAGCCGGTGAACTTCGAGCCTTCGGCAAACGCAATCGAGGCCGAATACACCATCACCAGGCCGATCAGCAACAGCAGGGCGGCGACCCACAACAGACCTTCGTCGAGTTCTGAAAAGCGCGACGACATGCGCGCACCTGCCGTGCCACTGCCAAAGCCGCCGTGGCTCAGCAGACCCGCACCAAATTTCTGCACGGCGACGGTGGCGCTAGGCATGTGCGCCTCCGGGTTGCGGGACAGTTGTTGCGTCCATTGTGGCATTCGCCGGGACGTTCGTTACGGCACCGGCATGTTCCACATCGCGGCCAAGATCGCGCACCGCTTGCACAAACACCTCGGCACGGTGGCCGTAGTTGCGGAACATGTCGAAGCTTGCGCACGCTGGCGAGAGCAGCACAATGTCGCCGGCTTGTGCATGGCGCGCCGCGCCTTGCACCGCGTCTTCGAGGCTTGCGCAGTCATGCAAGGCAACACCTGTGTCGCCAAGTGCCTGAAGCAGTGCCGGCGCATCACGCCCGATCAGCATCACGGCGCGGCACGAAGCGCGCACAGCGCGTGCGAGCGCGCTGAAGTCTTGCCCTTTGCCTTCGCCGCCAGCGATCAGTACGATGCGGTTGTCGGCGCGCAACTCTGCTGCCAGCCCTTCGATTGCAGCAAGGGTTGCACCAACGTTGGTACCCTTGCTGTCGTCGAAGTACTGCACCCGCTTGACGGTAGCGACCGGCTGCACGCGATGCGGTTCGCCCGCGTAGTCGCGCAGCGCACGCAACATCGGCGCGAGTGGCAGGCCAATGGCACGGTTGAGGGCAAGCGCCGCGAGTGCATTGGTCGCGTTGTGACGGCCCTTGATCTTGAGCACCTCGAGCGGCATCAGGCGGTTGGGGGCCGCGTCATCCACCCCGGCACCGCTGCCCGCGCCCGCGCCTGACGGCGCACCTTCGGCGAGCCAGGTGAGGCCGTCGCTGCGCGACTCACGCACGAGACCATATTCAGTAGGTGCATGCGGTGCGCTGATGCCAAAGGTAATTACCACGGGCGGCACATCGCGCTTCTTTTTCGCATCAAACGCGCGGCGCATTGCCATGCTCGCCGCGTCATCGCGATTCAAAATCTGAATGCCGCCATTCATGAAGATGCGCGCCTTGGCGCGTGCGTAGTCGATCATCGAGCCATGCCGGTCGAGATGGTCTTCCGACAGATTGAGCATCACAGCTGCAGAAGGCATCAAGCTGTGCGTGGTTTCCAACTGGTAGCTCGACAGCTCCAGCACCCACACTTCGGGCAACAGCGAAGGCGGGCGCGGCGGCAATTGCTCGGCGCTTTGTTCAAACAGGGTCGCGCCGGGCTTTGCATCGCGCCACGCATCGAGCACTGCCGGGCCGATGTTGCCGGCGGCGACCGCGCGCTTGCCGGCCTTGCGCGCGAGCATGGCCGCGAGCGAGGTGACCGTGGTCTTGCCATTGGTGCCGGTGACGGCGAGAATTTTCGGGCTGTAGCCGGTGAGCGCGTATTCATGCGCCAGCGCGAGGGCAAAGAGTTCGACATCGCCCATGAAGGGCACACCGCGCGCGATCGCCGCGAGCACCAGCGGATCGGCCAGCGGCCCTGACACGGCAACGCCCGGCGACACCGCCAGCACATCGATGCCTTCGAAGAGTGGCTCCTGGAGCGGCCCGCAGGCCACCTCTACGCCGGGAATGGCTTCCGCCAAGGCTTCCAGACCAGGTGGCGCGGCACGCGTGTCGGCCACGCGCAACCGCGCACCGTGCGTCGCGAGATGGCGCGCCATCGACAGGCCGGTTTCACCCAGGCCGAGTACGAGAACAAGTTTGCCGTTGAAGTCCATGATCGCTGGCGGGATTAACGCAGTTTCAATGTGGACAAACCAATCAGCACCAAAAACATGGTGATGATCCAGAAGCGCACCACGACTTGCGTTTCCTTCCAGCCCTTTTGTTCGAAGTGGTGATGCAGTGGTGCCATCAACAAAATGCGCCGGCCTTCACCGAAGCGGCGTCTGGTGTATTTGAAATACAGCACTTGCAGGGCGACTGACAAGGTCTCGACGACAAACACGCCGCCCATGATGGCGAGCACAATTTCCTGGCGCACGATCACCGCGACGACGCCAAGTGCGCCGCCAAGCGCCAGCGCACCGACGTCACCCATGAACACCTGCGCGGGGTAGGCGTTGAACCACAGAAAGCCCAGGCCCGCACCGGCCAGCGCACCGCAGAACACGATCAATTCACCCGCCCCGGGGATGTGCGGAATCAACAGATATTTTGCGTACACGGCGTTGCCGGTGACATAAGCGAACAGGCCGAGCGCACTGCCGACCATCACCGCCGGCATGATGGCGAGACCATCAAGACCATCTGTGAGATTGACCGCGTTCGACGTGCCGACGATCACAAAGTAGCTCAGCGTGATGAAGCCGAATACGCCAAGGGGATAGGAAATCTCTTTGAAGAACGGCACAATCAAGTTGGCTTTTTGCGGCAACTCCATAGTGAAGCCGCTGGCGATCCACTTCATCACCAGCTCGATAATCTTGTCGGAGTTGGGGGCCGAGACCGCGAAGGCGAGATAGACCGCGGCGATGATGCCGACCAGGCTTTGCCAGAAATATTTTTCGCGCGCCGACAGGCCTTTGGGATTTTTGTGCACCACCTTGCGCCAGTCATCGACCCAGCCGATGGCACCGAAGCCGAGCGTCACCACCAGCACGATCCAGACAAAGCGGTTGGTGAGATCTGCCCACAGCAGGGTTGCAATGCCGATTGCGATCAGGATCAGTGCGCCGCCCATGGTCGGCGTGCCGGCCTTGATGAGATGGGTCTGCGGACCGTCGTCGCGCACCGACTGGCCGATTTTGTATGCAGTCAGTTTGCGGATCACCATTGGCCCGGCGATCAGCGCGATGGCGAGCGAAGTGAGCGTCGCCATCACCGCGCGCAAGGTGATGTATGAAAACACGTTGAAGGCGCGAATGTCCTTCGCCAGCCACTGAGCGAGTTCAAGCAGCACGACATCCTCCTTTCGTGCCTGCTTGAGGCGAGCGTTTCGTGATGGCCAATTCAAGCAGCATTAGTGGGTACCTCCCGCAACATCGCCGGTGAGGGCGGCAACGACACGTTCCATGCGCGCCGAGCGAGACCCTTTTACGAGCAGCGTCGCGCCCGCTACGGCAAACTCGCCAGCTTTCGCCTTGATTGCGTCAATATCATCAAAGCGCAAGCCCTGCGCGCCAAAGCCTTCGATGGCTGGCGCGGTCTCGGGACCAAAGCCGAGCAGCACATCGATGCCACGTTCCTTCGCATAGGCACCGACTTCGTGATGAAACTGCGGGCCCTTGTCGCCCACCTCGGCCATGCGCCCGAGCACCAGCATGCGCCGCCCGGCAACATTGGCGAGCACGTCAATCGCAGCGCGCACCGAGTCGGGGTTGGCGTTATAGCTGTCGTCGATCACTATCGCACCGCTGGCCGCAACCTTTTTTTGCAAACGCCCGTTGTAAGGCACGAAGGCGTTGAGGCCCGCTGCAATCGCCTGGATGCGCACGCCCGCCGCGACCGCGCAGGCGGCAGCGGCGCAGGCGTTGAGCACGTTGTGCGCGCCGGGGATGCGCAGCGTCACCTCGGCGTTGCCCACCGGTGTCATCAATTCGAGGTCGCTGCCGTACAGCGCGAGATCATAGTTGGCCGATACATCGGCGGAAATGCGCACGCCGAAATCGACGATCTTGCGTTCAGGGCTTGTTGCACGCGCGAGCTTGCGCCAGAAGCCGGCAAACTCGTCATCGGCGTTGATCACCGCGGTGCCGCCGGTGGACAGATGATTGAATACCGAGCCGTTCTCTGCGGCGACCTCGGCAACCGATTTCATGAACTCCTGATGCTCGCGCTGCGCGTTGTTGACCAGCGCCACCGTGGGGCGCGTGATGGCAGCCAGTTGGGCGATCTCACCGGGGTGATTCATGCCGAGCTCGACAACGCCGATGCGGTGTTGCGCGCGCAAACGCAACAGCGTGAGCGGTACGCCGATGGCGTTGTTGAGATTGCCTTCCGTCGCGAATGCACCTGTAGCGCCTCCCGCCAGCGCGGCGTGCGCGGTGAGAATGCTGGCAATCATTTGCTTGACCGTGGTTTTGCCGTTGCTGCCGGTCACCGCGATCAGGGGCAGGGTGAAGCGGGCGCGCCAGTGTTGGGCGAGCTGACCGAGCGCTGCCTTGGTATCGGGCACAAGGATTTGCGCCGCGAGGCCCAGATCGCGCGAGACGATCACGCCGGCTGCACCTTGCTCCAGCACTGCGCGCGCGAAGTCATGACCATCGAAGCGCTCACCTGTCAGCGCGACGAACAGGTCGCCGGCTTGAATCGCGCGGCTGTCGGTAGTGACACGATCGAAGCCGATGCCTTCGCTCTCGCCTCCTCCGGCAGGCGGTGTCACGCCCAGTACGGCCGCCGCTTCACTCAAGTTCATCATCACAGTTGCGCTCATGCGGTGTTCCCCGCGCGATTATCGAGCGCACGTCTGACCACATCATGGTCAGAAAAAGGCAATTTGCGGCCGGCCACTTCCTGGGTCGCTTCATGGCCTTTGCCGGCCACCAGAATCACGTCGTGTACGCCCGCGCCCTGCACTGCGCGCGTGATGGCCTGCAGGCGGTCGGCTACAACCAGGTGGGGTTTGGCCATGCCACGCGCGATGGCGGCGATGATGGTCTCCGGCGCTTCGCTGCGCGGGTTGTCGCTGGTGAGCATCACGGCGTCGGCGAGGCGCGCAGCCACTTCGCCCATCAAGGGGCGTTTGCCGGCGTCACGATCACCGCCGCAGCCAAACACCACGCGCAGCGCACCGGCGCGTGCTTGCGCGAGCGGACGCAAACTGGCCAGCGCTTTCTCCAGTGCATCGGGGGTGTGGGCGTAGTCAATCACCACCAGTGGCGCGTTGGTGCCGCCAAGGGCATTCATGCGGCCTGGCACCGCTTCAATTTTTTCCAGCGCGCGCACCGCCGTGTCGAACGGCACCCCTGCGGCGATCAAAGTGCCGAGTACGCCGAGCAAGTTGCTGACATTGAACGCGCCCCACACCGGCGCGCTGACTGCGGCGCTGCCCCAGTCGCTGCTGACTGTGAAGCGCACACCATTCGCATCAAAACGCAGATCACTCGCCGTGAGGCGCCCTTCGTCCTCGACAAACTCGGCCACCGGCGACACCCCGTCGATGCAGTAGGCAATGCGGTCGATGCGGTCAGCTACCTTGGCCATCAGGCGCACACCCATTGGGTCGTCGAGGTTGATGACGGCGTGCTTGAGCCCTTCGGTCATGAATAGTTTGGTTTTGGCGGCTTCGTAGGCCGCCATCGAGCCGTGATAGTCGAGATGATCGCGGGTGAAGTTGGTGAACACGGCACAGTCAAAGGCAACGCCATTGACGCGCGCCTGATCGAGGCCGATGGAGGACACTTCCATTGCGCACGCGGCTGCGCCAGCGTCGCGCATGGCTTTGAGCGTGCGCTGCAGAACAATCGCGTCGGGCGTCGTGTTGCTCGCACCTGTGCTGGCGTTCCCATTGAGCATGGCATTGCCTGCCTCGTGCGGCCCGGTTTTCTCGCGGAGACCATACACGTCCGCCCCGAGCGTGCCGATCACACCGCATGGTTTGCCGCACAAAGGCAGCGCCTGGGCAATCCATTGACTCACCGAAGTCTTGCCATTGGTGCCGGTCACGCCAGCCATGAACAACTGCTCAGATGGAAAACCATATACCTCGCTGGAAATGGCTCCCACCATGGGTTTCAGGCCATCTACCGCCACCTCTGGGAGCTGCCATGCCGCATTCCACGCAAATCCTTCGCGCTCCCACAGCACTGCAGCAGCACCACGCGCAATCGCGTCGCCGATATAGTCGCGGCCATCAATACGGCTGCCATCACTGCGCGGGTGGCCGGGATAGGCGGCGAACAAATCCCCGGCCCGCACCGCGCGGCTGTCGGCGGTGAGGCTGCGCACGTTGACGGGGCTCAGCATGGCGAGGATCTCATGTGCTTTCACGCGTCTCCTGGCCCTCTGCGGGCAGCGCGATCGGCTTCATCGGCGCATCGGGGGCGACCCCCAGCTGACGCAGCGTGCCGCCCACCACCTGGCTGAACACCGGTGCCGCCACTTCGCCGCCGAAGTATTTGCCATTGGACGGCTCGTCCAGCATCACCGCAACGATGATGCGCGGGTCCGACACCGGTGCAAAGCCGACAAAGGACGCACGGTATTTGTTGTCGGCATAGCCGCCGTTCTCTAGCTTGTGCGCCGTCCCGGTCTTGCCCGCGACGCGATAGCCCATCACTTGCGCACGTGAAGCGGTGCCGCCCGGGCCAGCCGCCATCTCCAGCATCATGCGCACGGCGCGAGCGGTCTCGCTGCTGATCACCGGCGTGCCAAGCGCTGGGCCGCCGGTCTTGATGAAGCTCACCGGCGCGATGTCGCCGTCGCGCGCAAACACGGTGTAGGCGCGCGCCAGTTGCAGCAACGAGGCCGACAGGCCATAGCCATACGACATCGTCACCTGTTCAATCGGCCGCCATGTTTTTGCAAGGCGCAATTTGCCCGCCACCGCGCCAGGGAATTGCACTTGTGGCTGCACGCCAAAGCCGGCCTTGTTGAACAAATCCCACATGTCTTCACGTTCCATCTGCATTGCGAGCTTTGCGGTGCCGACGTTGCTCGACTTTTGCAGCACCTCGGTCACCGTCAGCGCGCCGTGCGGATGCGCGTCGGTGATGGTCGACGAGCCAACGGTGAAGCGGCCAGGCGCAGTCTGGATCACGGTATCGGGCCGCACCTTGGCGAGGTCGAGCGCAAGCGCAATGGTGAAGGGCTTGATGGTCGAACCCGGTTCAAACGTGTCCGTCAATACGCGATTGCGCAACTGCGCGCCCGTGAGCGCCGCACGATTGTTCGGGTTGAAGGCCGGCAGGTTGGCGAGGGCCAGCACTTCACCGCTGCGCGCGTCGAGCACGATGATGCCGCCGGCCTTGGCTTTGTGCGTTTCGACCGCCTGCTTCAACTGGCTGAAGGCGAGGTATTGAATCTTGCTGTCGATGGACAGTGTGAGGTCGCGGCCTTCGCGCGGGGCGGTGACGCTGGCGACATCTTCGACAATATTGCCGCGCCGGTCTTTGATGACGCGGCGGCTGCCGGCCTTGCCGGAGAGCGTGGCCTGGTGCGCTAGTTCGATCCCCTCTTGCCCCGCTTCATCCACACCGGTGAAGCCAAGCACATGCGCTGCGACTTCACCGGCCGGGTAATAGCGCCGGTATTCGCGCTGCTGGTGAATGCCGGGAATGCTGAGCAGGGTCACACGCTCAGCTTGCTGCGGCGGCAGTTGGCGCTTGAGGTAAACGAATTCGCGGTTGTCGTCAGCAAGCTTATTGTCGAGTTCTTCGAGCGGCAGTTGCAGCACGGCAGCGAGTTCACGCACTTGATCACGCGTCGCCTTCACATCTTCGGGGATCGCCCACACCGAACGCACTGGTGTCGAGGCGGCGAGAATCTCACCATGCCGGTCAGTGATGTTGCCGCGATTGGCGCTGATCTCGATCACACGGCTGTAACGGCTCTCGCCCTTCTGCTGCAAAAAGTCGTTGTGCCACCCCTGCAAAAACAGCGCGCGCGCGATCAGCGCCATGAAACCGGCGAACAACAGGCCAAGCATCATGCGCGAACGCCACAGCGGCAGGCGCAGTTGCAGTACCGGGTTGGCGGGGTTCATTGCGCGGCTCCGGCTGCTGGCTGCGGTGATGCGGCGGGCACGGCTTTCGTCTGTGGGTTCACAAACTGCGTGCGCGCTGCATCCGGCGTGCGCATGCCCAATTGCTTGCTGGCAATGCTCTCGACAAGCGCATGCTTGGCCCAAGTCGATTGCTCCAATTGCAACTGCCCCCACTCGACTTCGATGCGTTTTTGTTCAGCTTGACCATTTTCTAGTGCGATGAACAGCTTGCGCGAGCGATGTGTCGAAGCGACCGTCGCGAGCGCACTCACCAGCAGCAGCGCGAGCAGGAGGAAGTTGAGTTTGCTCATCGCGCTGCGTGCTCCGCAATTCGCTCGATCACACGCAAGGTGGCGCTGCGCGCACGCGGATTGCGCGCCACTTCGTCCACGCCAGGGCGCAGCGCCTTCCCCACCAGGCGAAATTGCGGCTGCGGAAGCTGGTCGGCGCGCAGTGGCACGCGCTTGGGCGGCTGCGCTGGCTGCGCGCGCGCGCGCATCGCCTGCTTGACGATGCGGTCTTCGAGCGAGTGAAAACTGATCACTGCGAGACGTCCATGCACACGCAACCGGTCCATCGCCTGGTTCACCCCTGCTTGCAGTTCTTCAAGCTCCTGATTGACGTGAATCCGTA
>JANPAR010000090.1:0-10265 GCA_031430015.1 Burkholderiales bacterium
GGTCGGCGCATGTGGCACATCGCTTGGGGCCTCTAACACATGTGCGTGCATGATGCGCTGATCGATACCCTCAACATCGCGGCAGTCTCGACCTTGCTCGGTGTGCTGATGGCGGTGCCGGTCGGTTTCCTCGCCGCGAACAACGCGACGCCTTACCGGTTCGTCAACTACTGCGCCAAATTCATTCTGGTTTCAACGCGTTCCATCAACACCCTGTTGTGGGCGCTGTTCTTCGTCGCCGTGTTCGGCCCCGGCGCGTTGGCCGGCACGCTGGCGATTGCGTTTCACTCGATTGGCTTTATCGGCAAGCTGTTTTCCGAAGCAGTCGAGGACACCCATCGCGGCTCCATTGAGGCGCTCACCGCTGCGGGCGCATCCAAGCTGGCGTTGGTCCAGTACGGCTACTGGCCGCAGGTCAAGCCGACGTTCTGGGCCATCGCCTTGTTCCGCTGGGACATCAACGTGCGCGAATCGGCCGTGTTGGGCCTGGTCGGCGCAGGCGGCCTCGGCATGGCGCTCGACACCGCGATCAACCTGTTTCAGTGGGATCGCGTGGCGCTGATCCTGGCGACGATCTTTGCGGTGGTGATCGTCGCCGAGATTGTGGTGACCGAGGTGCGCAAGCGCATCATTTAGCGGCCAACGCTGGAGAAAATAGTGAAAGCTGAAGCCAAAGACTTGCTGGGGGCATGGCGTCTGGTGCGTTGGTCGCTGGTGTATGCCGATGGCCGTCCCGCGGAGCTTCCTCTGGGTGCTGACGCCAGCGGCATCATCATGTACACCCCCGATGGCCATGTCAGCGCGACCTTGATGCAAAAGCAGCGCCCTGCCTCTGCCCCCGCATCGGATGCCGACAAGGCGGCTGCTTACGCCCAAAGCTTTGCCTACGCCGGGCGCTACACGGTGCGTGACGGCATCGCGTATCACGCCATTGAAGTGTCGACCAATCCGGCATTGATCGGGATCACGTCAACGCGACACATCGAGTTGACGGATGACCGGTTGATTCTCTCCGGGCCCGATTTTTCTGCCGGCAGCCCGCGTACGCAACGCATTGAGTGGCGGCGCGCTGCGTAGCGCCTGCCTCCTCATTGGTCCCGCGCGCCGTCCGCGAAACCGACAAACACCGCAGCCTCATCGACCGACTTGCGCTCGGATACCACGGCATTGGCGGGGAAGCTTTCGTCCGGCCAGCCCAGCGCGATGCTTTTCATGATGACCTGATCTTCGGCAATGCCGGCGTGCTCGCGCACCACGGGTGATTGCATGATGCCCTGGCTGTTGATCACCGCGCCCAGCCCGCGCGACCAGGCAGCATTGACCAGCGCGGTTGCCACGGCGCCACAATCGAATGGCGTATCGTCGCTGCCGTCGAGCACCCGGTCATAGGTCACGATCACACACACGGGCGCATCGAACTGACGGAAACCGCGCAGCACCCAGTCCTGCCGCCCATCCTTGTCGTCGCGCGCGATGCCCATCGCCGAGAACAATTGCTTGGCGACGCCCACTTGCCGGTCGCGATGCTTGCCCGCAAAACCCTGACCGGTGCGGAACTCGCGCGACTGCGGCACGCCGGCCTGCATGCGCTCGGTATTGCCGGCACGGATGCGATTGAGCGGCTCGCCGGTGATGACGTAGAAATTCCAGGGTTGGGTATTCATTGACGACGGCGAGCGCATCGCCAAACCGATGATTTCCTCGATCAGCGCTCTGGGAACCGGGTCGGGTTTATAGCCGCGAATGCTGCGGCGGCCGCGGACAACTTCATCAAACTGCATTGGTGGCTCCTGAGATAGCAAAAGAGGTTTTTGTGCTGCACATTTCTTGTCGCCCCACTGTGAAGCGTCGGCGATTATGTGAGGCGGCTCGTCATTTCATTGATCACGTTATGCACGATGGTTCGCAAGCAGCGTAATTCCCCCGCAAAGGTTGCCGCAAGCTCAGGACGCTGCGCGAGGATTCCAGCATTTTCGGCCTCGATAGAGCGATACAGATCCATCGCCGCCCCGGAAATGCGCCCTCTCACTTGCTCAAGCAATCGCATTGCCGTTGCTTTCTCAATATGCATCGCGGCACCGGCCATGAGCAAGTGATTCGTTGTCAGATCTCCGAAATGTTCGATCCCCACGAGCGGCCACGCGAGACGGGTTCGATCAGGCCAGCCCGATTGATTGAATGCCGGTGATTCGTAGCAGGCCGTGCTGAGCAGATCGTAGTGCGGCGCCAGCCCGATGCCTTCATGGCTCACCAGGAAGCTCAAATTCTTGAGATGGGCGTCACCGTTGCCGGTCAGCACATTGAACACCAGCCAGCTAAAAAGGCGAGTGCGCGCCACGGCGGGGCTGCGACATGCGTTGGCGATTGCAGCGAGGGTTTCCACGCTGCCCTCGACATATTTGTACGTGCCGGCGAGGCCGAGCAGTTGGCAAGCATCGATGGCGTGAAGGCGTTTCCATTCCGTGCCCTCAAGCAATCGATCGAAGCGATCAACCAGATAGACCGGCTGCGGCACGTAGCGTCGATGGACTTCCGGCACGGCAAGGCCGAGCCTGCGCGCCAAGCGCATCACGAACCATTCGTTGATCGCCGAATGGGGATAGTCGCCGCCCGTATGGTCGGGTTTGAGGATGTGCGTGGAAGGCAAAGCGCCGGATGGCTCGAACAGCTTGCCCTCGCGCGACACGACAGCCAGTTTGTGCTGTGCTCCCGCGAGCGACATGTGCTTGATTGCGGCGTGGGTCAGCGGCACTTTCGGCAACTGTTGGATGCGCGCCGACAAATTGGTATCGGTCAGGGGCCTCAATTCGCCAGGTGCCTGTGCCAAGACTCCGGGTGGCAGCAACGTGAGCGAACCCGCCGATTCCGCCCCGTAGTGGGCCAGCAAGCCGAACGCATCGGCGCGGTTCAACTTTGCGTCACCGGCGAGCAAGGTTCTCTGCCCGTCCTCGGGCAGCAGATTGTCGAAATACCACTGGACCGGCCGAAGGGACGCGCCGTCCACCAAGGGCTCGGCATCGAGCGGCAGTTTTGGGCTGAGTGCAAACCGTTGCGGACTGGTCAGCCAATCCTGGCTGTACCGAAACGACCAGATGCCATTGACCTCGCGCAGCTCACCAACCTGCCGCTCATTGATGAGTGCGACAAGCGCGCGCTCTGTCATGCCAGGTCGCGCCTCGCCAATTCAGCGTCGAGGCGTTTGGAAGCATCATCGGGCACATCAAGGATCACCTTCACACCCAAGCCCTGGAGCACTTGGAAGAGCTTGCCCCATTGCACCCCATCTGCGCCGCGTTCGATTTTGCCGAGAAAGTTCTCGCTCACGCCGATGCTGCCGGCGGCGTCGTCTTGGCGAATTTTTTGGGCCTTGCGCGTTGCGCGCACCACCGCCCCCAATGTCGATGCCTGATCCAGAGATATCTGCATATAAAATCCTTATGAATGCGAGGATTTTATATGAATTCAGATTAAAAAGGATAAATCCTTATAAATGTGAGGATTATTTGCCTGATAGCGAATTTTGAGCAATTTATCCTCAAGATTGCGAGGATAAATTTTAGTGATGCATGGTGCTGAGTGCTATTCAGCATCAGAGCAGTTCCAGGTGCGTCGCCAAGCTGAGGCCAGATTTCTCGATTCGCCATCCAGATAATGAGTTGGTTCGCAAGCTTTTGATTTACTGGTGTTTTTAAGGATTACTCGAATCATTATCAACGCAGATTGACAATGACCCCAAGAGCACTTTCTAACCCTGTTAGAAGCTCGCCAAGGGCGGTCAAGATAACGAATATTCCGTTAAATTATTGATTTAAAAGAATTTCTACGCATTCTCTGATTCATTATCCAAGGCGTTAGATAACAAATTGGACTGCTCGCCCGGTGTCTCCGGTTTTGCATACCGTGCTTGCTGGCGCGACGCCCCCAAGATACCCAGACTGGAAATCTCGCGAAGCTCACGATTGGCAATTAACCCATGCCGGCTGGCATGCGGACGCGGTCACGGCCCGCCACGCACGTCCTAGGCCGCTACGGGCATAGCTAAGTCTTTCTCGAAATTTTCTCCTATCTCAAGATTGGGCAGTAATTTAATGCCCAAAATAGCTTGTGCTTGAATTGTTATTGTGCTTAAATGTATTTATGGGAAGTATATAACTTCCCATTTTTAAGGAAAATTC
This sequence comes from Burkholderiales bacterium, assembly GCA_031430015.1. Lineage (GTDB taxonomy): Bacteria > Pseudomonadota > Gammaproteobacteria > Burkholderiales > JAEUOS01 > CANJDH01. The sequence goes on from JANPAR010000090.1 coordinate 4,176, forward strand.
ATGGACATCAAGCTCTATACCGAGGACGAAGTTCTGGAAGACTACCGGACTGGCATGCAGATGGTCGCCGACCGGTTGGCCCTGCTGGTGGGGGTGGAGGCAGCAGCTGGTGTTGCTGGATTGACCGTTGAGCAAATGAGCGATGTCAACCCAGGCTTTTCGGGAAACCGCCATCTTCTTGATTCGGAGGGCGCAAATCTACTCCGTCAAGTTCATCGATTCGCCTACTTGGGAAAACTCAGCGACTGGCTTTCTGAAGAACTGAACGATGACGCAACTCGGCGCTGGAAAGCAGTTTTTGAGGGCATGAAAAAACTGGTTTCCGCAGATTGGGGCGGGCGCCCGTTCGAAAAATGCCTCCAGACCATACGTGTTGCGAATCTCAGGGTTTGTCTGATGCCGGAAACCTATGTGTACTCCTTCGCGCATGACGGCAAGCATCTCGCTGAAGGATTTATCCATATCAGCGAACTTGCCGTGCTCAGCGGTCTTGAAGAAAAAACGCTTTGGAACATGGGTGTAGCCGGCCACAAACAGCATCTTCCAACCATCAAGATTGGCGCAAAGAAATATGTGGAGTTAACGATTGCTCTGCCGTGGCTCGAGGCGCGAGGCTTCGCACCCACAGTTTTTGAGATGGCCCCTGCAAAGCGTGACCTTGGTACCAATCCGTTCTATTCGAGAGCAGATATAGCTGCGTTTGTTACCGCCAGACGTGCGGAGTTGAATCTTTCGGACGACGCCGTTCAGCAGAGTGTTGGTGCGAATGACGACGTCCTCAAAGCCCTTCGAGACCTGGAGCGAGGTGAAACAGGTCAGCGGGCGCCCTTGCTTGATAAGGTGGGGCGGCTGCTTGCACTGCCGACACCAGAAGTGTTTGTAGACGCGATAGAGATGTGTGGGGTGATGGGTTCACAAGTGACGAACCTCGATTGATAACCGCTCGGGAGAACAACAGATGGAACACACTCAGCATTCTCAAATCCGTGCTCAACAACGGGGCGTACCGCCCTTAATCATTGATCTCCTGATGCAATTTGGCGCACGAGAGCCTGCAGGCAATGGAGCCGAAACAATCTATTTCGATAAGCGAGCAAAAAAGCAGTTACAGACTTACTCGGGAGGGCTAATGAGCAAACTGAGCGGCGAACTCGATGTCTATGCCATCGTCGCAAACAACAAGGTCGTAACGGTCGGTCCACGCTATCAACGAATTAATCGCGTCTGAGCGATTCAACCAAGGAAATCAATGGCCAATTCCCAAAGCATTACCCGCTACGTCGATGTCATTTCAAAATTGGATGCTGACAATTTGAATGCGGCGAACGATCTACCAAAGAGTCTGGAGCTTGCAACATCAGGAAATCTCTCCATCTACTACGCACCGTTTGAATATGTGAATCCAAAGGCGCGAATCACCATCGTCGGAATTACGCCGGGGTTTACGCAAACACGCAACGCACTTTTTGAAGCAAATCGGCAGCTCCGCTCTGGGGCGAGCGCAGAAGCGGCTTTGATTGCAGCAAAACAGACAGGCGCGTTCTCGGGTGCAATGCGAAATGCGCTGATAGAAATGTTGGATTATTGCGGCCTCAATCGCTGGCTGGGCATTTCAAGCGCGACAGAACTGTTTTCGTCACGACGTGAATTGCTTCAAACAACATCCGTGCTGCCCTTCCCGGTCTTTGTCGATGGTAAGGACTACAACGGCACTCCAAGCATGATCAAGAATCCCTTGCTCAAGCAATTTCTGGTTGAGGGTTGCAGAAAAACCTTGGTGGGCGGGGTATCGCATGTCTACGTTCCGCTGGGCCCCAAGGTATCTGAGGCACTGATCTACTTGTCACAACAAGGGTTAATCAACTCAAACCAAATATTGGATGGCATGCCTCATCCGTCGGGGGCAAATGCCGAGCGCATCGCCTACTTTCTCGGGAAAAAGCAGAGGTCTGCACTTTCCAGTAAGACAAATCCCTTGAAGATCGACCAAGAGAAGCAAGCCCTTTTGGCAAAAATTTCGGCACTTAAACCCTGACGACTGGGCGTTTTGCAAGAATCACAACTCAACAATTCGGTGGCCCCAATCTGGGCTCGAACCAAGGGCCTGCAGATTAACAATCCGCAGGTTCACCGTCGGAGCCGGGCAAGCAGACTATCGACTTAGTGATTGTCTCGCGGCACCCCGAACGTCGCATGAATCTTCTGGTACTTCACCGCCGGCTTCAACACCATGCCGTTTGAAAGCTCGTCAACGATGCCGCGCTGGATTTCCTGCCACGGCGTCTGGCTCTTCGGATACTTGTAGCCGCCCTTGGCCTTGAGCGTGGCATGGCGCTTGGCAAGCTCCTCGTCCGAGATCAGGATGTTGGCGGTGCGCTTTTTCAAATCGATGCGCACCCGGTCGCCGGTCTTGAGGATCGCAAGGCCGCCGCCGGTGGCCGCTTCCGGCGAGGCGTTGAGGATCGATGGTGAACCCGAGGTGCCCGACTGGCGCCCGTCACCGATGCACGGCAGCGAGGTGATGCCTTTCTTCAACAGGTAGGCCGGCGGGCGCATATTGACCACTTCCGCCGCGCCGGGGTAGCCGACCGGGCCGACTCCGCGGATGAACAGCATGGTGTTGGCGTCGATTTTCATTTTCGGGTCGTCGATACGGTGGTGGTAATCCTCGGGGCCATCGAACACGATGGCGATGCCTTCAAAGGCCATCGGGTCCTTTGGGTTCTCGAGGTAGCGCTTGCGGAATTCAGGCGTGATCACGCTGGTCTTCATGATCGCCGAGTCGAACAGGTTGCCCTTGATGTTGAGGAAGCCGGCTTTTTTCTGCATCGGCTTGGCGAACGGCAGGATCACCTTGCGGTTGTCGCTGAACTTGCCCTGGCAATTCTCGGCGAGGGTCTTGCCGTTGGCTGTGGTGGCTGGCTTGATCTTGCCTGCGGCGACCAGTTCGGCAACGACGGCGGGAACGCCGCCGGCGCGATAGAAATCCTCGCCCAGATATTCACCGGCTGGCTGCAGGTTGACGATCAGCGGCAGGTCGTAACCGTGCTTTTCCCAATCGTCGTTGTCAAGCTTGACGCCAATGTGGCGCGCGATGGCGTTCACGTGGATCGGCGCATTGGTCGAGCCGCCGATCGCCGAGTTCACCGCGATGGTGTTCTCGAAGGCATTGCGCGTCAGGATGTCTGAGGGCTTCAGGTCTTCCCACACCATCTCGACGATGCGTTTTCCCGTCATGTAGGCCATCTCCTGGCGGTCGCGATACGGCGCGGGAATCGCCGCGCTGCCCGGCAGGGTCATGCCCATCGCCTCGGCCAGCGAGTTCATGGTCGAGGCCGTGCCCATGGTGTTGCAGTGGCCGGTGGAAGGTGCGGACGACGCGACCAGTTTCAGGAACTGCGCATAGTCGATCTTGCCCGCCGCCATCAGCTCGCGCGCCTTCCAGACGATGGTGCCCGAGCCGGTGCGCTCACCCTGAAACCAGCCGTTGAGCATCGGCCCCGAGTTGAGTGCGATGGCGGGAATGTCTACCGTTGCCGCCGCCATGATTTGCGCAGGAGTGGTCTTGTCGCAACCGGTGGTGAGCACCACGCCGTCGATCGGGTAGCCGTAGAGCATTTCGACGAGCGAGAGGTATTGCAGGTTCCGATCGAGCGCGGCGGTGGGGCGCTTGCAGGTTTCCTGGATCGGGTGGATCGGAAATTCGAGCACGATGCCGCCGGCGTCACGCACGCCCTCGCGCACGCGCTCGGCGAGCACGATGTGATGGCGGTTGCAAGGCGAAATGTCGGAGCCTGATTGTGCGAGGCCGATGATCGGGCGGCCCGACTGCAGCTCTTCGAACGAGAGGCCGTAGTTCATGGTGCGCTCGAGGTAGAGCGCCGTCATGTCGGCGTTGTCCGGGTTGTTGAACCAGGCACGCGACCGCAGTTTGGCCGGTGACATTTTTTTGCGTGCGGGGGGTTTGGCCGCTTTTTTGGGCGGGGCTGCGTTTGCCATGTTGTCTCTCTCGATGTGGATGTCGCTGCTGGGGATGTCGCAGTGAATCTTTTGTGCGGTCATTACTTTAGCAGTCTCTCGTCAGGCTCAGGCACCCTGCCGAACATCTGTCAGGCTTGATTGAGTGATACGAGACGCGGGCTGGATGCAAATGTTGCATACGTATGCAAAATCGGCTAAGCTACCCGGCCACCACACCCGCAGAGGAGGAGACAACATGACCGTTTCACGCCGTTCGCTGATCAAATGGGGGGCCGGTGTTGCGGCCGGAACAGGGCTGCAATCCCGCTTGTTCGCCCAGGAGCTCAAGTCAGGCAAGCCCTATGCGGGCACCACCTTGAGTGTGTTGACGGTGGTGGCGCCGCAGTTCAAGGGGCATGAGGCGCTCCTCCCGGAGTTCGAGCAACTCACCGGCATCAAGGTCAAATACGACTACGTGCCGTTCGCCAATACGCGCGACAAACTCACCGCCGAAATGGTGGCCAAGAGCGGTTCTTACGACATCGTCTCGGTCATGGACGTATGGGGTCCCTCGCTCACCGGTCTGATCCAGCCGATCAATGATCGTCTGGCCGCCAAGAAAATCGACATGGAAGACCGTTATCCGGCTGCCCACCTGCGGGCGGCCAAGAGTGGCGCCAATGTGCTCGGCTTGCCTATTCGCGGGCATGTCCAATTGCTGTTCTACCGCCGCGACATCTTCGACCAGCTGGGCCTCAAGGTACCCGCCACCTGGCAGCAAGTGGTGGAAACCTCCAAGGTGATCCAGTCCAGAACCGACATGGCGGGTATTGCCATGTACTACAAGAAAAACGCAGGCCAGAACCTGATGATCTGGTACAACTTCCTGTGGGGCAAGGGGGCTGATATTCTGGATGCGAAAGGCATGCCCACCTTCAACTCAGCGGCTGGTGTTGAAGCCACGCAGGACTATCTGGACCTGATGTTGAAGCACAAGGTCACACCGGCCGGTTCCGTCGCCTTCGATGAAAACGACGCCACCATCTCGGTGGCCCAGGGCCGTAGCGCGATGATCCCGGTATGGTGGTGGCGCCTGCAGCAGTTGCGCGGCAAGGATGCCAAGATCAGCGGTGACCAGGTTGCCTTCGCCCCATTGCCGTCGTATCCGGGTGCGAACTCGACGACCTACACCAACACCTGGTTCTATGGTCTGAACAAGTTCTCCAAAAAGCACGATGCGGGCATGGAGTATCTGGCGTGGCTGACGCAGCCGAAGATCGAGCGCTCGCTGTTGGTGGATCCTTCCAAGAACGAGATCGTGGCTGTCCAGCGTGCCAACCTGATCGACCGTGACGTCAACGCCGTCAGCAACGGGCTGCATCGCTTTGGCGCACTGGGCCTGCAGGGCGCACGCGGGGTGCCGCTGATCGCCGAATGGCCGCAGATTTCGGACATTCTGGAGACCACCATGTCCGAGCTGGCGAGTGGCAAGGGGCAAGTCAAGGGTGCGCTGGATGACGCAGCGGGCCGCGTGCGCAAGCTGATGCGGCGCGCCTGAGCCCGTCCACCAAGAGCCCCGGCACCGGAGAACTGATGCACGATCGCCGTCTGGTGCTGCTCTTGCTGGTGCCATCCCTGGCCATCACCCTGTTGATGGCCCTGTACCCACTCGGCTACTCGCTGCTAGTGAGCTTTCGCGACTGGCGCCTGGCCAAATCGCCCGAGCCCGGCCCTTTTGTGGGCTGGGAGAACTACAAGCTTCTGCTCACGGATGATCCGGAGTTCCTCGCCAGTGCGCTGGTGACACTGAAGTTCGTCGTGGCCAATGTCTGCGTCACACTTCTGGTGGCGATGATCATTGCCGTTGTCTTGCAGCGTGCCGGCAGGCTGTACTCGATCACCCGCACGCTCCTGATCATTCCCTTCGTCATGAGTCCTGCACTGATCGGGGTGTCGTTTCGCTTCATGCTCAACCCGGAATATGGGGTGCTGCACAGCATGGTGGCGGGTGTCGTGCCGGCGCTGAAAAATACGGTGTGGCTGTCCGATAGCGACTGGGCCATGGTGGCTTTGGTTATGGCCGATGTCTGGCATTGGGCGCCCTACATGGCGCTGGTCCTGCTGGGGGGC
>JANPAR010000091.1:0-27739 GCA_031430015.1 Burkholderiales bacterium
GGAAGGTGTTGAAAATGCCGCCGATCAGGGTACCCAAGCCATCGGTACGCAGGCCGGCCGACAGCGCTTTCTGGTCAATCTTCTTGCCCGTCAGGTCGGAGAGCGCGAGGAACATGCCGGTCGATTCGATCATCACCACGATCATCACCAGAACCATCGTGAATATCAGGATCGGATCGAACGTCGGTACGCCAAACTGAAAGGGCATCACCAAGTCGAACCAGCTGGCCTTGGCAACCTTGTCGAAATTCATTTTGCCGGCCAGCACCGCCACCACGCCGCCAATCACAATGCCGAGCAGCACGGCGATATTGGAGATGAAGCCTTTGGCGTACTTGGTAATCGCCAGAATGCACACCAGCACAAAAATGGCGATCCCCAGATTTTCCAGGTTCGCATAGGACGGGTTATTGATCATGGGCGCCGGCCCCAGCGGCAGTGCGCCACCGGCCGCTTTCGCCGCCGCCACCGCCTTGGCAAATTCCGGATCGGCGATTTGCGCGATGGTGGGCGGGCCACCCATGGCCCAGCCAATCCCGACTCGCATCAGGCTGATGCCGATCACCGCGATGATGGTGCCGGTTACCACCGGCGGAAAAAACCGCAGCATCCTGCTGACCACCGGTGCAATCAGTATGGAAATGATGCCGGCGCCGATGATCGCGCCAAAGATCGCTTGCGCCCCTGCGGCGCCACCGCTGGCATTGGCCATCGCGATCATCGGCGCGACCGAGGCAAACGTGACGCCCATCATCACCGGCAGGCGAATGCCGAACCACTGCGTCATGCCGAAGGACTGAATCAGCGTGACGATGCCGCAGCAGAACAAATCGGCGCTGATCAGCATTGCCACCTGATCTGGCGAAAGCTTGAGAGCGCGGCCGACGATGAGTGGCACCGCCACCGCACCGGCATACATGACGAGAACATGTTGCAGGCCGAGGGCCGTCATTTGTCCGGCCGGCAATACCTCGTCAACCGGGTGAACTGCTTGATTGCTCATCTTTCTCTCCTGTTTGAGCGGCGCTGCCAGTCACGTGGGTGGCCGCATTCGCGCATCTGCGCCGGTAAAAGCCCATCCGGCCAGACGCCGGTTCGTCATGTGGTGCCATGCGCTGAGGGGTGATTGGCATCACCTCTTTGCTTGTTTGCGCAAGTATAATTGTATACAATATTATAATTAAGTGTATACAAAATAGATTGCCGCGTGAGCCGCCAGCCAGTAGCCAGTAGCCAGCAGCCAGTATGGGCGGCCACGGTCGGCTCCGCGACCGCCATACCGGTGCGAGCGATAAGCGCTGCCCGGCCTCGCAACTTCAAGGTATTTCGTAAGCCTCGCCATGACAAGCCCTCAAACGCCGGCACCTCGTACTGAATCCCCTGCAGCGGCGGCTACCTGCGCTGCGCTGGACGCCTGGATTGACAGCCATTTCGACGATCAGGTCCGCTGGCTGCAAGACTTGGTACGCATTCCCACCGACACCCCTCCCGGCGACAACGCGCCGCACGCGGAGCATGTAGCCGGCTACATGGGCAAGCTTGGCTGGGAGGTCGAGAAATTTCCGGTACCGGCGGATTTGACGCGCAGCCACGGCCTGACTTCAATCACCAACCTGATCGTGCGCCGCACCTATCGCGATGGTGGCCCGGTAATCGCCCTCAACGCGCACGGTGACGTCGTACCGCCCGGGGACGGCTGGACCCATGACCCTTACGGTGCCGAGATCGTTGACGGTCGCCTTTACGGGCGCGCGGCGGCGGTGTCCAAGTGCGATTTCACCACCTATGTATTCGCGGTAAGGGCGCTCGAAGCGCTCAATATGAAGCTCAACGGCGGAGTGGAACTGCATTTCACGTACGACGAAGAATTTGGCGGCCTGCTGGGGCCCGCCTGGCTGCTCGAAAACGGGCATACCAAACCCGATTGCGCGCTCGCTGCCGGGTTCTCGTATCACATCGTCACTGCGCACAACGCCTGCCTGCAGTTTGAAGTCACGGTGCACGGCAAGGCCGCCCACGGCGCAATTCCGCACACCGGCCACGACGCCCTCGCTGCTGCCACGCACATCCTGGTCGCGATTTACGCGCGTATCGAAGAGCTCAAGGCGATCCATTCCAGCGTGCCGGGCATCGACCATCCGACCATGCTGGTCGGCACCATTGAAGGCGGCACCAACACCAACGTGGTGCCCGGCAAGGTGGTGCTACGCCTGGACCGGCGCATGATTCCAGAGGAAGACCCCGCCGCCGTTGAGGCAGAAGTGCGCGCCATGATCGAAGGCGCTGTGCACGGGCTCCCCGGCATCCTGATCGAGATTAAACGCTTGCTGCTGGCGCGTGCGCTGCGGCCGTTGCCGGGGCATGAAAAACTGGTGGCATCACTGCAAAAACATGGTCTTGCCGTCATCGGTGAGCCCATCACGGCCGGTGGTACCCCGCTTTACACCGATGCGCGCATTTATGGCGAGCATGGCATACCGATCGTCCTCTACGGTGCCGGGCCGCACAGCGTGCCTGAATCAAATGCCAAGCGCGCAGACGAAAATCTGCTCCTCGAAGACTTGCGCCGCGCCACCAAAGTCGTCGCGCGCACGCTCCTCGATTTTCTCTCGAATGAATCACCCCGCTGAGTTGATAACATAGAGGAACGCGTTTGCCGGCGGCAAACAAACAGACACCGCACTCTCGCTCCATCCCATCAGGCCTGCGTCATGAACAACACTGATTACCCGCGCGACCTGCGCGGCTACGGCAAACAGCCGCCGCATGCGGCTTGGCCGAAGGGCGCGCGCATTGCCTTGCAGCTCGTCCTCAATTATGAGGAAGGCGGCGAGAACAGTGTGCTGCATGGCGACGCCGCCTCCGAGACGTTTCTCTCGGAGATCATTGGTGCGCAAGCGTTTCCGAACCGTCACCTGTCGATGGAGACGATATACGAATATGGCTCGCGCGCCGGCTTCTGGCGTCTGATGCGCGAGTTCGAGGCGCGGCGCATTCCGGTCACGGTATTCGGCATTGCGATGGCGATGCAGCGTCATCCCGAGGCGGTGGCGGCTATGCTTGAAGGGGGGCATGAAATTGCCTGCCACGGCTTGCGCTGGATCTCCTACCAGATGATGGACGAAGAAACCGAGCGCGCGCATCTGATCGAAGCGGTGGCGCAGTTTCGCGCCATGACCGGTGCTGCGCCGCAGGGCTGGTACACCGGGCGCGACAGCATCAACACGCGGCGCCTGGTGGTCGAGCATGGCGGATTTGTCTACGATGCCGACTCTTACGCCGACGATCTGCCCTATTGGGTGGACGTTGAAACGCGGGCGGGCAATGCCGCACGCAGCGAAGCAGCCTCCATCGTGAAGCCGCATCTGGTGGTGCCCTACACGCTCGACACCAACGACATGCGCTTCGCTGCAATGCAGGGCTTCAACTCAGGCACGCAATTTTTTGATTACCTCAAGGATGCCTTCGACGTGCTCTACAAAGAGGGCGACCCGGCAGGCCTCAACGCACCGAAGATGCTGTCCGTCGGACTGCATTGCCGCCTCGTCGGGCGACCGGCACGCTTCGCGGCCCTGCAGCGTTTTCTTGATTACGTGCAGCGGCACGACAAGGTGTGGATCTGCCGCCGCATCGACATTGCCAATCACTGGATCGCGACCCATCCGCACCAGGGAACACATATATGACTGCCCACGCTGCGACCCACAAGCCGGCTGCCCGCAGCGGCGCACGTAAGGTGCAAGCCGCCGCACGCGCCGAACCGGGCACGGGCAACGACGCAATCTACGCGCGCATCAGTGAAGCCATTGCCGCGCACAAGCTGCCGCCTGGCGCCAAGCTGGGAGAAGAAGCGCTTGGCGACATCTTCGGCGTGTCGCGCACCAAGATTCGACAAGCGCTGTTTCACCTCGCGTCCGACAAACTGGTCACCTTGATTCCCGGACGCGGCGCGTTTGTCGCCCAGCCCACCGTGCGTGAAGCGCAGGAAGTATTCGAAGCGCGGCGCATTGTCGAGGCCGCCGTGATGACGCAGTTTGTCGCGCGCGCCACTGACAAGGACATCGCCGCCCTGCACAAGCATCTAGCCGCGCAAAAGCGTGCCAGCGCGACGGGCAATACCCAATCACGCAATCATTTGTTGGGCGACTTCCACACGGTCATCGCGCAGTTCGCCGGCAATGCCGTGCTTGCCGAGATCGTCGGCGAGCTGGTTGCGCGCACCTCCCTGATCACGCTGTTCTACCAAAACACGCGCGCCGCAGCCGCGTCGCTCGATGAACATGTCACCTTGATGGCCGCCATTGAAAAGCGCGACGCACGCCTGGCAGTCAAGCTCATGCACGAGCACCTGAACGATGTAGAACATGGACTCGTGCTCAAAAACGACAGCTCACCCGTGCTCACCGATCTGCGCGCGGCGCTAGGTACCACCGGACCCGCAGCATGAAGCTCGCTGAAATCAACGCACTTTCGCGTGAGGCATTCGTCGCCCGCCTGGGCGGCATCTTCGAACATTCACCCTGGGTGGCCGAGCGCGCCGCCGGCGCCCGCCCCTTCGCCGATGTCGCCGCCCTGCACGCCGCCATGGCTGCCGCCATGCGCTCTGCGCCGCACGCGCAGCAACTCGCACTGCTGCGCGCCCATCCGGAGTTGGCCGGCAAGGCGATGGTGACCAACACCCTCACGGCAGACTCGACCAACGAGCAGTCACGCTCGGGTCTGACCAATTGCTCGCCCGACGAGTTCGCACAATTGCAGGCGCTCAACGCCGCCTACAACAAGAAATTCGGCTGGCCCTTCATTCTCGCGGTCAAGCACCTCGACCGCGGCACCATCATCCGCACCTTTGCCGACCGCATCGAATCGTGCGCGGCCGATGAATTCGAAGCCTGCCTCGCCAACATCGAAAAGATCACACGCTGGCGCCTCGATGATCAGGTGACCGCGTGAGGACTGGTGCGCGATGAAATTCGGTACCGCCATCATGGAGCAAGCTGAAGCGCTGGCGCGTTTCACCGAGGACGCACCGCGCATCACGCGCACCTACCTGAGTGCCGAACACAAGTCTGCCGGCGCCTATCTGCTCGCGCTGATGCGCGCAGCCGGGATGCAGGCGGAGTTTGACGCCCTCGGCAATATCGTCGGGCGCTATGCGGCGACGGCGGCCAGTGCACCCGTCGTGATGACCGGCTCGCACCAGGACAGCGTGCGCAACGCCGGCAAGTATGACGGCCTGTTCGGCATTCTCACTGCGATTGCCTGTGTCAAGGACTTGCACACCCGCGCCAAGCGCCTGCCCTACACGCTCGAAGTGATCGGCTTCGGCGACGAGGAAGGCGTGCGCTTCGGCGCCACCCTGATCGGCAGCAAGGCGATGGCCGGCGCGTTTGATCCGGCGTGGCTCGACAAGGCGGATGCGAACGGCGTCACCATGCGCCAGGCGCTGCGCGACTTCGGCAGCGCGCCCGGCGGTGGCGATGCCGCGTGGCAAGGCATTGACCGGCGCGGCAAGAACGTCATTGCATTCGTCGAATCGCACATCGAGCAGGGGCCGGTGCTGCTGAACGAAAATCTGGGTCTCGGTGTGGTCACGGCGATTGCGGGCGCCACGCGCCTGCGCGCCGCGCTCACCGGGCTCGCCGGACACGCGGGCACCGTGCCCATGGGGCAGCGCCAGGACGCACTGGTGGCGGCAAGCGAAATGGTGCTGTTCGTGGAGCGCTATTGCACCGACCACAGGGACGAAGGCGGGCTGGTCGGCACGGTCGGCATCATTGACGCCAAGCCGGGCGCGGCCAATGTGATCCCGCAGGACGTGAGCTTCACCATCGATGTGCGCTCAGGTGACGATACCGCGCGCCGCCGCGCGGTGGCCAGCCTGCGCGCACAGTTTGCCGCGATCGCCGCGCGTCGTAACGTCACGATGGAACTGAACGCGTTTTACGACGCCGATGCCGCGCCGTGTAGCGCCTCATTGCAGGCACAGCTCGCGCGCGCCATCGAACGTCAAGGCTTGGAGGTGCGTCATCTGCCCTCGGGTGCTGGTCACGATGCGATGGTGTTCCCCGCGGTTTGCCCAACGGCAATGTTGTTCGTGCGTTGCGGCAACAACGGCATCAGCCATCATCCCGACGAGACCATGACGGCTGAAGATGCCGAGATCGCCACCCAGGTCTTGCTCGATTTCTTTGAACACTTCACGCCACCGGAGCAGCACTCATGACCAACACCACCGTGGCAGGCATCTCGATTCACGTGGTCGACGTATCGCGCGGTGTGGTCGCGCAGGGTATGCGCGTTGAAGTGTTCGCCACTGCGCCTGCGCGCAAGTGTCTGTGCACGGGCACGATCAACAGCAAGGGCGTACTCGACGACGCGGTGTTGATGAGCGACGCCATGCAACCTGGCTACTACGACGCGGTGTTTCACGCGGCGGATTACTACCGTGCAGCCAATGTCGCCCTGCCTGCCCTGCCCTTCATTGATGTGGTGACTTATCGCTTCGCGATTGCGGATACGCGCCAGCACTATCACTTACCGATGAAGCTCACGCCCTGGGGCTATTCCTGCTTTCGTGGTGGCGCGTAGCGGACTATTGCGCCGCCTCGCCACAGGACCACACCACCCTGCGAGTTGCCTCCAGCGCCCACAGTAGCGCTGCGCAATACCGCCACGCATGTGCCGCGCAACCTAGCGCGCAGCGCTTGGCTTCCCTCCAGGTGAGATCGATAGTGGCGTCGCGGGCATGTGCCCGCATCCCACTGGAGACTCATCATGAATGCATTCGCCAAGCAACCCGCCCGTCACGTGCTTGCCGCGCTGCTGGCAGCGCCGCTGCTGACGGCGTGCTACGTCGTGCCGGTTCACCCCGATGGCCGCGTCTATCCGCCAGGTGCCACCTTCCCTAGCGCCGCACCCTACCCCGTGGTGGTTGCCGCAGCGCCCGGCCCGGTCGTGTTCACCGCGCGCCTCTATCCCTCCAATGACATCGCTGCGCGCAACGGCATCATCGCCGGCAGCGTCACCAGCCCGCAGGATGGCAAGGGCGTGTTCTCGATTCCCTACGCCGGCGACACATTAAGCGGCGAGGCGACACGCACCACCGCTGGCACGGTGCATTCCGGCGTGGCCAATGCGTCCGGGCCGCGCGGCACCTTCGTGCGCTGCAACTACCGCATGAACAGCGCCACGCAAGGCACGGGAGAGTGCCTGTTTTCAGACGGGGCGCGCTTTCAGATGCATGTGGGCGGTTGAGCGCTCGGGCAAGTTGAGCGCTCTTACAAGTTGCATGACCACGCCGGTTGGAAGTCCGCGCAAATCGCCCCGGTGAGGTAAGCGCCGTCCGATGGTCTCTAGTTGCGTCCAGTTCACCGCAGCCAGCCCTCTTTTGTAACCGCCAAGCCGCGCTCAGGCGCTGCCAGAGTGGTTCCTGGAGGGTATGCCGCCAGAACCGGCTCTCACCAAGGGTTTCAGCCGCGCATTCACTAGAACCAGGATGCGCCCTGAGATACGGGCGCATCCGCCACTTCAAATCCGCCGATCGCCGCGTGCGGGCAGGAAGGTGGAATTGAACAGCAAGTCGGCACTCGGTTTGTTCTTCAACCCAAATGCGCTCACCACGTCATCGACCTGGTTCTCCAGCTTGATCTTGTTGATCGAGCCGATACCGTCCGACTTGGCGTTGGGTGTCGAGACAAATTCGAGAAACAATTTCAGGCGCTGCAATTCGATCTTCTCGTCCACCAGCGGCTCGCGCTTTTTGACCGACGCAATCGTGCCGTCCGGGTCAGCCAGCACATCCTTGATCGAGCGGTTGAGTGCGCGCAGGAAACCGGCAATAGCTTTGGGTCGCTCGGCAATCATCTTCTCGCTGGCGATGATGGCGTTGCCATAGAGATTGGCCAGGCCCATGTCGGAATACTTGAACCACTGCATGTCTTCGGTCTTGATGCCACGCGCATTGAGCGTGAGCAGCTGCGTGTAATAGAAACCGGTGATCGCATCGACATCGCCCTTGACCAGCATGGTCTCGCGCAGTGCCGGCTCCATGCTCACTAGTTGCACGCTCTTGGCGTCGAAGCCGTTGGCCTTGGCCACCAGTGGCAGCATCTTGCGCACCGCGTCAAAGCTTGGGCCGCCGAGTTTTTTGCCGGCAAGGTCGGACGCCTTTTTGATGCCGGTTTTCTTGAGCGTAAAGATCGCTCCCGGTGCCTGTTCGTGCACCATATACACCGCTTGCATGCGTTGCGGGTTGGCCGTGTTGGCGTAGTACTCGATCAGCGCAGAAAGGTCGCCGAACGACATATCGTAGGCGCCGGTGGCGACGCGCGCGATTGACGCTGCCGACCCGGTGCCGACGTCCAGCGAAACGTCAAGACCTTCCTGCTTGAAGTAACCCTTTTGCTCAGCATGGAAAAAAATCGCTACCGGGCCTTCCACGCGCCAGTCGAGCGAGAAGCGAATTTTTTCCTGTGCGCCCGCATTGCCGGCGAGCAGCACAAGCGCGATGGCCATCAATTTGATTCTGGACCAGAACATGAAAATCTCCTCAGGGAGAACAAGGTTGGAAAGTACCACCCGCGGCACTCATCCCGTGGATTGACTGTACCCACCTTGCCCGGACAAAGCAAGCGCGCTGCCCATTTCCACGCTTTCCTTGACACCCGAATGGCCATCCGCTATAAAGCGGGCGTGGGTAGAAGCGGTCAGCAGCGTCGGCGCAATGCCGCATCAGTCTGCAGGAGATTGCTCACTTGAGGACATTTCCTTGAGTTTGAACGCAACCAACCCCACCGGCCTGTACCGGGACGTGCGGCTCTCTCAAGCAACTTGTTCTCCCCGCCATCACGTGAGGAGAAGTGCATGATTATCGATATGAGTTGCTACCCCACCGAAGTGGTGGACATGGCCTGGCGTCACGACGGCGAGCCGTTCACCGGCGAGCGTCTGATCAAGATGATGGACGGCCCCTACTGGGTCAACGGCAAGCCACGCCGCGTCGACAAAGCTTTCATCCAGCCGCCGCAGGGCAACACGATTTACACCTGGACTGACCCCGACCTGCATGGCCGCGAGGCGATCCGCGAGTACATGCGCTACACGGTCGAGATGACCAAGAAATATCCGGACCGCCTGATCGGCTGCTTTGTCTACAACCCGCGCTACGGCACCGAGGCCGGCGCGCAGGAAATCGAGTACCACGTCAAGGAACACGGTTTCAAGATGGTGCAGTTTCAGGCCAACATGCACGCCTACCGCCCGGATCGCGCCAAGGATTGGCTGCGGCCGGCGCTGAAAAAATGCGCCGAGCTCGGTGTGCTGGTCAAGTTGCACACGGGAGATGGCCCCTACAGCATCCCCACCGAGTGGATTCCGATCATTCATGAATTCCCCACGGTCAACTTCATCATGGCCCACTTCGGCGTGCAGACCGGTGGCGTCTATACGTTTGAAGCGTTTCAGTGGGCGATGGAATTGCCCAACGTGTATTGCGAGTCGGGCTGGTGCTTGCAGTCGCGCATTGTCGAGTTTGCCAAAGACCTGCCCAAGCACAAGATCATGTTTGGCACCGACACACCGCCGAACGAGCCGGGCATGTGGCTGCGCCTGCTCGAAGTGTTGTGTCACGAGCCGCCGCAGGGCCTCAATCTCGACGAGGACACGCTTGAAGATTATTTCGGCAACAACCTTGCGCGCATGATCGGTCTCAAGACTACGCCGCCGCCGCGCAACAAAGACGAAGCGCAGGCGCGCCTCACCGACACCTATGCCGGCGTGAACTAAAGCGGAGACAAAAATGATTATCGACACTCACCTGCACCCGACCAACTTGGTCGACGAAGCCTGGCGCCATACCGGCGTGCCGTTCAACGGCGAGCGCATGCTCAAGATGATGGACGGACCGTTCTACATCAACGGCAAGCCACGCCGCGTCGACATGGGCTTCATCCAGCCGCCACCGGGCAACACCGGCTACCGCGAAGGCAACCGCAAGGGCCGCGACGGCGTGCGCGACTACATGAAGTACATCGCCGAGCTGACGCAAAAGTATCCGGACCGCTTCATCGGCAATTTCAACTTCAACCCGCGCTGGGGCCCCGAGAACGGCGCGCTCGAATTGGAGTACCACGTCAAGGAATACGGATTCAAGATGTTGAAGCTGCACACCAACATGCATGGCTACCGCCCGGATCGCTGCCTCGACTGGCTGCGCCCCGCCATGAAGATGTGCGCCAAGTACAACATCGTGGTGCTGATCCACACTGGCGACGGGCCGTATTCGATCCCGACCCAGTTTTATCCGGTGATTCGCGAATTTCCAATGGTCAACTTCATCATCGGCCACTTCGGCATCCAGACCGGCGGCAATTATTCGTTCGAAGCGTTCTGGATGGCGATGGACACGCCGAACGTGATTTGCGAATCGGGCTGGTGCTTCCAGTCGCGCATTGTCGAATTCGCCAAGGAATTGCCGCGTCACAAGATCGTGTTCGGTACCGATTCGCCACCCAATGAGCCCGGCATGTGGCTGCGCGAACTCGAAGTGCTGTGCTCGGAAGCGCCGCAGGGGATGGGCCTCGATGAAGACGGTCTCGAAGACTACATGGGCAACAACATCGCACGCCTGTGCGGCATCAAGACCACGCCACCGCCCAAGACCATGGCAGAGGCAGAGGCACGACTGAAGGACACCTACGCAGGCGTGGCGTAAGCGCCGTGCCGCTCGGCGAGCGCAGACAGTGAGCACAGGCGAATCAGCGTGAGTTCCGCATCACAATTTTCCCGGCAGGACATCCGCCATTTTCTGGAGAGCTATTGCCACGCTCATCCGGAAGATGTGCTCACCGTCGAAGAAGAGCTCTCTGCCGATCAGGACCTCACTGCGCTGGTGTGGTCGCTCGCCGCACGCGGGCAACATCCGCTGTTGGTATGCAAGCGCGTGGCCGGTATTGCCAGTCAGGTCGTCACCAACCTGTTCGGCTCGCGTGAGCGCGTCGCGCGCATGCTCGGCACCGATGCGCTCGGTATTCACGCGGCCTACCAGGCGCGCACTCGCAAACTGCTGGAACCGCGCGTGCTGGAGAGCGGATCGGTGTGCGACATCGTGCAGACTGACAACATCGATCTGGCCGGCCTGCCGCTGCTCAAACATTTCGCGACCGACCGCGCCCCTTACATCACCAACGGCATCATTGCGGCTGATCATCCGGACTCTGGCGCAGGCAATCTCTCGTATCACCGCTCGATGATTCATTCGCGCGATGCGCTCGCGACCAGTCTGCATTCGCGCGGCCATCTCTGGCGCATTCTCCAGGCGGCGGCGGACAAGGGGCAACCCTTGCGCATCGCGATGGTGATCGGTGCACATCCGCTGTTCATGATGGCCGCGTCGGCGCGCCTGCCGCTTGGCGTCGATGAATGCCATGTCGCCGGTGGCCTGTTCGGCGAGCCGCTTGAAGTCGTGCGCACACCGAAATACGGCATCGCCGTGCCGGCCCATGCGGAGTACGTGCTCGAAGGCGTGATCGACGCCAAGGCGCATGCCGACGAGGGCCCGTTCGGCGAATTCACCGGTTACTCGTCGAACCGCTCGACCAACAATCTGTTCCAGGTCGAAACCCTGATGCGCCGCAAGGACGCGATGCTGGTCGATGTGGTCGGTGGCAACTCGGCGGAGCATTTGAATCTTGGCCGCATCCCGCGTGAATCGGAAATGGTCGAGAAGTTGAAGGAGCGCTTCCCCAGCGTCACCGCCGTGCATTACCCGAGCTCGGGCACCCACTTTCACGCCTATGTGGCGATGAAGCAGGTGCGCGACGGCGAAGCGCGCCAGGTCATGCTCGCCCTGCTCGGCTGGGACCCGTATCTCAAGAACGTGATCGCGGTCGATGCCAACGTCGACATCACGCGCGATGAAGAAGTGCTGTGGGCGGTAGCCACGCACTTCCAGCCGCACCGCGACGTGCTCATCATTGACGGCCTGCCCGGCAGCGCGCTCGATCCGTCGGCCGGCAGCACCGGCACCACTTCGCGCATGGGGCTGGATGCGACGCGTGGGGCGAACTTTGAGGGGCAGCGCGCGGAGATTTCAAGTGACGCGATGGCGCGTGCGGCGGCGATTCTCGCGCGCGCCGCAGGACAGCCATGAGCGGCGGCCGAATGACGCGCGCTGCGCCGGTCATCACCTCACCGGCCACGATTTCGCGCACATGATCCGCTTCGACTACGCCGAACCGCGCACGCTCGCTGAAGCCTCGGCGGCGCTCAAAGGCCACGACGGTTTCGCCAGCGTGATGGCGGGCGGCACTGACTTGCTGGTCGAGATCAAGGAGCATCTGCGCCGCGTTCGTTGCGTGGTCAATATCAAGCGCATCCCCGGTCTCGATGCACTCACCTTTGACACCACAACCGGCTTGCGCTTCGGCGCTCTCACGACGGCACGCGCCATCGAACTGCACGCCGATGTCGCGCGCCATTACCCCGGTCTCGCGCAGGCGGTGCGCGAACTGGGATCGATCCAGGTGCGCCACCGCGCCACCGTGGTGGGCAATATCTGCCGCGCCTCACCCTCGGCCGACACCCTGCCGCCACTGATTGCCGATGGCGCCAGCATCGAAATGGGCGATGGCTTCAGCTCACGCGTCATGCTCCTCGAGGATTTTTTCACTGGCCCTGGCAAGACTGCGTTGCGTCCCGGCGAATTGGTGCTGGCAATTGCGGTACCGCCACCGCCTGCTGCCTCAGGTTCCCTGATGCGCACGGGCCGCGTCTATATCAAGCATGGCCGCCGCAAGGCGATGGAACTCGCCACCGTTGGTGTGGCGGTGTCGCTCACGCTCGATGCATCCGGCGTTTGCACGCAAGCGCGCATTGCGCTGGGCGCGGTGGCACCAACGCCGATCCGCGCGCGCGCCGCAGAAGCGATGCTGGAAGGCACACGTATCGGCCCGGAAGCCTTGGTGGGAGCGGCTGAGCGCGCGATGCTCGCCTGCACGCCGATCAGCAATGTGCGCGCCAGCGCCGCTTACCGGCGCGAGATGGTGGGTGTGCTCACGCGCCGCGCGCTCGAAGGCGCGCTGGCTCTCACACAAGGTGGTCAACCCGCATGAAGCAATCCGTCACACCCATCATCAACGGTGACGCGGTCGAACTGAGCGTCGCGCCCTGGCGCACGCTGCTCGACGCGCTGCGTTTTGAAGCCGGCCTGACCGGCACCAAAAAAGGTTGCGACGTTGGCGACTGCGGCGCCTGCACGGTGATCGTCGATGGCGCGCCGCTCAATTCGTGTCTGATGCTGGCGGTGGAAGCCGATGGCTGCGCGATTCAAACCGTCGAAGGCCTGCAAGATGCGTCCGGTGCGCTCCATGTGTTGCAGGAACAGTTTCTGCAACATGGTGCTGCGCAGTGCGGCTTTTGCACACCCGGCCTGTTGATGATGGCCAAGGCGCTGCTGGACGAAACGCCCGATCCGACTGAAGACGACATTCGCTTTGCCCTGGCCGGTAACATTTGCCGCTGCACCGGTTACACCAAGATCATTGAGGCGGTCGCAGCGGCGGCACAGCAGTTGCGTGGCAGCGCAGCGGTGCCGCACAACGCAGGAGCCGCGCGATGAAACTCGACATCGTCGGCACCTCGGTCAAGCGCAACGACGTGGTCGAAAAGATCACTGGCAGCGCGCGCTATGCCGGCGACTTGCGCCTGCCCGGCATGCTGTTCGCACGCACCCTGCGCTCGACCCTGGCACACGCCAAGATTCGCCGCATCGACGCCAGCAAGGCGCGCGCCCTGCCCGGCGTCAAGGCGGTGCTCACGCATGAGGATGTGCCGCGCGTGCTGCACTACGGCTCGCCCGCGCCGCGCAACGCTTCGCTTGCCTGCGACCAGTACATTCTCGACAACAAGGTGCGCTACTGGGGCGAGAGTGTCGCCATGGTCGCGGCCATTAGCGAAGAGATCGCCGAGGAAGCGCTGGCGCTGATCGACGTCGAGTACGAGGCGCTGCCGGTGATGACCACCATCGAAGCCGCGCTGGCGCCGGGTGCGGCGCTGATTCACGACGTGGGGCCGGGCGGCAATCTGGTCGCGCCGCCATTCAAGGTCACGCGCGGCGACGTTGCCAAAGGGTTTGCCGAAGCCGACCTCATCATCGAAGGTGAGTACGAGGGCGGACGGCCGACGCCGGCTTATATGGAGCCGAATGTCTGTGTGTGTCATTGGGAACATTCCGGTGAACAGGGTGGCGGCAACGAGAAGCTCACCGTCTGGCTCTCGACCCAAACTGCTTTCATGGCACGCGGCATCCTCGCCGAAGTGTTGGGCCTGCCGCTCAACCAGGTGCGTGTCATCGTCGATCACATGGGCGGCGGTTTCGGTGCCAAGCAGGATCTGTTTCAGTCCGAGTTTCTCTGCGCTTTGTTGTCGCGCGCGACGCGCCGCCCGGTGATGATGGAGTACACACGCAAGGAGACCTTCCTGGGCGGGCGCACGCGCCACCCGGCGAAGATCTGGTTGAAGCAAGGCTTCAAGCGCGACGGCAGCATCACCGCACGGCAGGCGCGCGCGGTGTTCAACTCCGGGGCCTACGGCTCGCACGGCCCCGGCGTCACCGCCGTCGGCACCGGGGCGCTCACCTCGCTCTACCGTTGCGACAACGTCGAGCTTGAGGGCAGGTGCGTCTACACCAACGCGCCGATCGCCGGCGCGTTTCGCGGCTATGGCGTGGTGCAGACCTACTACGCCCTCGATATCCAGCTCGATGAAGCGGCGATTTTGTTGGGGATCGATCCGGCGTTGTTGAAGTTGAAGAACGCGGTGCGTGAGGGCGACATCGCGCCCTCCGGCCACCCCATCGTCGGGCATGGGCTGGAAGATTGCATCAAACGCGGCATGCAAGAGGTGCGCTGGCAGCGCGTTTCGGGCGAGCATGAGTCTGACACCCGCTCCCACCAAGGGTCTTCCGGCATTGATGCAATCTCATCAAGCTCTGCCAAACGCGCCCTGCGCTATGGCCGCGGCAGCGGTTGCGAAATGCACGGCTCTTCGGCCTACCCCGGTATCAAGGAGCAGGGCAACGCCATCGTCCGGCTCAACGAAGACGGCAGCGCCGTATTGCTCACTGGCACCGCCGGCCTCGGCACCGGGGCGCACACGGTGCTCGCCCAGATTGTTGCGGAAGAGCTTGGCATCCACTTCGAGCGCGTCTCGGTGATGCATGGTGATACCGACACCGTGCCGTGGGACATCGGCGCCTTCGCCAGCCACACCACCTACATGGGTGGTCGCGCCGCGCAAATGGCGGCGACCGAAGTGAAGAAGCAATTGCTAGTACGCGCGGCCGACCAACTCGAAG
Source organism: Burkholderiales bacterium (assembly GCA_031430015.1). GTDB lineage: Bacteria > Pseudomonadota > Gammaproteobacteria > Burkholderiales > JAEUOS01 > CANJDH01. Next base: position 15,353 of record JANPAR010000091.1, read on the forward strand.
TCGCGGCGAGTGAACTCGAGATACGCCACGGTGTCATCACCGTGCGCGGCACAGACGTCAGCTTGAGCGTGGCGGCCGCGCTGGGCGTGGCACGCGGGCAGCCGGCCGCGCACCTGGTGGGCAGCGCAACCTACACCCCGACCAAGTCTTATTCCTTCGCCGCGCATTTTGTCGATGTGTCGGTTGATATCGAGACCGGGCAGATCGCCGTGCTGCAAGTCACCCCGGTGCACGAGGTGGGCCGCGTGATCCATCCGGTCGCCGCCGCCGGCCAGATCGAAGGCGGCATCCAGCAGGGCATCGGCCACACGCTGTCGGAGAACTACGAGATCGACCCCGTCACCGGCAAGTCGCTCAATGCCGGCTTTGTTGACTACAAGATGCCGCTGTCGATGGACATGCCGCCGATCCACACCATCATCCTCGAAACCGCACCCGACCCGGGCGGGCCCTGGGGTGCCAAGGGCATCGGCGAAGACCCGATCGTCGCGATTGGCCCGGCGATCGCCAACGCGATTTACGATGCCATCGGTGTGCGCTTTCGCCACTATCCGATCACGCCGGAAGATGTGTTGGCCGCGCTGCGCGCCAAGACCGCGGCCGGCGCCGGTGCCACAGCATGACTGCGATCACCTCCAACTCGGAGTCTGCCGCCTCCTCATCCCCCGCGCCAATCACGGCACGCGATGCCGCACTGCAGCCCGCGCCAGCCGTCATTCCACTGCCCGTCACCATCCTCACCGGCTTTCTTGGTGCGGGCAAGACGACGCTGCTCAATTACATTCTGCGCGAGCGCCACGGCTACCGCATTGCCGTCATCGAGAACGAGTTCGGCGAAGTGTCGGTCGACACCGACCTGATCGAAAAATCCGAAGAAGAAATCTTCACCCTCACCAACGGCTGCATCTGCTGCTTTGTCGATGTGCGCAACGACCTCATCAAGGTGCTCGGCAAACTGCTCAAGCGCCGCGATGAATTCGACTACATCCTGGTCGAGACCAGTGGCCTGGCCGATCCGACACCGGTGGCCGCGAGTTTTTTCTACGACAAGGAACTCGCGCCGCAAGTCAGTCTCGACGCCATCGTCACCGTCGCCGACGCACTGCACATCGGCCAACACATTCACGATCCCGTCCTCGACGGCAGCGACAACCAGGCGGTTGATCAAATCATCGCCGCCGACCGCATCATCCTCAACAAGATCGATCTCGTGCACGATGAAGCCGCGCTCGCCACCATCGAAGCCGACATTCGCAAGCTCAACGCCAGCGCCGAGATCCTGCGTTCGTCGCACGCCCAGGTGGACCTCGCCAAAATCCTCGGCATCGGTGCCTTCGCGCGCGTCAACAACATGACCATGGCCGACGATTTTCTCGACGACACTTCGCACGCGCACGACCCCACCGTAAGCTCGCTCTCGTTTGTGTTCAAACGCAGTTACGACGCCGCGCGCCTGACGGACTACCTGCGCCGGCTCACCACTGCGCAGGGCGACACGATCTTTCGTATCAAGGGCATCATCGGCATTGCCGGTGACAATCGCCGCCATGTGTTGCAGGGCGTGCATCGCGTCTTCGAGCTGCGCCCCGCGGACCCGTGGGGTGCGGGGGGGGTCGAGAGCAAGATCGTATTGATCGGGCGCGGGCTGGAGCGCAAGGCCATCGGCGAGCAATTGCTGCAAGCGCTGGCGGCATAGCCCGCAAAGCCGCTCCAGAAGCGCGTCTTCGCGGCGTCACGGCGCAAAACGGCTCCGGGAGCGGCTTTCCGGGCAGCGCCTGTGAAGCGGGCATCACAGCCTTTTGTATACATAATTCAGCGGCTTTGGATACAATTTCCCATGCGCTGCTTTGCGCCGCCTTGGGCCGATAATGATCTGGCACGCGCGTTGCATGTCGTCACCTGTATTTCCTCCACCGTCCCGCCTCCCGCCGCCGCCCCCATGCCCGCCTTCATCGACTTTTCCCAGGTTTGGCTCAAATACAACCCCACGCTCGACTTCGCGATAGAGGACGTCAGCGTCTCGATTGACGAGCACGAATTCGTCGCCATCGTCGGGCCATCGGGCTGCGGTAAATCGACCTTCATGAAGCTCGGCACCGGCTTGCGCCCGCCGACCCAAGGTTCGGTGAAAGTCGAAGGGCGCGAAGTGACCGGGCCGCTCAAGATCACCGGCATGGCGTTCCAAGCACCCAACTTGCTGCCCTGGCGCACCACGCTTGACAACGTGTTGCTGCCGCTCGAAATCGTCGAACCCTTCAAGCACGACTTCAGGCAAAAGCGCGCCGAGTACGAAGCGCGCGCGATGAAATTGATCAACACCGTGGGCCTCGGTGGCTGGGAGCACAAGTTTCCGTGGGAGTTGTCGGGCGGCATGCAGCAGCGTGCCTCGATCTGCCGCGCGCTGGTGCACGAACCCAAGCTATTGATGCTCGACGAGCCGTTTGGCGCACTCGATGCGTTCACGCGCGAAGAGTTGTGGTGCGTGCTGCGCGATCTGCACGCGGTCAACCCGTTCACCGTAGTGCTGGTGACGCACGATCTGCGCGAGGCGACCTTCCTCGCCGACACCGTGTATGTGATGAGCAAGCGGCCAGGACGCATTCTCGCCAAAAAGCACATCGATTTGCCGCGTCCGCGCGACATTGAAGTGACCTACAGCGAGCCATTTACGCGCATCGTGCACGAGTTGCGTGAGCACATCGGCATGATTCGCAAGTCTTGAGGCATTCTTTCCATCTCACCGTTCTCTGCGTCCCACCTTGTTGAGAATTCACACACCATGCAAGCCTTCGCCGAAAAACACGCACCGAGCCTGCTCACCGCCTCACTGCTGCTGCTGTGGGAGTTGATCTGCCGCCTCTTCAAGGTCGATCCCTTCATCCTGCCGATGCCAACCGCGATCTGGGATGCGCTGATCGAGTATCGCGGCCCGATCTGGGATCACGCGATGCAGACGCTGTGGACCACGATGGTGGGCTTCGTCATTGCAGTGGTGGTCGGCATAGTGCTGGGCTGCCTGCTCGGATCGTCGCGCCTGATCTACCGTGCCTGCTATCCGCTGCTGGTGGGGTTCAACTCGATCCCCAAGGCGGCGTTCGTACCGATTCTCGTGGTGTGGTTTGGCATTGGCTCGGTACCTGCCATCATCACGGCATTTTTGATTTCGTTTTTTCCCATCGTCGTGAACGTCGCCACCGGTCTGGCGACGCTTGAACCCGAGCTCGAAGACGTACTGCGCGCGCTCGGTGCGACACGCGTCGAAATCCTGCGCAAGGTCGGCCTGCCGCGCTCGATGCCCTTCTTCTTCGCGTCCCTCAAGGTCGCGATCACCCTTGCCTTTGTCGGCACGGTAGTGTCGGAAATCAGCGCGTCCAACGCCGGTATCGGTTACCTGATGATGAGTGCCAGCTCATCCCTGAAAACCGCGCTGATGTTCGCCGGCGTGATCGTGATCTCGATCATGGCGATGGTGATGTACGAGCTGTTTGCCTGGATCGAAAAGCGCATGACCGGTTGGGCTCATCGCGGGCAGCAGGCGAATGCCTGATGCCTGCGAGCCTTACGGGCGGGCAGCCGGCGAGCCTCTGATCGATATTGTCCGAAGAATGGCTTCCAGAGCCATTCTTCGATGCTTCTTTACCCGGTGCCGGGGTTACGCGCTGATCACGCGGTGATATTTCTTCTTGCCGGCGCGCAGCAGGATAGCGCCGTCTTGCAGGTCCAGGCTGCCGACTTTGCGCGTGTCGTCAGTCACCACGGCGTCATTGACGTAAGCGCCGCCCTGCTGCACCAGCCGCCGCGCCTCGCCTTTTGATGCGGTGAGGCCGCACTCGACGAACAGGTCAAGCACGCTGATGCCGGCGGCGAGGCGCGCGCTATCGACTGTGGTGGACGGCAGCGCGCTGAGGTCACCGCCGCCGCCCGCCGTCACCCCGAATGCCGCCCGCGCCGCCGCGCGCGCTTCGTTCGCGGCGGCTGCGCCGTGGCACAGGCTGGTCGCTTCGAACGCGAGCACGTCCTTTGACGCGTTGAGGTCTGCACCGGTGGCGCTGCCCAAGCGCGTAACATCCTCCATCGGCAAAAACGTGAACAACGCGAGAAAGCGCTTCACATCACGGTCGTCGGTGTTGATCCAGTATTGGTAGAAATCGTAGGGCGAGGTACGCGCTGCTTCGAGCCAGATGGCCCCCTGCGCGGTCTTGCCCATTTTTTCGCCACGTGCGGTGGTCAGCAGCGGGAAGGTAATGCAATGGGCTTGCTTGGCGTGCTTGCGGCGGATCAGGTCAATGCCGGCGAGGATGTTGCTCCACTGGTCGTCGCCACCCATTTGCAGCACGCATTGGTGCTGCTCGAACAGTTGCAGGTAGTCGTAGGCTTGGAGCAACTGGTAGTTGAATTCGATGAACGACAGGCCTTCTTCGCGCTCCAGACGCGCGCGGTAGGCCTCGGCGCGCACCATTTCATTGACCCGGAAATAGCGGCCGATGTCGCGCAGGAATTCGATGTACTTCAGACTCAGCAGCCAGTCGGCGTTGTTGGCCGAGAGGCCCGCCGTGCCGTCAAGGTTTAGGTAGCGCTGCAACTGCGCGAGCAGGCCGGCACCATTCAACTGAATCGCTTCTAGGCTCAGCATCTGGCGCATTTCGGTCTTGCCCGAGGGGTCGCCGACCATCGCGGTGCCGCCGCCAACGAGGCCGAGCGGCTTGTGCCCGGCACGCTGCAAATGCGCCATTGCCATGATCGGCACCAGGGAGCCGCAGTGCAGTGAACTCGCGGTCGGGTCAAAGCCGATATAGAAGGTGATCTTCTGTTTTTCGAGTAAATCGCGCGTGGCTGCGGCGTCGGCGGTTTGGGCAACAAACCCGCGTTCGGTGAGGGTGTCAAAAACGTTGGGCTGCATGGGGTTTCCGTGGAGAGGCTTTGATATACTTGCGCGCTTGTGTCACCGCCTGCGGTGCCGCCAAGGGTCAAAACAGCCGCCATCAAGGGCGATGCGGCATTCGTTGACGCTGACGGTAATTCCGAGGAGTGGCGCGCTGCGGCTGTGTAAACACTGCGGCGCGTTGCAGACGGTCACCGCAAACAAGACGCTGTGCGGCCGAGACCGCGCGCCACGAACAACCTGGCAAGATCGAACGAGAGACATTGACAGCGTGCAAATCGAGATTTTATCCCGCCTGACTGCGAAGCAAAAACGTCAATTGCGTGTGTGCGCCGCAGCCTGCGTGATGTCGGGCGGTGCCTTCGCCACGCTCGGCGTGGTTAATACCGACACACCGCACACCACACCGTTGAGCCAGGCGCTCAACATCGATCAACCCAGGACCGTCAGTATCGACGACGAAGAACGCGGCATCTTCCGCGAAGAGCGCGTGCAGCGTGGCGATACGCTAGCAAGTTTGCTGGCGCGTCTGGGCGTGAGCGATACACAGGCATTTCAGTATTTGCGCAGCAACGCGGATGCGCGCGCGATCGCCAACAACCTGCGTCCGGGCCGCGCGCTGCGCGCCGAGACGGATACTGACGGTGAGTTGTTGAGCCTGTCGTATGCGCTTTCGCCCACCGAGACGGTGGTGATTGAGCGCGATGGCGACACGCTCTCGACCAGCAGGACCGCCATCGTGGCAGAGCGCCGCGTGCACATGAAGAGCGCAGAGATTCGCAGCTCCTTGTTTGGTGCTGCCGATGCGGCAGGCCTGCCTGACAGCGTGACGACGCAAGTGGCCGAGATGTTTTCCGGCGACATCGATTTCTACAAAGACATTCGCCGCGGCGACCGCTTTCGCGTGGTCTACGAAATGCTGTATCACGAAGGCGAGTTGGTGAAATCCGGCCGGGTGCTGGCTGCCGAGTTCATCAACAACGGCAAGACTTTCTCTGCGGTCTGGTACGACAACCCGCAAGATGCGGAAGCCTCGGGTTACTACACACCGGAAGGCAAGAATCTGCGCAAGGCTTTCCTGCGCACGCCGCTGGAGTTCTCACGTATCACCTCGGGATTTGGCGGGCGCATCAATCCGATCCGCAACACCTGGCAGCAGCACAAGGGCATTGACTATGGCGCACCCTCCGGCACGCGTATTCGCGCCACCGGCGATGGCGTGATCGAGTTTGCCGGCAAACAGGGCGGGTATGGCAATGTCGTTGTCGTGCGCCACCAAGGCCGCTACACCACCCTGTATGCGCACATGAGCGCGTTTGGGCCAGGCATCAAAAAAGGCGGGCGCGTGAGTCAGGGCGAGACGGTCGGCTTTGTCGGCCAGACCGGATGGGCCACGGGGCCGCATCTGCACTATGAGTTCCGCGTGGCTGATGCGGCGGTCAATCCGCTTACGGTGACCCTGCCGACCGCGTTGCCACTTGATGCCAAGCACCTCGCTGATTTCAAAGTCAAAGCGGTGCCGCTGGCTGCGCGCGTGGCCATGCTGCGTGAGCGGCAGGCGGCGGGCGTTGCGGTGGCGGCGGCCGACTTCGAGTAGCCCGCGTAGGCGCATCAGCCGCGTCAACTTCGGCCACGCGCAGGTTACCCGCATCACTTTCCGCGTCACGGGAAATGCACTGACCGTGACCTTGAGGGGCCAGTAGCTCGCGAACCTAAGGGTTGGGTTGCTTTCGCACACTGCACTATTGCAGACCCCACGACTGGGGGGTGGAGACACTTACTTGCCGCAACACCGCCGCCTGTTCATTGGTCTCATGTCGGGTACCAGCCTGGACGGCGTCGATGCTGCGCTGGTCGATTTCTCCGCTGCCACGCCGCAGACAATCGCGACCCACTTCGCGCCGTTTGATCCTGCGCTGCGCGCTGCGCTGCTAAACCTGCAAGCGGCGAGTGACAATGAACTGCATGAGAGCGCGCTCGCGGCAAACGGCGTGGCGCGCGCCTACGCCAGTGCGGTGCAGGCGCTGCTCGCCCGCGCGCAGATTGCGGCGCATGAGGTTGAGGCCGTCGGCGCGCATGGCCAGACAGTGCGGCACCGGCCTGAACTCGGTTTCACGATGCAGTTGATTAATGCCGCGCAGCTTGCTGAATTAACCGGCATCACGGTATGCGCCGATTTTCGCAGCCGTGATGTCGCTGCCGGTGGGCAGGGCGCGCCGCTGGCACCGGCGTTTCATCACGCCGTGTTCGGTGCCGACGAGACTGACCGCATCATCGTCAATGTTGGCGGCATCGCCAATATCACGCATCTGCCGGCCAATGCAACCGGTGCTGCGGCAACCAGGGTATCGGCGGTGAGCGCGCCATCAAGCACCCCGGCGCGCGTCCCGCCAAGCGCGGCGGCGCAAGCTGCCGTCACCGGCTTTGACACCGGCCCTGGCAACGCGCTGATGGACCTATGGATGCAGCGCCATCAGGGCCACGCCTACGATGCTGATGGCGTCTGGGCCGCAAGTGGCGAGATCATTCCCGGCTTGCTTGAGCGCATGTTGGCTGAACCTTACTTTGCCCTGCCGCCGCCCAAAAGCACAGGGCGTGATTTGTTTCATGCGACCTGGCTTGATGGGCACGTAAACGCGTCGGGGCTAGGCGCATCCACCGATGCGGTGAATGTGCAAGCAACACTGTGCGCATTAACTGCGCGCACTATCGCCGACGGCATCGCACGTTGTGCGGGAGGCGCGGCGCGCGAGGCGTTTGTCTGCGGTGGTGGCGCGCACAACGGCCAGTTGTTGCGCCTGCTGCGCGAATACGCGTCCGATATTCACTGGCAAGAAACCGAAGCACTAGGTGTGCCGGCCGATTGGGTCGAGGCGGTGGCGTTTGCCTGGCTGGCGTTCCGGCTGATCGAACGCCAACCGGGCAGCATTGCGACCGTGACCGGTGCACGTGGGCCACGCATTCTGGGAGCGATCTATCCGGCCTGAGAGCCGCTCCAGAAGCGCGTTTCAGAGATACATCCTGAAGCTGGTAAAAGAAAAAGGGCGCCGCAGCGCCCTCCACGGAAAAGGGCGCCACAGCGCCCTTTTTGCAACACGCCCTCGCAGGCTACGCCATCACACCGAGAACGATGAGCCGCAGCCGCAGGTGGTGGTGGCTTGCGGGTTCTTGATGACGAACTGCGCGCCTTCAAGGTCTTCCTTGTAGTCGATCTCGGCACCAACCAGGTACTGGTAACTCATTGAGTCAATCAGCAGCTTGACGCCGTTTTTCTCCATCGTGGTGTCGTCTTCGTTGATCGCCTCGTCAAATGTGAAGCCGTACTGAAAACCGGAGCAGCCGCCACCTGAGACGAACACGCGCAGTTTGAGGTCAGGGTTGCCTTCTTCTTCAATCAGACTGGCCACCTTGTTGGCAGCGTTGTCGGTGAATACGAAGGGGACGGGAAGTTCGACGGGAGCATTCATGATGGGTCTCCTGAAACAGGAAGAAAAACGGCGGATACTGTGATTATGGGGGTGTTTGGTAACGAATTCAAACCTGTGAGCAACAGGGTCTTGCGCAGAGGCCCGCCAAATCCTCACCAGCCTGCCGCCAGCAAGACGCCTTTCCCTTTCGACCCGCCCCTTGCCAGCGCATCATCGCTCCGGCCCAAGGACGGCTCTAGGGGCTACGAATTGTTGGCAGCCAACTTCAGATTGGCGCGGCCGGTGTCAGACGCCACGTGGGCCAGCCTGCCATCCAGAGTTGCGCCCAAATGAATTTCGATGCTCTTGTAGTGGACGTCGCCGGTGACGCGCGCCTTTGGCTGCAACTCGAGAAACTCGGACACATAGATCGGCCCCTCGACGATGCCATTGACGACGACATGCGCTGCACGAATCTCACCCTGAATGCGTGCCGATTCACTCACCACCAGCGTGCTGTTGGCTGATTCCGATTCGCCCGAGGCAATGACGTGTCCACGCACTTGGCCGTCAATGCGCAGGCCGCCCGAAAACACAACGTCACCTTCAATCACGGTAGTGGCACCAATCAGGCTGTCAATGGTGCTTTGCGGTTTGTTCGATTTGATGCCAAACATGGATTTCTCCCGGCTGATGCGGTGCGCAGGCACCACAAATTTTTCCGCTGCTCAACGCCCGGAACGTGTGCCGCGCGAGGGTGGTGCCAACTTTTCCGCAGCCTGCGCTGCTGATTCAGGCGCTTGCCGCCCAGCATCGGGCGCGCCCAAGTTTACTGTCTGCGTTGCTTTGACTTTATCGCCTTCGAGCAAGCGCACCTGGATCTGCTTCGGATTGCTCCCGGCCGGCAACGTCAACTCGCCTTCCATGCGCTGGAAGTAGCGGAATTTGACGCGGTAGTTGTCGGCACCGGCCTCGTCTGTCGAAGGCATTCGAATCATACCACCGGCGGGGGCGTCGCTTTTGCCGTCGGCAGGCGCGGCGGCCCCGTTTTCAAACAAGTGAAATTCGACCCGCCCAGCGAATTCCGGCTCCTGATTGCCCCCCAAAATGGAGCTGGTGCGCGCGCCGCGCGACAGCAGCATACGGTAACGCAGCCGGCCATTGTCGATGTCAACCTTGAAGTTGTTGATGGCAAAACTGCCTTCCTTGCGATCTGCGGCGACCATACCTTCAAACAGCGCGAGGTCTTCCTTCAAGCGCGTGTTGTCCATCTCCAGCGCCTTGACCTGATCGGCCAGACGCCGCTGCGCGGTCTGCTCGATCGACAAGCGGCTGCCGGCGGCGTTGGTGTCGGCCTTGAGGGCGGCATTTTCCGCTGTCAGCTTGGCGCTAAGTGTGCGCAGATCGGTCAGCTCTTGCTGCACCTCATTGCGGTCGAAGCCGGCAAACTTGCGGCCAGCGTCGTAAATCCACGCTGCCGTCGCGATCGACACCGATAGCACCAGAATCCAGAACAGCCCGCGCCAGTACCACGGTATGTGGGTGCGCACCGACATCTTCGGCGCAGCAATCGTCATGCGGCGACGCATGAAGCGGAAGCGGCGGAAATTCATGCGCAGCGCCGTGGTGCGAACCGGTGATTCAAACGACGACCGACTCGACAGCTACATCCACCCTGCCCGCAGCACGGGGCAACGGCAACGCTCACGGCAAGTCTGGGATGCATCGGTTGCTCAGACACTGGCGCGATGCCCTTATGGCACCAGACCAATGCCTTGCAGCCCTGCCGTTTCTGGCAGGCCACACATGAGGTTCATCACTTGTACGGCCTGCCCTGCGGCACCCTTGGTCAAATTGTCAATCACCGACAAAATCGTCAGCGTATCGCCGTTCTGCGGGCGGTGAATGGCGATCCGGCAGGTGTTGGCGCCGCGCACCGAGCGGGTGTCTGGGGTCGAGCCGGGCGGCATGACATCGACGAAGGGCTCGCCCCGGTAGGTATCTTCAAACAGTTTCTGGAAATCGGCTTCGCGCGTGATGCGCGCATAGATTGTCGAGTGAATGCCGCGAATCATCGGCGTCAAATGCGGCGTGAAGATCAGATTGACCGGTTTGCCTGCCATGCGCGCGAGGCCCTGCTCGATCTCGGGGTGATGGCGATGACCGGCCACCCCGTAAGCCTTGAAGTTGTCGCCCGCTTCCGAAAACAGGGTGCCGATTTCGGCCTTGCGCCCGGCCCCCGACACGCCAGATTTGCAGTCGGCGATCAGGTGGGCTAAATCCACAAGACCCGCTTCCACCAAGGGTTTTAGGCCAAGTTGTACTGACGTAGGATAGCAGCCAGGCAGGCCAATCACGCGCGCCTTGCGGATCGCTTCGCGGTTCACTTCGGGCAGCCCGTAGACCGCCTCGGCGAGCAATTCCTGGGCGCTGTGCGGCATCTTGTACCACTTCTCAAACACGGCGGTATCCTTGAGCCGGAAGTCAGCGGCCAGATCAATGATTTTCACGCCGGCCTTGACCAGCGCCGGGCCCATGTCCATCGCGACGCCGTGCGGCGTGGCGAAAAACACCACATCGCATTCTTTGAGCAGTGCTTCATCGGGCACCGAAAAAGTCAGATCGACGCAGCCGCGCAGCGAGGGGAACATCTCTGCCACCGCCATGCCGGCTTCCTTGCGCGAGGTGATCGCCATGAGGCGTGCATCGGCATGGCGCGCCAGCAGGCGCAACAGTTCAACGCCGGTATACCCCGTGCCACCCACGATGCCGATCTTGACCATGCTCTATTCCCTTTCCATCGCCATAGTAACCGCTGTCGCCTTTGACTGTTCGCCGTTAACGGTTGACGGCGCAACACGTTGATTCGTCGGCAACCGCCACTGACTCGTGAATCGTTGGCTTTCCCCTTCGCACCTCGTATTTGAACCGCCGCCAGGAAACCTGCCGGCTGCCCCGAATCAGAACCAGAGCGTACTCAAAGCGCCCACAAAAATGCAAAAGGCCGCCCGAACATTCGGCGGCCTTTGCAAGGATTGGCGGCAACTGCCGCAAATCTCAACGCTTCGAGAACTGCTTGCGGCGGCGCGCCTTGCGCAGACCAACCTTTTTTCGTTCGACTTCGCGCGCATCACGGGTTACCAAACCAGCCTTGGACAACACGGGTTTGAGGGTCGCGTCGTACTCGACCAGCGCACGGGTGATACCGTGACGCACGGCACCGGCCTGACCGGACTCGCCACCACCATGCACATTGACCATGATGTCAAAAGTGCTGATGTGCTGGGTCAGTTCGAGCGGCTGGCGCACGATCATGCGGCCGGTTTCGCGGGTAAAGAACTCATCAACCGCCTTGCCGTTGACCACAAAGCCGCCCTTGCCCGCCTTCATGAAAACGCGCGCAACCGCCGTCTTGCGGCGGCCAGTACCGTAGTTTTTGTTGTCGATCATGGATGTCTCGGAAAGTGAGGGGGCGCGAGCGCCGGATCAGTGAATAACCAGCGCGGCGGGTTGCTGCGCGATATGGGGATGAGTGGCTTCTGCGTACACCTTGAGCTTCTTGATCATGGCGTAGCCGAGCGGGCCTTTGGGCAGCATGCCTTTGACGGCTTTTTCAAGCGCGCGGCCAGGGGTGCGTTCCTGCATTTTTGCAAAGTTGGTTTCATAAATGCCGCCCGGGTAGCCCGAGTGGCGATAGTATTTTTTGTCCAGCGCCTTGTTGCCGGTCACACGCAATTTAGCGGCGTTGACCACGACGATGAAATCGCCGGTATCAACGTGCGGGGTGAACTCGGGCTTGTGCTTGCCGCGCAGACGGCGCGCCACTTCGGTGGCGACATGGCCAAGAACGAGGTTGTCGGCGTCGATCACGAACCAGCCGTGCTTGACGTCTTGCGGTTTGGCGGAAAAGGTTTTCATGGTCATGATCCGGGACAGTCTTGCTATTGCTTGGGTGTCGACGACAGCGGCATTTTCAACTGAGTCAAACGAGCCTTCTCGGCGCTTACACGCAAAGCGGAAGCAATGAACCGAGCGCCGTTTTTCAGGAAAGCCTGTGATTATATGTCGTTTCCTACCATCACGTCAACGAAATGACTG
>JANPAR010000092.1:0-2147 GCA_031430015.1 Burkholderiales bacterium
CGCCGACAGCAACTCCGCCTGCGCCAACACCGTCTTGGTCGCTTCTTCCTGCAAATCCGGTGGGTAGCCATATTTGTTGAGGATGCGCTTGACCATCACCTTGATTTTGGCGCGCGCGCTTTCGCGCACAGTCCAGTCTATGGTCACGCTCTTGCGCACTTGCGTGACCAACTCCGCCGCGATCACACGCAGCTCGGCGCTGCCCATCGCCTTCATTGCGCTCTCGTTGGCGGCCAGCGCATCGTAGAAGGCGACTTCGTCGTCGGTGAGGCCAAGCTCCTCGCCGCGCTTGGTGGCGGCATCCATCTCCTTGGCGAGTTTGATCAGTTCTTCCAGCACCTGCATCGTCGAGATGGCGCGGTTGTGATACGCGTTGAGGGTCTGCTTGAGCTTCTCTGAAAAAACCTGACTCTGCACCAGATTGCGCTTCGAGCGAACCTTGAGTTCGTCCTTGAGCAGTTTTTCGAGCAACTCGGCGGCAACGTTCTTGTGCTTGAGGCCGCGCACTTCGGCCAGGAATTGGTCGGAGAGGATGCCAATGTCCGGCTTGGCCAAACCGGCGGCAGTGAAAACGTCGATCACCTGCCCTTCGGTGGTGATTGCTTTCGACACCAGCTGGCGGATCGCGGCGTCGATTTGCTCCGGGGTCTTGCGGTTGTTGCTGCTCTGCTTATTGAGCGCCGCCTGGATCGCCTGGAAGAAACTCACGTCGTCGCGTATTGCGGTGGCTTCATCGCTTGCGGCGCACAGCGCAAACGCGCGTGACAGTTCAGTCACTACCTGCACGAAACGCTTCTTGCCGTCTTCCTGCTCAAGAACATGCTCCTGCCCGGCCGGGATCAGGCCCAGGCGCTCCACCGGTTTGCCGGTGGTCCACTTACTCCAATTGAAGCCGTGCATCATGTCGGAGACGACACCGTGCTTCTCCAGCATCACGGCAACCGCCTGCGCGGTGTCGAAGGTGGGATCGCCCTTGCCGCCGCTCTCGGTGTAGACGGCCAGCGCTTTCTTGAGTTGATCGGCCAGGCCGAGATAATCCACCACCAGGCCGCCGGGCTTGTCGCGAAACACGCGGTTCACCCGCGCAATCGCCTGCATCAGGCCGTGGCCCTGCATCGGCTTGTCGGCATACATGGTGTGCAGACAGGGCGCATCGAACCCGGTGAGCCACATGTCGCGCACGATCACGATGCGGAACGGGTCACGATCATCCTTGAAACGGTTTGCCAGCTTGCGGCGTTTTTCCTTGTTACGAATATGCGGCTGCCAATCGGGGCCGTCGTCGGCGCTGCCGGTCATCACCACCTTCACCACGCAAGTTTTGGCGTTCTCGGATTCGTCGTCGTCATCCTTGGCGCTGGCCCAGTCGGGGCGCAGCTTGATCAGCGCGTTGTAGAGGTCCACGCAGATGCGGCGGCTCATGCAGACGATCATCGCCTTGCCGTCCATCGCCTCCAGGCGTTTCTCGAAATGCGTCACCAGATCTTCGGCGATCAGCGCCACGCGTTTCGGGTCGCCCACCAGCGCCTCCAACGCGGCCCACTTGGTCTTGAGCTTCTCCTTCTTGGTCAGCTCCTCGCCTTCGGTGATCTCCTCGAACTCCGCATCAAGCTTGGGCAACTCGGCCGCATTCAGGCTCAACTTGGATATGCGACTCTCGTAATAGATCGGCACCGTGGCCTTGTCGGCAACGGCGCGCTGGATGTCGTAGATCGAAATGTAGTCACCAAACACCGCCCGCGTGTTCGCATCCATCTTCTCGATGGGCGTGCCGGAGAAACCGATGAAGGATGCATTCGGCAAGGCATCACGCAGATTGCTCGCGAAGCCGTAAGACATCTCGCCCGTTTTCTCGTTGACCTTGCCGCCAAAGCCGTATTGGCTGCGATTCGCTTCATCGGCGATTACCACGATGTTTTGCCGGGCACTTGGAATTACTCTTTCAAGACTGTTCATTAATTTTTCGATGATCCTTTCCTTGTACTGAAGGTAGGCATCTCCATGATAATCCACTGTCGTATTAAACTCATTGAAGCTGTTATAATCAATAAACGTCACCACTTCAAGATTGTGGTATCTTCCATTAAAACTGGCCGGATATTTTAAGGTTGTACAAATAATAAACACAGCTGGAAACTCGTTGTCTT
>JANPAR010000093.1:0-4534 GCA_031430015.1 Burkholderiales bacterium
CACAGCTACTTGTTCAGTGTGTCCTTAGCATGAAGTAGTCGCGCGTCAGATTCACCTTACCTTGCGTCGCATTCACCTTTTTTCTGAAAGGAGTACGCAATGCGCATGCACCTTAGAAACGCGCCCCTGCTTGGGTTCGTCCTGATATTCACGGCAGCCGCCCTTGCCGGCCTCGACGCAGCCTGGCAGTTGGCATGGAGTACGGCAGGAGGTACGCACGCAACCGGATGGGAAGACGCCATCCGGCCGGGACCAATACGTGACGCAGCGTTGTGGCTGGGTGCCGGCGTGCTGGCGTTGCGGGGACTCCTCAAATTTGCCAGACCGCCGGCCGATGGCCGTTCTGGTGACGTCGCGCTGCGGGACTACTCGGTACGCACGCTTCTCGCGGTGCTCACGCTGGCGGTGGCCCTGCCCCTGCTGGCGTTGATCGCCTATCAAGTGCGCGTGACGGCCACAGCCGAAATTGCGCAGGCCAACCAATTTGTAAAACATCTGTCGGACATGAACGCTACAGACGTCGAACAAACGGTCGGCAATCTCGAGCGCGCACTCACTGTGCTGGCCCAGCGCCCGCTGATCCGTGAACTCGCCCCCGACCGTTGCGACATCAGGATCAGCGAACTGCAGCGCACTTACCCGGTGCTGGCCAACGTCGGCACGGTGGATTTGCAGGGCCAGATTGTCTGCACGGCGGTGGCCTCCGCAGACGGCCGACTCCCCAGTCTGGGGCGGCTGCCGTGGCTGGTGGACCTCGAGCGCACCAACGCCTTCGTCGTAGGCGCCCCCCAACGCGGCGTATTTACCGGCAAACCCATTCTTGTGCTCGCCCAACCGATACGGGACGCGCAAGGTCGCCCCGCTGGGGCGGCATATGTCGTCCTTGATCTGCTGAAGTTCCTGCCTCTGGTCGTGAGTACGGCGTTGCCCGAAGGCGGCGTCGCCGGCATCCTCAACCGCGAAGGCACCGTGGTTGCACGATCGTTTCGCCCTGAAGAGATGGTGGGAAAGAATCTACGCGGGATCGGCATCAACAACGCCATCCTTGAGCGAAAACACGGAACGGAAGTATCGACAGGCGCAGATGGGGTCGAACGCTTCTATGCGTTCCGGCCGATCACGAATCGCGGCTGGTTCAGCGTGGTCGGCGTACCGACCGAGCGCATTTACGCGCAAGCGCGGAAAAACGCAATCGACAATAGCGTGATGAGCGCAGGCGTGTTGCTGCTTGCGCTCCTCCTGGCGCTGTTTGTCCATCGCCGGATTGTCTTGCCGATGCTTGATCTGCGCACTACCGCCCAGCGCGTCGGCGCGGGCAACACCGGGCTTCGTGCCCCGCTGGCCGGCCCGCGCGAGGTGGTCGAGGTCGCCACCGGATTCAACACCATGCTCGACAAGCTGCTGGCGACGGAGCGTCAGCTCGAAACCACGGAAGCGCAATACCACATGTTGTTCCAGTCCTCACCCGATGCGATGCGCGTTGTCTGCGAAGAACGCATCGTGTTGATGAATCCGGCCGGCTTTCGCCTGCTCGGCCTGCCCGACGATGCGCTGCAGTCCGGCAAATCCGTGTTTGACTACGTGCATCCCGACTACGTGGATCGGGCGCGCGAGCGGCTTCGCAGCGTGATTGAAGAGCGCCGCTCCCTGCCCGTTGAAGAACGCAAAAGCATCCGTAGCGACGGCAGCGAGATCGAGGTTGAAGTCATTACCTTGCCGGTCACCTACCAGGGCAAACCGGCCGCGCTCGATATCGTGCACGACCTCACCGAGCGCAACACAGCGCGCCGCGCGCTGCAGAAAGCGAATGCGCAGCTTGAACAGCGCGTGCACGAGCGCACCGTGAAGCTCGAGCGCGCCAACGCGGATCTCGAAGCATTTTCGTACACCATCGCCCATGATTTGCGCGCGCCCCTGCGCGGCATCAACGGGTTCGCGAACCTGACGCTGGAAACGCAGGGCGACCGGATTGATGCGGAAGGCCGGCAATTTCTCGAACGCGTGCTTCACAGTGCCGACACCATGAACAATTTGCTCGAAGGCCTGCTCAAGCTATCGCATCTGAGCCGCGCCGAAGCGGTGTTCACGAAGGTGGATCTGAGCCTCAGTGCAAGCGAGGTCATAGAGGAACTGCGCGCCGCAGATCCTGCACGCAGGGTCGACGTCACCATTCAGGATGACCTGACAGCCTGGGCCGATAGCGGCCTGATTCGCGACGTGCTTGAAAACCTGATCGGCAATGCCTGGAAATACACCGGACAAGTCGATGCCGCAAAGATTGAATTCGGCGCCCTGCACTACGCCGGCAGTACGACGTATTTCGTGCGCGACAACGGCGCCGGGTTTGACCCGCTGCATGCGGACAAGCTGTTCAAGACCTTCCAGCGCCTGCATGCGCCTCAGGAGTTTTCCGGAAACGGCATCGGCTTGGCTTCAGTCAAGCGCGTCATCGAACACCATCACGGCAAGGTGTGGGCAGAATCCGCCGTCGGGCAGGGTGCCACGTTCTATTTCACGCTTGGCGCCAAACCGGATGTTGAGCAGGGCCCTACACCAGATATTGAGCCGGGCCATACGATTGGCTTCACGTTCGACGGCAAATAGAATTCCGTCGAGGCCCTATCTGCAGCTCCGGGACCTGCGCTCCTGCTACCCGCTCCTGCTACCCTACGGGGCATGCAACTGGATGCACTGATCATCGGCGGCGGCCACAACGGTCTGGTGTGCGCCGCCTACCTCGCGCGCGCCGGCCGCCGCGTGCTGGTGCTCGAAGCGCGCAACGTCGTTGGCGGCGCGGCGGTCACCGAAGAATTTCATCCGGGCTTTCGCAATTCGGTGGCGGCCTACACGGTGAGCTTGTTGCATCCGCAAGTGATCCGTGATTTGCGGCTGGCAGAACACGGCTTGCGCATCGTGCACCGGCCGATGTCGAATTTTGTGCCGCTCGACCCGGCCTCAAGCAATGTCGCCAGGACTGGCTCTGGGAGCGGCTCTGCGGGAAATGACAATCTGAACGCACTGCGCGTCGGGCCCAACGTCGAAGACACGGTGCGCGAAGTCGCACGTTTTTCGCCGAAGGATGCCGCAGCCCTGCCGCGCTACTACGCAATGCTCGATCTGCTCGCCGATGAATTGCGCAAGTGGATTTTGAAAGCACCGCCCGATCCCAACGCTGGCGTGGGTGGCCTTATCGACACGCTCAAGGCGGGCCTCGCCCTGCGCGGCCTGTCAATGAAAGCGCAGCGCGACCTGATCGAGCTCTTCGGCCGCAGCGCCGGTGAAATGCTCGATGACTGGTTCGAGACCGATGTGCTCAAAGCCGCGCTCGGCTTCGACTCCATCGTCGGTGCCTACGCCTCGCCCTATGCGCCCGGCTCGGCCTACGTGCAGTTGCATCACTGCTTCGGTGAAGTCAACGGCAAGAAAGGCGCCTGGGGCCATGCGATCGGCGGCATGGGCGCGATCACGCAGGCGATGGCACGCGAGTGCGAGCGCCTCGGCGTGACGATTCGCTTGAATGCCGGGGTTGCGCGCGTCATCACGCATGATGGCCGCGCTACCGGCGTTGCGCTTGAAGACGGTGAAGATATCCGTGCGCGCACCGTCGTTGCCAACGTCGGCCCCAAGCTGCTGTTCAATCAACTCGTGGCGGCAAACGATCTGCCAGCCGAGTTCCGCACGCGCATGCAGCGCTTCAAGACCGGCTCGGGCGTGCTGCGCATGAATGTAGCGCTCTCCGAGTTGCCCGACTTCTGTGGCCTCGGCACGCGGCAGCAGCCGCACCACGGCGCCGGCATCATCCTCGCGCCGTCGCTTGAGTACATGCACCGCGCCTACGAGGATGCACGCGCTACCGGCATGTCCACGCGGCCCGTGGTCGAGGTGTTGATTCCGAGTACGCTCGATGACACGCTTGCGCCATCTGGCCAGCACGTGGCGAGCCTGTTTTGCCAAAGCTTCGCGCCGCAGTTGCCCACCGGATCGACATTGGGGGCAAATTGGGACGACGCACGCGAACGCGCCGCCGATCTCGTCATCGACACCGTCACCCGCTTCGCGCCCAACTTCAAGCGCAGCGTGATCGCACGCCAGGTGTTGACGCCCCTCGACCTTGAACGCACCTTCGGCCTCACCGACGGCGACATCTTTCACGGCCGCCTCTCGCTCGAACAATTGTTCGTGAGCCGCCCGACGCTCGGTTATGCGAACTACCGCACGCCGCTCAGGGGCTTGTATCTGTGTGGTTCCGGCGCACACCCAGGCGGGGGCGTGACCGGCGCACCGGGACACAACGCCGCGCAGGTGATCCTCAAAGACCGATAGGCCCAGTGCACTTGCGGGCGGTTCGATTGACAAGTAAATTCGCCCAAAACCGTTGGTGGGAGCTAATTACCGAGGCATGGCCACACAAATGACTAGCGTACCCCGGCCAGCAGGCTCTCGTAGGGAATGCGCAATCCGTCATGAAGACGCTTCACCATGCGCAGACTCAAGGGGCGTTTTCCGTTCAACACCTCGGACACCCGCCCGCTCG
>JANPAR010000094.1:0-9135 GCA_031430015.1 Burkholderiales bacterium
ATCGAAGAGGCGCCATCGCCCGCCCTCGGCGGCACTGCGGGCGCGGCATTGCGCCGCGCGATGGGTGCGATGGCGGTCAACGCCGCACGCGCCATCGGCTATGTGGGGGCCGGCACCATCGAATGTCTGCTCGATCAAGACGGCGCGTTCTACTTCATGGAAATGAATACGCGCCTGCAGGTTGAGCATCCGGTCACCGAAGCCTTGACCGGGTTTGATCTGGTCGAATGGCAATTGCGGGTGGCGATGGGCGAGGCACTGCCGGTGCGAGACCAGTCCGAGATTCTGCGGCGCTTTGAGTCCGGCGGTCATGCGATTGAAGTGCGCCTGTGTGCGGAAGATCCGGCGCAACAATTTTTGCCGCAGCGCGGGCGCGTGCTGGTGTGGCAGGTGCCGGCGTGGTCTGCGGCAGCAGCGGATGGTGGCGTGCGCATCGAGGCCGCCCTTGAATCAGGTCTCGACGTGCCTCCGTTCTACGACTCCATGCTGGCGAAAGTGATCGCCCATGGGCGCACGCGCGACGAGGCACGCGAACGCCTGGCGCGCGCACTCGATGACATTGTGTTGCTCGGGTTTGCCAGCAACAAGGCCTTTCTCGCCGCTTGCCTGCGCAATGCGCGCTTTGCCGAAGGTGCAGCGACCACCGGCTTTGTTGCGCAGGAAGGGGCGGGGTTGTTGCGCTCTGACCGCTCCAGCATCGAAGCCGCTGCGCTGATCGCCACCGCCCTTTACGCCTGGCGCGCGGCAGCCCACAGTCAGCACAGCTCGCACGGGTCTCACAGTTCCCACAGTCCACTGGCCGGACGATATGCGCTCCCACTGCGCATCGAGATCGATGAAACCATTTATGCCGTCAGCCTGAAACCGTTGGTGGATAAGGGTTTTCAGGCTTCGTGTTCCGGAGAGGCGCATGAATACTGGCTCTCCGGCCGATCTGCCACTGAAATGTCGCTGCGTACCAGCACCGGCATGGAGACGATTCACTTCGCGTTCAGTGAGTCGCGCGATCCGCTGGTGGGCGAAGCGCAATGGCGTGGCCGCCGCTATGTGGTGCGTGATCTCACACTCGTGGCGGCGCAGGTGGCCACGGCGGGCGCAACCGACGCGGTTGCGAAGGCGCCGATGGCAGGCCGCGTGGTAGCGATCCACGTCAAGCCGGGTGAAGCAGTGGTCAAGGGCACGCCGCTGCTCGTAGTTGAAGCAATGAAGATGGAACATACCGTGGCCGCGCGCGCAGCTGGCACAGTCGCTGCCGTGCTGGTGGCCCCTGGTGCGCAAATCAGTTTGGGGCAAGTGCTGATTCGTCTCGACGCGTAACCAGCAGCCAGTGGCCACATGACCACATGACCACATGAACACAGGGCCACAGGGCCGCAGGGCCATTCTGAGCCGTGTGACCGTACCGCTACAATGCCCCACCGCAGCGAGGCGAGGCCTCGCGTTCACCGCATCAGGAGAGAGGCATCATGGCGTTTTCCCCCGACAGCAGCATTGCCGATCTGTTTGATGATCCGGCCGCATCAGCCATCCTCAACAAGCATATGCCGGCCATGGCAGAGCATCCGCAAATTGCCATGGCCAAGTCGATGGGGCTCTCGCTCAAAGCCGTCGCGGGCTTCTCGGGCGGCAAGATCACCGACGAGATGCTTGCCGCCGTCGCCGCCGATCTGGCCGCACTTTGACCCCGCTGCCCTCTGACGGTGAGGTGGTGGTGGCGCCAGGCCGCTATCGCCACTACAAGGGCAATGACTATCAGGTGGTGGGCATGGCACGGCACTCCGAGTCGCACGAAATGATGGTGGTGTACCGCCCGCTCTATGGCCCGCAAGCGCAGCAAGGCGGCCAAGAGCCGCTCTGGGTGCGCCCCGCAGCGATGTTCGTTGAAACCGTCGTGATCGATGGCAAGACCCTGCCGCGCTTTGCGCTGTTGCCGTGAGTCACGATTTTCCAAAGCTGTTCGTTGCCGGTGCGTTCGCCGCGTCCGCCGCGACGGAGCGCTGCTCGTGCTAGTGCGCGCCCGCCCGCGCCTGATGACGGACTGAAGCTTGCCCATGTCGATCAACTGGTTCCCCGGCCACATGACCGCCGCTGTCGACAAGGCCAAGGAAGCCCTGGCCGTGCAGGACATCGTCATCGAAGTGCTCGATGCGCGCTGCCCGATGGCGAGCCGTAATCCGATGGTTGAAACATTGCGCGCGCACCGCCAGCGACCCTGCCTCAAGGTGCTCAACAAGACCGATCTCGCCGATCCTGCTGCCACGCAAGCGTGGCTGACATTTTTCAACGCCCAAAAAAACGTCAAGGCGATTGCACTCTCTTGCAAGAAGCCAGGCGACGCCGCCAAGGTGCTCGGTGCCGCGCGCAAGATCGCGCCGCACCGCAATGACAACCTCAAGCCGCTGCGCATGCTCATCATGGGCGTGCCCAATGTGGGCAAGTCAACGCTGATCAACGCGCTGCTCAAGCGCCGCGTGGCGAAAGTAGGTGATGAGCCGGCAGTGACCAAGGCGTTGCAGCGCTACGAGCTTTCGCCCACCGCCATCCTCACCGACACCCCCGGCCTGATGTGGCCGCGCATCGAACACCCGAGCGATGGCCTGATGCTCGCCGCGAGCCACATGATCGGCACCAACGCCTATATCGAATCGGATGTGGCGATTTATCTGGCCGGCTTGCTGTTGACACGCTATCCGCAGGCGCTCGCGGCGCGCTACAAACTGAAGCTGGCCGCACCAGTCGTAGACGAGGTCGCAGCCGATCAGCAAGATGCCGCCGTGGATGTCGAAGGAACGAGCGAAGGACTGGTCGAGCGAAGCGCCGAAGCGTTCGACGGCGTCGCCGTGATTGAAGCCATCGCCGCGCGGCGCGGTTACCGCGTCAAGGGGGCCGGTCTCGATTTCGACAAGGCCGCCATCACTTTGCTCACCGACTATCGCAGTGGCGCACTTGGGCGCGTCAGCCTGGAGACACCGCAGTCGCGTGCCCAGATGCAGCAGGCAGTCTGAAGTGTCGTGGCCGTTCTATTCTTGAGAATTGCGTAACAACAGGACAACTGCATTCAATTTCATGCGCTGACAGGGTGCCCTGGCCAGGGGCTTGACGGCAACTCAACTCACTCGCCAAACCGGCATTCCCCGGATTTTGGTTGCACAAGCGGATGCTGCGGAGAAGGGCGCGCACCAACGGTATTTGGCTGACTATTGTCCGTTGCACCGCGCGAGCCGAGTCGCGCTTGCCGCATTCACCGCACCCTTGGGCGCACGTCCCCGCAATATTTCCGCCGCCTGCGCGACCGTCTCCAGCGCCTGATGTTCAATCGCCGCAGGGGTCAAGCCACCGAGGTGCGGTGTGGCGATGATCTTCGGATGGCGCGCGATGGAGGGCGTCGGCATTTGATCTGCTGCACGGCCCACATCCAGCGCGCAGGCGGCGAGGTGGCCGCTGTCGAGCGCGCGCACCAGCGCGGCTTCGTCGACCAGATTGCCGCGCGAGGGGTTGATGAAAAACGCGCCGGGCTTCATTTGCGCAAACGTGGCGTCGTTCATCAGGTTTTCGGTGGCGTCATTGGCGATGGCGAGGCAGACCACGATGTCTGATTCATGCAGCAGTTGCGGCAGGTCTGCTTGCGTGATGGCCGCGTTGTCCACTTTCGCAAACGGGTCCGACACGATGACGCGCATGCCGAAGGCGAGTGCCAGCGGGCAGAGCGCGCGGCTGATCTGGCCGTAGCCGATGACGCCGAGTGTCGAGCCGCGCAACTCGCGGCCCATCGGTGCCACCGGCTCGCGCCCGGCGTGATACGCCTCGGCAGAGCTGCTGATGCCGCGCGAGAGATCGATTAGCGCGCCGATGCACCACTCCGCCACCGAGGTGATGAAGCCGGCGCTTGCCTGCGTGACCAGAATGCCCTGTGCGCTGGCGGCGGCAATGTCGACATTGCGAATGTCGATGGCGCAGCGCGAGAACGCGATGAGGTTTGGCAGCAGCGGAAACAGCTCTGTCGCGCCCGGCGTCTGGCGGTAGCTGACGATGATGGCGCAGTCTCGCGCAGCCTCGGCCAGCTCGGACATCGTGAGCTCGCGGGTGAGGGGATTGAACTTGACCTCGGCGATTTCCCTGAGGCCGGCGATGGCCCTGGCACCGTAATATTTTTCGAGCGCTTCGGGCGGGTGGGTGAGAAAGACACGTTGCATGATGGCGCTCAATCGACCAGCGCCTGATACGTGAGTTGCCGCATCAGCGCGCGATAGTGCCGCCGCACATTCGGCGCGCAGGTCATCAAGATGCCGATCAACGACTCGGACGGATCGATCCAGAAATAGGTGCCCTGCACGCCTGACCAGTAGAACTCGCCGGTTGAGCCGTGCACGGGGTTGCGGCCTGCTTCGTTGCGCACGCAAAAGCCGAGACCAAAACCCTGGCCGAATTCGGGGATCGGTGCGGACTCTTCAAACTGTGCGCGTGTCGTGGGTGCGAAACCGACGCCTGGCGGCAAATGATCGTGAGTCATCAAGCTGACGGTCTTGCTTGCGAGCAGGCGCTTGCCTTCGTTTTCGCCGACCACGATCTTGCCGCGATTGAGCAGCATTTGCGCAAAGCGCAAGTAGTCGAGTGCGGTTGAGACCATGCCGCCGCCGCCCGATAAAAAAGCAGGTTTCACGGTGAGGTCGCGCGCCATCGGCGGGCGCTCGCCCGTCGCGAGGTCGATCAGCGCTTCGGCCACGCGGCCGGCTTCAGACACGGGAACGTAAAAACCGGTGTCCTTCATGCCCAGCGGCCCGGTGATGCGGGCGGCGATGAAGGCGTCAAGCGGCTGGCCCGACACCACTTCGACCAGGCGGCCGAGCACGTCAGTGGACATGCTGTATTCGAAGGTTCCGCCGGGTTGATTTTGCAGCGGCAGCTTCGAGAGCTTGGTGATGAACTCGGCCGTGGTCTGCTGCGCGCTCATCATGTCGGCAGCGCGATAAGCCTGCTTGACCAGCGAATCGCCAAACTGCCCGTAGGTCACGCCCGAGGTGTGGCGCAGTAAATCCTGCACCGACATTTCGCGGTGCGGGGCTTCAAGTTTCAGCACCGGCTTGCCGCTCGCGTCCGTGGTCTCGACGCCGACGCGCACGCTCTTCATTTCGGGCAAATAGGTAGAGATGGGATTGACAAGACGGATGCGGCCCTCTTCCACCAGCATCATCACCGCGCACGAGACCATCGGCTTGGTCATCGAGGCGATGCGAAAAATGGCGTCGGTGGTCATCGGCAAATTTTTCTCGCGGTCGCGCGCACCGAAGGCGCCGAGGTAGGCGAGCTTGCCGTGGCGCGCGATCAGCACGACAGCACCAGGCAGCGTGCCGGCAGCGATGTCGGCCTCAAAGGCGGTGGCAATGCGCGCGGCGCGTACGGGATCAATCAGTGCGGGGCCGGGCAGGGTGGGGTCGAGTGACACGGGCTGTCCTTGTGAGCTAGGCATTGCGATGATGACATGGGGCGGCTGACGGTGCACGAAGCAGTGTCTCATCAACCGTGTGCTGGTTGCGCGTCAATGGTGCGCATTGTGCGCGACATGGGCATACGGTACTTAGCGCTATGCTTCGGCACCATGCCCTTGCCTGATTCTAGCTCGCAGACTGCAACGTCCGGCTCAGCGCTGCCAAATAGTGTTGAACCCAACGCTGAACCCAACGCTGAACCTGTGCGCGGGTCACACTGGCGCACTGACCTGCTGCGCATCGCTGCCGTGCTCGGGTTGCTTGCGGCGCTAATCGCTTTCGGCTATTTCATGCAAGGCCCGATCAAACGTTTGGGCCCGGCCGAGCGCTGTTGGGAAAACCGCGAGATCGACGGCAAACTGTATCGCTTCAACCCCTGCACCGGGCAGTTCAAGCTATTGGGCGATGTGATTCCGGGAGCAGTGATCCCGGGGTCGGAGTAGGTGCTGCGTCTGTAGGTGCTGCGTCAGTAGGTGCTGCCTCAACAGCGTGTGGGGTGCCAACTGCGTTAGCATCGCGCATCTCAACGCACGAGGAGCCGCATATGTTTCCGGTATTCAAATCAATCGCAGCCATACTGATCACGCTCGCTGCGTGCAGCGCCGCCGCGCAGGACAAGGTGGTCTACCACTTTGACAGCGGCATCGCGCAAGCCACCAAGGGCCTGCGCAACATCCGCAATCATCTCGATGTCGAGCCAAAAACGCAGATCGTGGTGGTGGCGCACGCCGAGGGCGTGGACTTTTTGATGGAAGGCGCCAAGACCAGCAACAACCAGGAGTTCGCTGCGCTGGTGGGCGATCTCGCCGGGCGTGGCGTGAAGTTCGAGATCTGCGAAATCACCTTGAAGAACCGCAATCTCAAGAAAGACCAGTTCATCCTGGGTCCCGGCTTCACGCCATCGGGTGTGGTGCGGATCGCCAATTTGCAGGCGCGCGACAAGTTTGCTTACATCAAGCCTTGAAGATCCGCGGGCCGGTCCGCGCCCATGGGTGTAAAATGGGTGTCCTCTGATGTTTCGCTGAAACCCGCTCCCACCAAGGGTTTCCGGGCCACATTGGCGCCCACATGACCTCTCCTGAACCGATCCGCCTGTCCAAGCGCATGAGCGAGCTCGGCCTCGCATCGCGCCGCGAGGCCGATGACTGGATCGAGCGTGGCTTGGTGCGCGTCGACGGCGCGGTAGCGATACTCGGATTGAAGGTCACGCCGAATCAAAAAATCGAAATCGACAGGCGCGCGCAGTCGCAGCAGGCGCGGCGCCTCACGGTGCTGCTGCACAAGCCGGTGGGTTTTGTGAGCGGGCAAGCGGAAGATGGCTACAAGCCGGCCAGTGTGCTAGTGCTGCCGGAAAATCAGTGGCTGGGTATGCAACACGGCAAGCAACCTTCCGGCGAACCGGCAGTCCAACGCAAGGATTTGCTCGGCCTCGCGCCGGCCGGGCGCCTCGACATCGATTCGACCGGCCTGCTGGTGCTGACCCAGGATGGCCGCATCGCCAAACAATTGATTGGCGATAACTCCGAAGTAGAAAAGGAATATCTGGTGCGCGTGCAAACCAGCAAGGCGGGCGGACGACTGCCCGAGGGCGACCTCAAGCGTCTCAATCACGGTCTGAGCCTCGATGGCAAGGCATTGCGTCCCGCCAAAGTGACGTGGATGAATGACGACCAGTTGCGCTTCATCTTGCGTGAAGGCAAGAAGCGCCAGATCCGCCGCATGTGCGAGATGGTGGGGCTGCGCGTGCTCGGCCTCAAGCGCGTACGCATCGGCAAGGTGGTGCTCGGCGATTTGCCGCTGGGAAAATGGCGCCTGCTTGGCGCGAACGAGAGGTTCGCATGAGTACCGCTCCGGACAACATTCCCAAGCCAGTCGCGGCGGACGCAGCGCACGGCGCGGTATCGATAGCCGCCGCTTCGCGCGCCTCGACACCTCAGCGTATGGCTGCACCTTCGGCCGCTCTCGTGTATCCCACCATCAGTTGGCAGGAGCGCGGCGCGACTCACACCGCACGCTGGCGCTCCGAAGCGGGCGTGGCACCGCCGAAGCGCGTGGTGATCGCCGACGACACGATGAGCGCCGACCGCGCCTGGCGTCTTGCCTGCGAAGGCACGGCGTTGTTGTGGCGCGGTGATTTTCAGAACGCGCGGCAATTGTTGCAGGCGCTGGGCCGGCGCGCCGATCATGTCCCACGCAAGAAACCAGGCGCCGGCAAATCCGCTGCATCTCTGGCGCCGACGGACGGCGCAGCAACGGAAGGCGCGGAAACGGGCGGCGCGGCAGCGGACGGCAATGCTGCGGTCGACGATACAGTGTTGCAGCACGCTTCCGCATCGACGATCGCAGATGCACCGGCCTTTCCCGAGGCGTTCCACAGGCATCGCATGTCGCAGGCGCAGCGCGCACGCACTCTCGGCATGCTGCTGTTGCAGTTTGAGCCAGATCACCAAATTGACCTGCGGCGCGCTCCCGATGTGCGGCGGGCCTGCATGCAAGCCTATGGCCCGGATGCTGGCACGCCGCAGCGGTATGCCGCCTCGCTGCGCGAGCTGCTCGGCCTGATCAGCGCCCGTGAGTGGCGCAAGAAGGGCGTCGAGGTTGCTGCTCTGGACGAGCGTATTCATCCGCATTACGGCGTGTTCGCGCCAGTGCGCAGTGAATATGTGAATCTGGTCAACGACGCGCCCCTGATGGCGACCGACATCGCCTGGGATATCGGCACCGGCACCGGTGTACTCGCAGCGGTGCTGGCGCGGCGCGGTGTCAAGCGCGTGGTGGCGACCGACCAAGACCAGCGCGCGCTCGATTGCGCGCGCGACAACCTCAAGCGCTTGGGCTTGAATGGGCGCGTCGAAGTGATCGACGCCGATTTGTTTCCGCCGGTTACTGCTGCGCCACCGGGCAAGCAGATGCCGAGCCCCGGCCTGATCGTGTGCAACCCGCCGTGGCTTCCGGGCCGCCCGAGTGCGCCGCTGGAGCGCGCGGTGTATGACTTCGAGAGCCGCATGGTGCGCGGGTTTCTCGCGGGTGTGGGCGTGCGGCTCGCGCCGCAAGGCGAGGCGTGGTTGATTTTGTCCGACCTCGCCGAGCATCTGGGATTGCGTACGCGTGAAGAGTTGCTCAAGTGGATCGCAGCGGGCGGCCTCAAGGTGCAGGGAAGGCTCGATGCCAAGCCGGTACATCCGAAGGTATCGGATGCCACAGACCCGCTCCACGCCGCGCGGCGCGCCGAGACCACTTCGTTGTGGCGGCTCGCACGGCAGTAGACGCCGGCAGGATGTGCGGTCTTGAGTCTGCTGTTTCCCGCGTCGATCCTGCAGCGCCGCCGGCGTGCACTGCCGGTGCCCTTGCTGTGGCTCACGCTCGGCCTCTCGCTGCTCGCGCATTTGATTGCGCTGTTTGTTTACTGGCCCGAGATATTTCCCAAGGACAAGCCTGAAAGCGGAGGGTTGGGCAAGACGATACGCGTGCAAATCGCGCAACCCGCACCGCCGCGCGCGCCCGAGGCGGCAGCGCAGCCGCAAGTTGCGCCCGCCGAGCCGGCCAGCGCGGCACCTGCGGCACCTGCGGCACCTGCGGCACCTGCGGCACCTGCGGCACCTGCGGCACCTACGCCACCGCGCCGCACGCCGCCGCAGCGCTCGCCACC
>JANPAR010000095.1:0-2428 GCA_031430015.1 Burkholderiales bacterium
CCTTGCTCGCCGCATAGGTCGCAAGCCCCGGAATCGGCTGAAACGCGGCGATGGACGCCACATTCAACACCCGCCCCGACCCGCGCGCCACCATCAGTGGCAGCAGGTGCGCCAGCATCGCGGTCAGCGCAGAAATGTTCAGATCGATGATCGCCTGATGGCCCGCAGGCTTCATCTTCACAAAGTGCGTTTGCTCCAGCACACCCGCGCAATTGACGAGCACGTCTGGTAGCTTGCGACGGCGCTTGAGCGTGGCGGTCAGCGTTTCGGCCGCACCGGGCACCGACAAATCGGAAGGCAGCACCAGCACCTTGACCCCGTGCTCTGCCTCAAGCGCAGCGGCCAGCGCCTTCAGCTTGTCCGCGCTGCGGGCAACTAGAACGAGGTCGTGCCCGTAGTCTGCGAAGTTGTGGGTCAGCGCTTCGCCGATGCCGGAGGAGGCACCGGTAATTAGGGCGATGGGGCGGGAAGGTGTTGTCGCGGGCATGGCTGAACTCCTGAAAGTACGAACATACGCGACAAAGTTTACGCTCGCGGCGGTTCTTCAGTAGTAGGGTGGATGCGCGCAGCGCTATCCACCATCGTTGCATGCCACCCGATGGCGGCTGACGCTTCGCGTATCCACCCTACGTTGCCAGCAAGTGCTTGTGCGTAAGGTATGGCTGCCCAGAGTGCTCGGCCTTTGGATAGCCATTGTGCCAGTTCAAGTTTGCGATCTCTGCGCGGTATTTGACGCAGTAGCGCAAGATCTCCTCCGATTTGCTTTCCTCGACTTGCTCACCTACAACGATTGCTTCTAGCGAGTCGCCAAACTCAAGATAACGAGGATCCGGGTTTACATCAAAGTAGATCCACCGGAATTCATCTTCGTGAGCCCAGTCGCTTAACTTTCGCAGGAACAATTCAGCAAAGAAGCGGTTCAGATGCGTCTGGATGGCCGAGATGTAATCACCAGTGCTAGTGACGGACGTCAGATCAATAATGAAGGGATCGCCTTTAAGTTGAGGCAGACTGCCTTGATTTGAGTAGACAACTTCACCTGATACAAGTCGTGTTGCATCTAAATGTTTTGCGAATGCGTCTTGCAATTTTTTGCTGTCGAACATAAGGCAAAGCCCATTGTGCTCTCCCGCATAGTGGTGCCACATGCTCGGCTTGACAAATCCCCTGCCGAAACGCGCGTCGGGTTGCCAGTTTCCTTTGGCTTCATTCTTGTCGCGAGAAAAGCAAACCAGTTTCGCGTTTGATTTCAAGATGTCTGAAACTTCACGAGAAATTGCGTCATATTGCTCTAGAGATAGATTGGCGTTTAACCTAACAAAGGGAGACATGTCCCATTCCTTCCTTTCTCTGGGGTCGTTGACCTTGCTGAAGGAATTGAATTTCAGAGTGCCGTTCTTGAGTATGTAGTCAAGTGCAGTTGTAGTGGTCGTGTAGTGATAAAGGTAAGAGGCATCTAGAGGTAGAGGGTTTGTGAGTTTCATTTCCTGATGCAAGCCTTTCAAAAACTGGCGAAGTGTGTGAGCAACGGAGCATGCACGCGACTACGGCGCTCGCTTATCAACCACCCGCTTAGCCTTACCCAAGCTCCGTTCAATCGTCCCCGGCAACGTCAATTCCACGTTCGCCGAAACGCCAATCAAGTTCTTGATATCCGCCGTCAACTGACGTGTCACGGCGTGATGCGAATCAGCCCCCGCATGCACAAATCGCAGCGTCATCTCCACGCGCACTTCGAGTTCGTCGAGGTGTTCGGGGCGGGTGATGACGCAGACGTAATGCGGCGCTAGATCGGGTTGGCGCAGGATCAGTTCTTCGATTTGCGTCGGGAAGACGTTGACGCCGCGGATGATCATCATGTCGTCTGAGCGACCGGTGATTTTCGCCATTCGGCGCATGCTGCGCGGGGTGGACACGGTAGGCGGCAGGAGTTTGGTGAGGTCGCGCGTGCGGTAGCGGATGACGGGCATCGCCTCTTTGGTGAGGCTGGTAAACACCAGTTCGCCTTCGCTGCCATCGGGCAATACGGCACCGGTGACGGGGTCGATGACTTCGGGATAGAAGTGGTCTTCCCAGATCACCGGGCCGTCTTTCGTTTCGATGCATTCGCTGGCGACGCCCGGCCCCATGACTTCCGACAGGCCGTAAATGTCGACCGCGTCGATGCCCATGCGCCGCTCGATATCGACGCGCATCGCGTTGGTCCACGGCTCCGCGCCGAAGATGCCGATGGCGAGCGAGGACGCAGCGGGATCGACCCCAAGCTTTACGAATTCTTCAGCCAGCGCGAGACAGTAACTCGGCGTGACCATGATGATGTCAGGCTTGAAATCGGTGATCAGTTGCACCTGTTTTTCGCTCTGCCCGCCGCTCATCGGTATCACTGTGCAACCCAACCGCTCCGCGCCGTAATGCGCACCGAGCCCGC
>JANPAR010000096.1:0-40820 GCA_031430015.1 Burkholderiales bacterium
GCCACAGGGGCGCAACCTGTTTCCCCAACTCACCGTGTGGCAAAACCTGGAGCTGGGCGGCATCACGCTCGGTGCCAGGATCACCCATGAGCGTATCCCTGAAGTGCTGGAATTCTTTCCGCGCGTCAAGGAGCGCATCCACTCACAAGCTTCGGCGCTTTCTGGGGGCGAGCAGAAGCAGCTTGAGATTGGCCGTGCCCTGCTGTTGCGCCCCAAGGTGCTGCTGATTGACGAGCCGTCGATTGGCCTCTCGCCGATCCTGGTGCAGGATGTTTTTAAACTGCTCAAGCGCCTTGCCAGTGAAGGCACGACGGTGCTGATGGTCGAGCAGAACGTCAAAAGTGCGTTGAAGATTTCCGATGACGCGATTGCACTGGAGTCAGGGCGTCTGGTGCTGCACAAACCGGCAGGTGAGTTACTCTCGGACCCGCACATCGAGCGCCTGTTCCTTGGCGGCGCTGCACCCAAGGCAGCCTGACCGCGGCTGCCAGTTCTGAACGGAGGCAACATGATTTTTGACTTGCGCATTTACACCCTGCACCCGGGCCGCCTGCCGGCCTGGCTCAAGATGTACGAACAATATGGCCACGCCACGCAGGTCAAGCACTGCGGCGAACCAGTGTTCTACTCCACCAGTGAAGTGGGCACCCTCAATAAGGTGGTGCACGTCTGGAAATACAAGAGCCAGGCGGATCGCGAAAAACGCCGCAACGCGCTCATGAAAGACCCCAAGTTTCAGGATTACCTGAAGCGCAGCGCCGAGATGGGTGCGCACCTGACGCAGGAAAGCCGCATCCTCAAGTCGACCTCGTTTTCACCGCTCTAAGCTGATCGCACACTGCCATGTCGAACACCACCCGCCGCGCCTGCATCATGGGCCATCCGGTTGCGCACTCCCGTTCGCCCATGATCCATAGTTACTGGATCAAACAATTGGGCATTGATGGCGCCTACGATTTCAAGGACCTCACGCCCGAGGCGTTTCCCGCCTTCATCGCCGGGCTGGGCAGCAACGGTTATATCGGCGGCAACGTCACGGTGCCGCACAAGGAAGCCGCGTTTCGCGGTGTGTCGCAGCGTGACGCCGCCTCTGAAGCGGTCGGGGCCGTCAACGTGTTGTGGGTCGAGAACGGCAAGCTGATGGGCGGCAACTCTGATGTCCACGGTTTCATCAACAACCTGGACGTGACCGCGCCCGGCTGGCAGGTGCCAAACGCCTGCGCCGTCGTACTCGGTGCCGGTGGGTCGGCTCGCTCGGCCGTCTATGCGTTCACTCAGCGTGGAGTACGCGTCAAGCTGGTCAACCGCACCGTTGAGCGGGCGCAGGAACTGGCCAAGCATTTTGGTGCGAGTGTTGGTGCGTCAGTCAGTGCGCATGGGCACGACGCGTTGCCTGCGCTTCTCCCGGAGGCTGATGTGTTGGTCAATTGCACCTCCACCGGCATGACCGGCAAGCCGCCACTGGTGATTGACTTGGTGCCGTTGAAGAAGTCGGCAGTGGTCTACGACATCGTGTACGTGCCGCTGGAAACGGAACTGCTTGCGCAAGCGAAGAAGCGCGGCCATCGTTGTGTGGATGGCTTGGGCATGTTGCTGCATCAGGCCGGCTACGGGTTCCAGAAATGGTTTGGCGCCGAAACCGAAATCACGGCAGAGCTGCGGCAGTTGGTCGAGGCCGACATCGTTGCCGCTTCGTCCAAGAGCGCCAGCCGCTGAGCCGCTCCCACCAACGGTTCTGGCCGATTCTCCTCTCATGATTGACGGCCATACCACGCTGATTGCGCATATCGGCTACCCGACGCACAGCTTCAAGGCGCCGTTGATTTACAACCCGTATTTCGCGCATGCCGGTATCAACGCGGTAGTGGTGCCGATGGGCTGCCAGCCGCCGGGCTACCCCACTTTTCTCAAATCGCTGTTCGCGCTGAGCAACATCGGCGGCGCACTGATCACCATGCCGCACAAGGTGAGCACTGTCGCCCTGCTTGACGAAGCGTCGGTCGCGGTCAAGATTGCTGGCGCCTGCAACGCCGTCAAGCGCGATGCCGGCGGGCGCCTGATCGGTGATCTGTTTGATGGCGAAGGCTTCGTGCGGGCCTTGCGTACCAAGGGCTTTGACCTCGCCTGTGCCGCTTGCCTGGTGGTGGGCTCCGGAGGGGTCGGCTCCGCGATTGCTGCATCCCTGGCCGCTGCCGATGTAAAACGGCTGGTGCTGACCGATACGCGCAAGGAAACGACTGCAGCGCTGGCTGCCCGCATCCGCCTGCACTATCCGGGATTCGATGTCGCCGTGGGGGGCAATGATCCGGCTGGTTTTGACCTGGTGGTCAATGCCACACCGCTTGGCATGGAGGAAGGCGATCCATTGCCGGTCGACGTGTCGCGCATGGCGCCCCACGCGCTGGCAGGCGAGGTTGTCATGCGCACCGAGATCACACCGTTCTTGGCCGCCGCACGCGAACGGGGTTGTGCCATTCAGGTGGGCACCGACATGTTGTTCGAGCAGATCCCCGCCTATCTCGAATTCTTCGGCCTACCCTCAACATCTGCAGCCCGATTGCGTGAATTGGCGCAGCTGCCGAAGAACGCATGACGCTCCTCCTCAGCGGTGCCACCCGCGTCATTGCGATCGTCGGTGATCCGATTGCGCAGGTGAAATCACCTGCCGGCGTCACCCAAGCTCTGGTTGAACGCGGTTGCAATGCGGTGGTCGTGCCGATGCATGTGGATGCAGCTGCGTTTGATGCATTCATGCGCGGATTGGGCATGGCGCATAACGTCGACGGCATCATTGCCACGATTCCACACAAGTTCGCCGCTTACCGGCACTGCTGCACCGCATCAGAGCGGGCGCGTGTTCTCGGTGCCGCCAATGTCCTGCGCCGCAATGCTGATGGCACCTGGCATGGCGACATGCTGGATGGCAGCGGGTTCGTCGCGGCGCTGCATAGGGCTGGTTGCGCGACGCAAGGGCGGCGTGCGTTGCTCGCGGGTGCCGGTGGCGCCGGCTCGGCGATTGGCCTGGCGCTGATTCAGGCGGGCGTCGCCGAACTGGCGATACATGATCCGGATACGCAACGCCGGAGCGACTTGCTGCAGCGGCTGGCGGGGGTGCCCGGCGCGAAGGTACGTGGCGGTTCTGCCGATCCGGCCGGCTTCGACATCATCGTCAATGCTTCACCGGTTGGCATGCGTGCCGCTGATTCCTATCCGGTCGAACCCGCAGGCTTGGTCCCCACCACGTTCGTCGGAGACGTCATCACAGCTCCCGAAGTCACGCTCCTGTTGGCAGCGGCACGCCGCATCGGTTGCGTGACGACGACCGGGGTAGACATGTTTCGGCAAGTGCAGGAACTGATGGTCGCTTTCCTGCTGGCCTCCGGTCCGATCGCCGCGGCCTCAAGCGCAGGCAACTGACCGCGCTACTCCAGCGTCAGCTTCTGCTTCTTCACAATCTCTACGCGCAGCTTTTGTTCGCGGGCGATTTTTTGTGCGAAGGCTTCAGACGTGCCGCCATCAATGATCGCCCCGCTGTCGGTCAGGCGCTTGCGCGTGTCGGTGTCGGCGAGGGTGCGAATCGACGCTGCACGAATTTTCTCGATCACATCACGCGGCGTGCCGGTGGGCGCGAGCAGGCCATACCACGCCATGTTGTTGGCTTCCTTCAGGCCGACTTCAGCGAAGGTCGGTACATCTGGCAGGCCTTCAACGCGCTGATCCGCCATCACCGCGAGCGCCTTGACGCGGCCGCCCTTGATGTGCGGCAAGGAAGAGGGCAGGTTGTCGATCTGGCCGATCACCTGCCCGGCGATCACGTCGTTGGTG
Source organism: Burkholderiales bacterium (assembly GCA_031430015.1). Lineage (GTDB taxonomy): Bacteria > Pseudomonadota > Gammaproteobacteria > Burkholderiales > JAEUOS01 > CANJDH01. The sequence goes on from JANPAR010000096.1 coordinate 3,826, forward strand.
GCCGGGCCTGAGCCGCGATACGGAATGTGAACCATGAAGGTGCCGGTCAGCACCTTGAACAATTCCACATCAAGATGCGAGATCGACCCCGCACCGCCCGAGCCATACGAGTATTTGCCGGGGTTGCGTTTGAGCAGCGCGATGAATTCCTTCATGTCCTTCACCGGTGCGGCCACCGGGTTCACCGTCATCACGTTGGGCACGTTGACAAGGTTGATGACCGGCACAAAATCCTTCGTGGCGTCGTAAGGCATCTTCGGGTTCATCGCCGGGTTGGTGGCGAGGGTCGAGACGGTCGCCATACCCAATACGTACCCGTCCGGTGGTGCCTTGGCGACGAAGTCCGCACCGACAGTACCGCCGCCGCCCGCACGGTTCTCGATGATGACCGGCTGGCCGAGTTCGCGACCGAGGCGGTCGCTGATAAAGCGGCCGACGATGTCAGTGGTGCCGCCCGGGGCGAACGGGATGATCAGGCGCACCGCTTTGTTCGGATAGGGTTGCGCGAATGCCGCAGGGGCCAGGACTGCCAGGAGTGCGGAAACGACTGTGGCGGAGAATAAAATAACGCGATGAGGCATGCTATATCCCGGAAAGTGTTGATGGGAGCGGCTTCCAGGCATGTTGACCCAATTCGTGCAGGATTGATTGGCTGCGCCGGCGCCGCCCGACGCTGCAGATCGTCGACAGGCTGCGCCCGAGCGCCATCTGGGTCACGATCTTGTTGAGCGAACTGAGTTCATTCATCATGGCGTGAAAATGTTCCGCGCGCAATGCAAGGACCAGGCTGGGGCTGGTGGCGGTCACGGAGGTAGCACGCCGGCCGCGGTTGAGCATTTCGCCTTCCCCGAAATAGTCGCCGTCCTGCATGTCCGCCAGGCGAATCGGGTTGCCCGCCGCGTCCAGTGAAGAAACCGATACTGTCCCGCGTACGATGATGAAGAATCGGTCGCCGGGCTGCCCCTCCTCGTAGATGCTGCGATCTTTCTGATAGAACCCCGAGACGAACTTGCCCGCCAGTTGGTTCAGGATGTCGAGCGCGACATCGCGAAACAGCGGAATCGCCTGTAATCGCTCGCCCCCGACTTCGGCATGGTGGCCGTCGCCGCTGACCACAAAGCCGCTCTGCATCTGCCAGAGTCGATGGTAGATACCCTGCTGTGCCAGAAGCGCCTCGTGGCTCCCTTGTTCCTTGAGTTGGCCCTGATCCATCACCGCGAGAACGTCGACGAACTTCACCGACGCCAGACGGTGCGTCACCAGAATCACGGTGCGTTGTTTGGCCAGCCGTTGAATCGTGGCGTTGACGGCGGCTTCGGATTCCGGGTCCAGCGCCGACGTGACTTCATCGAGCAGCAGGATGGCCGGGTTGGGCAGAATTGCCCTGGCGAGCGCGATACGCTGCTTCTGGCCTTCGGAGAGCCACTTGCCGCCGTCGCCGACGCCACTCTCATAGCCTTTGGGCAGGGTGACGATGTAGTCGTGAATTTCCGCCAGCCTGGCAGCCTGGATGATCTCGTCGTCGGTCGCTTCCGGCTTGGCAAAGCAGATGTTCTTGCGGATCGTCGTGTTGAGCATGACCGACTGCTGCAGGACCGAGCCGATGTGGGCGCCGAGCGAGGCCGGATCCACCGCACGCAGGTCCTGGTTGTCGATCAGCACGCGCCCGGCGGTCGGCCCGTAGAAACCGAGCAGCAACCTGAACAGCGTGCTTTTGCCCGAGCCGCTGCGGCCCACCAACGCGAGCGATTGGCCGATCGGCAGCGTCAGGTTGAGGTTCTGTATGTAAGGCTTGTCCGGGCTGTAGCTGAAGGCGACCTGGTCGAAGCGAATCGATTGCGCAGGCGCCGGCAGTGCGAGCAGCGCCCCTGCGCGGTCCTCCGGAGTCGCGGCATGGCCGAGCGCTTCAAAGCGATCCAGGCTCAGGGTTCCCCGGCTCATGTCCTGGGCATAATCGGCCAGCGTTTTGATGGCGCGCATGACACCCGGAAGAAACAGCATGAAAGCCGAGAAGGTGCCGAGCGAGAGCATGCCGGCGTAGCTCAGGCACGCGCCGGCGCTGATGACGAGCAGGGTCAGGGCGGCCTGCTGATTGTCGATCGAGAGCTTGAACGACGACCCGATCCACGCGGTCGAGCGCATGATCCGCTGCACGTCTGAAAAGCGCCGCAGCGCGTTGCGCGGGCCTGTGCCGATCAGGAAGTCCTCAATAAAACGTTGCGCGGCAACTTCCTTGCGGCCGAATGCATGCACCAGGGTTTGTGAGGCAATGTGATCCTGCACGCCGCTGATGATGCCTTCGATGCCCCTGCGAAATTTGTCCGTCGCGGCAATCGACGGCTGGAAGCGGCGCTGCGGCAACAGCACCAGCAGCGGCAGCATCGCCAGCACGGCCAGCGCCAGGGCCCAGTTGAGGATGAACAACGTCGTCATGATCACCGCGAACTGCAGGACGGCGTGAAAGCCGTTGGGGACAAGATCGCGCAGTGTGCGCCCGAAGGCCAGCATTTCGGTATCGAACAGGGGCGCGAAGTGACCCGGGCGCGCGCGGTCGAAATAGTCCATGGGCAGGCGCCCGATCAGGCGGATCAGCCGCACGCAAATGTCTTCGGCCAGGGTGTCGCCCATATAGACCTTGATGATTGCCGCCACGTAGCGTGCGCAGGTGGTCAGCGCAAACAGCAGCACCAGGACGACGAGGGCGGTAACGAAATTGCCAAAATCGTGTGGAATCAGGGCCGCGTCGATCAGGTACTTGACGGCCAGCGGAAAGCTGACGTCAAGCACCACCAGGGCGGCAATGGCAAGGGCGAAGACGACCTGCAGCCTCCAGTAGGGCCGCAGGTAGACCCGCAGCGCCACTTCGAGCAAATGTTTGAACCGGGCAAACTGGCTCAAGCCGGTGACTCCGCCTGCGGGCGGGCCGCTGCGGTTGCGCCCAGCAGTCGCGTGCAGAGGTGCTGCAGCGCCAGCGCTATCGGGTGGCGTGGCTGCTGCAGGGCGAACAAGCCATGGTTGTCAAAGGTCATGAACTCGGTCGCCTGCGGCAGGATCGCCGCCACTTCATTGTCGAAAGTCTGCGCCACGCGCGCCCTGACCGCCTGATACTGGCCCGATTCCGGCAACTGGTTGACCATCAGCAGGAGCTCCGGCACTTCCAGCTGGCGCGCCACCTGAACCGTGACGCCGGTGCCGTCAAAGTCCTGCGCGTCCGGGCGCAGTACCACGATCAGGGTCTGCACCGCGCGCATCGTCAGCAGCGCTTCTTCGTTGAGGCCCGGATGCGTGTCGATCAGCAAGGTGTCCAGTTCGAGCAGACCGGCCAGATCGTGAAAGCATTGGGTCAGGCGCTGCGCTTCATAGCCCTGGCTGAGCACCTGCGCCATGGCGCCCGGATTGACGCTGGCCGGCACCAGAAACAGCTTGCCCGTGACCGGCTGGCCCAGATCCGCGGTGACATCAAGCGCCAGCTGGTGGATGCCGCAATTGCCCAGCAGGTAGTCGTTGAGCGTGAAGTCGATCTTCTTGCCGGCCTGTCCGAGCAGCACGTGCATGCCGGGCGACTGGATATCGGCATCGATCACGCCGACGCGCTGGCCCGCGGCCGCCAGCAGACCGGCCAGGTTCGCCGCAATGCTCGACTTGCCGTTGCCACCGCGAAATGAATGGACTGCCACCAGCCGCGTCGAGCCGCGCTGGATGACAGCCGCATCGAGGTTGCGAAAGCTGGTCGTGCCGGTACTTCTGGCCAGTTCCGCGTTCTGGCTGGTCTCCTCGAGCTCGCGGCGCATCTCGTCGACTTGCTGCTGCAGCCGCCCTTCGGCCTCCTTGCGCGCGGTGATGTCGTGCAGCGTCGAGAGGATGGCAATCTCGTCGTTGAACTCCAGCAGCCGCAGAGAAATGTTCACCCACATCGGCGTGTCGTCCAGCCGCCTGAAGCGTATTTCCCGGTTGTCCACCGACTTTTTTTCTTCAAGGGTTGCGATCAGGCGGCGCCTGTCCTCCGGGTCCTCATAAAAGTCACGCAGCTTGCGTCCCTGCATCTCGTTGGCAGGGGCATGGAACAGCGTGCCCATCATGACGTTGGCGTAGATGATTTCGCCATCGGCGACGCGGCTGATGAGAATCGCCTCGGGGGTCGCCTCGACGATCATGCGCAGTTGCCGCTCGTTGCGCAGCACCGCCGCCGCCGCGCGCTCGTGCAGTTCCTCGGTCACCGTGTCGGCATGCTCGGTGGTCATCTCGAGCATGGTGGTCAGGTCATCGCGCTCCTGCACCAGGTCGGCCGACACGTGGTCGGCGTGCGCGGTCGACGTTTCGAGCATGACTTCGAGGTCACGCTTTTCCTGCTCAAGCTCCTCGACGCGGCGGCGCAGGGTCTCGCCCGCCGCCACAAGCTCGTCCCGGGAAGGTTCAGCTCCGGGAGCGGCCTGCCCTGCCGACATCAGACAATTTCCAGCTTCAGGGCCGGCAGCAGGCGTTGCAGGTTGATCAGGGATTTCTCCTGCCAGGGAAACTGCTTGCTGCCCTGCACCAGAACCTGACTGACCTTCTTGTTGCGCACATGCAAAATCAGTTTTGACAAGGTATTGATGCCCGAGCTGTTGAGAAACTGCAGGTCGCGCACGTCCAGGGTCAGCAGCGGCGGCGCGGCATCGGCGGCCGCGAGCATCAGGTCGAGAATCGCCTTGTATTCCTCGCCGGCAAGGCGAAACGAGCCGTGGCAGCTCACAGTCGAAGCGGCAGCATCGTATCGCACCTGATAGTCGGGTTGGATGATTTCCATTTCAGTTGATCCTTATTGTCGCTATGGCTTGAACCGGGTTGGAAAAAGAGGCGAAACGGACTCTTGTTTTCTTCATGTCTGAGCGCTTGTCAAACCGGCAGTCGTACCATCGTGGTCAAGAGCGTGTGCTCCGGGGTCTCGGCGAGGTTGGAAAAATTCCAGGCCAGTCGCGCGCCGTAATCATTGATCATCGTCAGGAACCCCAATCCGGAGCCAGTATCGCCTTCGGCATTGGCGTTGCGCTCGAGTTGCTCGATGTACAACTCATTGGTGTCGGAGGTCAGCACCTTGCCGATGAACTGCTGGAACGGCGCCACTGCGTCCGGCGCAACGCCATTGGCGGTATAGAGCCGGACCGCATCGGCGTCGAGAAACATCTCGATGGTCACCGTGTGGTGCGACGAAGCGAAGCTGAATTTCATGGCGTTTTCAAGCAACTCGTTGGCGATGAAGCTGATCGCGTCCTTGATCTCGGCCTGGCGCGTGGTGGCTGCGTTGTCGTCGCCGGGGAAGAAGGTGCTCAGGTATCCCGCCAGGAAATCGGCCGACAGGCCATTGTTGCGCCAGCGCTGCTGCAAGGTGATGGACGTGGGCCGAAACCCGATCTTCAGGTATTCCCCATCGCCCTCCTGCGGCTCGACGAACTCTCCAAAATTCTGGTTCACGTGAGGCCTCCTTCTATTGCTGCTTGAGTACTACGAGGGTGATGTCGTCATACACCGTCTGCAGGCCGATATACGCTGCGACATCAGATACTACCGCTTCCTTGATCGCCTCCGCCGGCTCGGACCAGTGCCGGCTTACGGCGGCGCACAGTCGCGCCAACCCGTACTGCTCGTTGGCCATGTTTTCCGCTTCAGTGATGCCATCGGTATACAGCACGATGCCGTCGCCCGGTTGCAGCGTGATCGTGGTCTGGCCGATGAACTCGGAGATCTCGTCCACCAGGCCCACCGGGAAACCCAGATTCATGGTGTCCACCCGCTCTATCGTACCGTCGCGACGCACCACGATCATTTCTTCGTGCTGCCCGCTCACCTTGACCACGCCGGCCGCGTAGTCGAGCAGGCACAGCGTCAGATTCTTGTCGGCGCCCATGCGCTGCACGTTGCCAAACAGCGCCTGGTTGAGCGTGTTCAGGAAGCGCACGTGGTCGGTTTCGCCGCTGGTCAAGAGCGCGCGCACGATGGCTTGCGTCATCACCATCACCACGCCGCTTTCCAGCCCGTGGCCGGTGACGTCGCCGATGCCGATCTTGACCCGGCCATCGTGCTGCAGCACGTCGTAATAGTCGCCGCCGACCTCCACCGCGGGCTGCATGTGGCCGGCGATATCGAGTCCCTTGACGCCCTGCAGTTCGGCGAGGCCGGGCAGCAGCATCAACTGCAGGCGGCGCGTGACTTCGAGCTCGCTGCCCATGCGCAGGTTCTCTGACTGGAGCTGGGTGTTGAGGGCCGTGACCTGGGCGTGGACCGCGGCCAATTGCTCACCGCTCATGGTGAGCGCCTCGGTGCGCGCTTCGAGTTCCCGGAACATGCGTACGTTCTCGATGGCGATCACCGCCTGGTCGGCAAATATGCGCAACTGATCAATCTGGTTGGCCGGGAACGAGCCGACCGACGCACGCGACACGGCGATGCCGCCGATCGGCTGTCCGTCAAGCATCATCGGCACGGCGACAATGGCGCGAAACGTGACCGCCCGCGCCACCGCACCGCTGCCGTACTCGGGATCAGCTTCGATGTCCGGAATCTCGGTCACGGCCCGATCCGCAATGGCGCGGCCGATGGCATTGATGCGGCCCGGCGCCACTGGGAAATGCTGTTGGTAGACGCGCGCGCCCTCTGCACTCATGCCGTGGTTGGCGACGAGATGGATGAGTTCGCCGTCGAAGCGGAACACCGCGCAAAATTGTCCTTCACACACCTGCATCGCGCGCTGCGCGATCATTCCGAACACCGGGTCGGTGTCGGTCGGCGAGCTTGAAATAACCCGCAATACCTCGCTGGTGGCGGTCTGCTGTGCAAGCGACGCCGTCAGGCTCGACGTCGTGGCCTGCAGTTCGTTGACCAGGCGCGCCAGTTCGGCTTCGCGTTGTTTCAATTCGGTGATGTCGGTATAGGTGGCGACGACGCCACCTTCGGTCGTTTTTCGCTCGCTGATCTGGATAAAATGGCCGTCATTGCGGTGCTGCATATGCGGGCTGCCGGGCTCCCGGTGTTGCGCGAGCCGTTGTGCCAGCCATTGGTTGATGTCAACCATTTGACCCCTGGCGTCACTGCGCTCGTAGGCAGCACGGATGATGGTCTCGAAAGGCGTACCCGGCTCCACTAACTCAGAGGCCGCCGCGTGCAGTGTCTTGTACTTGCTGTTGAATACCACCAGCTTGTCTTCTGCATCGTAAAGAGAGAAGCCCTCTGATATCGACTCGATCGCGTCGGTGAGGCGCACCCGTGCGGCGGCAATTTCCTTGAAATTGCGCTTTTCCATCTCGAGGTTTTCAAGCTCCAGTGCCCGCATTTCAATGGCGTTCTGCCGGAACACGCTGATCGACTCCACCATCTGCCCGATTTCATCGTGGCGGCCCCGGTAGCCCACCTCCACCTCGGTATTGCCCGATGAGAGCTGCTGCATGGAATCGGTCACCGACCTGATGGGCTTGACGATCGACCTGGAAACCAGCACGGATATGAGCACGCTAAGGAGCAGGCCGATCACCGCGCCAACTGCGAGGATGAGTTTTTTTTGTTCAGCGTCCTTGTAGAGCGCGACGGAGCTTTCGTTTGTGCTCGTTACGATCGAGTTGGACAAGCGCTGAAAATCCGTGGCCAGCAACTTGAATTTGTCGTCGGACTGGCCGAGCATCATGGTGGCCATCGCGGCGTCCGTGCTGCCAACCTCAAGAGTATCTTTTACGGCGCGCTCATAGTCTTTCCATCTTGCCCCAAGGTCTTTGAGGCTTGACTTCTGCGCTTCGTCCAGCCCTGCGCGGGTTGTCAGGGCGGCGACATCGCGGCCGATGGTGCCAATATCGTCGTCAATCTGGCGGCTGAGTGCTGTGAGGTTGGCCTCGTTGACGCTATTGCTCGCCCAGGACACGTAGCGAAACACCTTCATTTGCACCGCGGCGATTTCATCAATGACCGCCGCGAATGCCTGCTGTGTCGGCAAGATCGTGGTCGACAGGGTACGCAGCCCCACCTGCGACCGGTCCAAGGCCACGTAGGCGACGACACCCAGAAGTGCCAGGCAGACCAGCAACACGGCGGAAGCCGCAAACGACTTTACCTGGATCGAGAGATTTTCAAAAAACGAAAATGCCCGATGGCTCCCGGGAGTCTGCATCAACGATGTTCAGTGGGAGCGAACAATTGGCCGGGAGTGAAATCGGTTACTGCCGGTAGATCCCGACACCGACCATGTAGTCACCCATCTTCTCGACGTAACTGGTCTTGTCTTCGATCTTGTTGTTGAGCGGATTGGGCCACTTGTAGTCGAACCAGCCGCTGCCCTTCTTGTTGGCGATATCGATCAATTCCTTCACCAGATATTTGCCGTCCTGGTCTTTGAGGTCGATCAGGTTCTTGCCGATCAGCGCGGGGCGCGCACCATGCGCCACGTTGACGCCGAGTTTGGGGCCGTTGGCGTGATAGATGAAGGGGTAGAGATCACGGTCGTGGTAGGCCTTCACCGTTTTGTCCGAGACATCCTTGAAGGTGGCTTCGGCGCCATCCTTCTTGAACTGCGCCTGGACCAGTTTGACCATTGCGACCGCTTCCGCCTTGGTGCCGAATTCGGCGGCGCTGGCGGGCGACACGAAGCTCAAGGACGCGAGAAGGGTGACGCCAAGCAATCGAATCATGGTGAATCCTCCATAAAGAGTGAAAACAACTGCACAAAACAAGCTATATCGAATTGGCGGCGCGGGAAACGCGGGAAACAATCGCGACGCGAATGGCGGGAATGCATTGTGATTTCTGTCGATCCACCGCCCGTATTCGCTATCGCCGACGACCAGCGAAGCGAGGGCATGGACGAACGTGTGAGGCAATGTAACACGACTAGTCGCCGTGTTATCAGGTTGTCAGGCAGCGGCAGCCTGTTCATCCGCCACGCCCGGCAGCAGCGTCAGGATCGCCAGCGTCGTCAGCGAAAACCCCGCCAGGATCAACAGCGAGTTGCCAAAGCCCAACGCCTTGACGACCGGTCCGAGCGCCCAGACCGAGAGCGAGCTGACGGCAAACGACACGCCGAGGCGGATGCCGGAGACGCGCGAGCGCACGCGGTCATCGACATAGCGCGCGATCATGAGATCGGTGAAGGGAATCGCGCCGAACACAAAAATCATCACACCCATCAGCGCGGCGAACAGCCACCAGCCTTGCGCGGTGGAGGCGAGATAGAGCATGGGAATTTGCGCCACTACCATGAACATGAAAAACGGCTTGAGCGCAAAGCGGTTCACCAGATTGCCCACCACCACCTGCGCGATCGATGCCACCGCGTAGACGATGGCGAGCAGGATGCCGAGTGTGGCCGGGTCTTCCATCACGCCCCTGAAACGCTGCTCGATCAACTGGCCGTTACCGTTGGTAGTGAAGTTGAACAGCACGCTGCTGGTGACGGCGGCTGCGGTCATCACCACCATCGCGCGCGCCAGCATGGCCGGCGGCAGCGTCACCTTGGCACCGCCCTTGCGTTTGGAGGGCGCTTCGGTTTCACGCGGACAGGTAAGCGCGAACACCACGCCGCAGGCAATCGAGAGCATTCCCGGCACGATGAAGGCTGCGCGCCAGCCGACCCACTTGATGAGAAAGCCGGTTAACAGCGCCGCCACCGCGATGCCAAGATTGCCCGACAGGCCATTGAAGCCGATGGTCGCGCCCGGGTTGGCCGCGCGCTCCAGCAACATCGGAATGCCGACCGGGTGGTAGATCGATGCAAACACGCCGATCAGGGTCAGTGCCGCTGCAAGCTGCCAGGCGTTTTGCGCCGCCGCCGTGAGAATCGCCGCGGCGCCGATGCCGAAGAAAAACCACAGCATCATGCTGCGCCGGCCCCACAGATCACCGAGACGGCCAGCGGGGAGTGACCCCAGGCCAAACATCAGAAACGCACCCGCGCCGAAGGGCATCAGGTCTTCCCATTTGGCGTAGCCAAACTCGGTGGCTATTGTTGCCACCGCCGCCGCGAAGATCAAGAGGAACAAATGATCGACCGCGTGCGCGATGTTGAGCAGGGCCTTGACGATGCCGGGGTAGTCTTGCGGAGGAGCGGAGGGGGCTGTCATGGGGAAGGCGCGCAAGTGGTGGAGTGGCGGTGTGACAAGGGGGCAGATGCTGCGACCAGAGAAAAGCTGCCGCGCGTGCAAGTATCCGCGAATTCTTCCCCTCGTGCAGAGCGGTGCGGGAAGCGTTTCATCTCGCCGCAAACCACACCGACCGCCGCAACGCCGTGAGCGCAAAGCACACGCTCGCCGCCACCGTCATCCACACAAACACCGCGCGAAACCCGGCCATGAATGCGGCGCGCGCGTCCACACCCTGTGCGAGTGCGGCGGCCTCCGCGTTTTGCAACATCCACGTCAGCAGCGACACGCTGAGCACAATGCCCACCGTGCGCGTGACCATGGTCAGGCTGCCGGCCACGCCGCGTTGCGCGGGCGGCAATGCGGCGACAACCAAATCGGTATACGCGACCTGATAAATGCCGAGGCCTGCGCCTTGCAGCAGCAGGCACAGCATCATCGGCGCGAGCAGTGGCTGCAGTGGCCACAAGGCAATTGTGGCCAACCCCGCCGCGACCAGCAGGCCGCCGATGAAGGCGCTGCGGCGCACGCCGAGCACGCGCACCAGCGGCGGCGCGAGGCCTGCGCCGGCGAGAGCGCCGATCGACCAGCATGACAGCAGCACGCCACTCGCCAGCGGCGACCAGCCCGCCACGCGCGTGAGGTAGTACGGCAGGATCAGCGGCACCGCAAAGCTCGCTGCCTGCACCACCACCGCAGCAATGTTGGGCCATATGAAGTCAGGGTCGCGCGCCACCGCGTGCGGCAGAAACGGTGTGGTGCTGGTGCGCTCGCGCATGACGAAGAATGTCATCAAGGCTGCGCCACCGAGGGCAAGCGGCAGGCTTTGCCACAGCCAGGTCTCGATGCTCCAGAGCGCGGAAGCGAGCAGCAGCAGCGCCATGCCGAGGGCGAGCAGGGTCATGCCCTTTGCGTCGAACGCTGCGGGCTGCGTCACCAGCCGCGCGGGGTGGTCACCCGCAGCCACCGGCAATCGCGCGCTCAATCCGCGCGCGAGCAGCGGCACACACACAAAAGCAATCACCACGATCGGCACGCGAAACCAATACACGCCGGCCCAGCCCCATGCCGCCATTGACACCCCGCCCGCGACCGGCGCGATGACACCCGCTATCGCCCCCAAGCCGCCAAACACCGCCAGCGCCCAGGTGCGCCGCGCTTCGTCAAACAGCGCCGTCGCCAGCGCCGGTGCGCACGACAGCGTGAGTGCCACCGCCACGCCTTGCAGCACGCGGGCGGCCAGCAGCCAGGCATAGCCGGGCGCGATGGCGCACAGGGTGAACGCGATCGCCGCCAGCAATAACCCGGCGCGAAACACGCGCAGATGGCCGATGCGGTCGCCCAGCGCCCCCGAGGCCAGCATCAAGCTGCCGTAGACCAGCACGTAACACACGGCCACCCAGCGGATCGCGCGCGTCTCCAGCGCAAACGCAGCGGTGATTGCGGGAAAGGCAATGTTGACCGCGAAGTCGAGCGGCGCGATGGACGCGCCGAGGCCGATCACCGCGAGGCCGGCAGCTTGCAGACGCGTCACGCGCATCGAAATCAATTCACCCGATGCGCCATCAACCGCTCCCAGCAGGGGTTTTGCCGGCATTGGGTTGAAAGGCCTTGTGCGCCAACGGTGTTGGCGGAGTGCATCACGCGCTTTTATCCGACGTCGCCATGGATGGCGCAAACCCCATCACTCGCTCAAAACGCGCGCAGTAAGTCGGCCACACTTCAGGATTGATCAGGCGCGCCGGCCGCTTGCCCTTGAGCACGCCGACAAGCTGCTCCGCCGCCCAACCGGCAATATTGCGCCGCGCCTCGTGGGTGACGCCTGCCGTGTGATACGTCGCCACCACATTGGGCAGGGCGAGCAGCGGGTGATCAAGCGCGGGCGGCTCGGGCTGCCAGACATCGAGACCGGCGCCGCCGAGGTGGCCGGACTGCAGCGCGGCAGCCAGCGCGGCCTCGTCATGAATACCGCCGCGCGCCGTGGTGACAAAAATCGCGCCCCGGCGCATGCGCGCGAAGGCGGCGGCGTCGAACATGCCGGTGGTGGTCGCATCGCGCGGACAATGCACCGAGACGGTATCGGCGCGCGCAAGCAGTTGGTCGAACGAAACCGGCTGTGCACCGCGCCGGACAATCTCGCCGGCTGATAGCAGCGGATCAAAGGCGAGCACCTGCATGCCGAACGCGTCAGCCAGCTTCGCGACGCGCGAGCCGGCATGGCCAATGCCGACTAGCCCCATGGTCTTGCCGCAAATTTCGCGGCCCATCACTTCTTCGCGCGCAAACTGGCTCTCGCTGTGCAGGCGGCGGTTGCATTCGCTGATGCGGCGCGATACGTCGAGCAGCAGCCCGATCGCCATTTCGGCCACCGACACCGCGTTGGCTCCCGCCTGGTTGACGACTGCGATGCCGGCGGCGGTGCAGTCGGGCACGTTGACCGTGTCGTAGCCGGCGCCCGCCGAGGAGACGCACAGCAATTGCGGGCAGCGCGCCAGGAGCGCGGTGTTGGCGAACAGGGTGGGCGGCAGTTCATCGCGCGCCGCACTGATGTTGTAGGCATGCGCCTGCGCCAGCAGGCCCCAGTTGGCCGCAGCGGTCTGCGTGGCCGCAGCGGTCTCTGGCTCGATGCGGCAGACGATGCGCTTGACGTCAATATCGGATTCCTGCGCGAGGCGGGCTTCGAAGGCCGCATCAAGCCAGAGATCGGTGCGGACAACTTGCTTTACTTGAGTCATGAGGAGTAATGGCCCGAGAGGCGCTTGTACCAAGGGTTTCAGGGCAGGCGTAGCAGTCCGGCTGGTGCGCGACTGCGGTCACGTACAGCCGCGCTCAACGGTTCTTCAAATTGCTCAACTCCACGCGCCGCACCAGCGCCGACTCTTGTGCAGTGATCAGATCAACCGATGCCGCGAGGTAAGCGATGAACTCGGGATGCGCATCACGCGCCTTGCAGCAGGCTTCGTATTGCGCCAGGCTGTCGTAGCCCCATTGATGATAGAACTGGTTGAGCTGCCCGACCTGGCTGACGTGAAAGCCAAGCGGCGCGCCCATGGTAGCGAGCAGTGCGGGCAGGGCCATGCGGTCGAACATGCTGACGAACTCACCCATCTTGCGCAGGCGGATGGTGTAGACGCGATGATCGACCCAGAGGTAGTTGTGGGCAGAGGGGGCTTCAAACGGCATGGCGTGGTTCCTTGTCAGTGTGTTGGTGGGAGGGGAGGCCGGTTCAGACGAGACGTGCTGCTGCACGCAAGCCGAGCAAATAACTGTCCACACCAAAGCCCGCGATTTGTCCCTTGGCAATCGGCGCAATCACCGAGTGATGGCGGAACTCCTCGCGCGCGTGGATGTTGGACATGTGCACTTCGATGATGGGTGCTGAGAGGATCGCCAGCGCATCGCGCATCGCATAGCTGTAATGCGTCCACGCGCCGGCGTTGATCACCGCTGCCGCCGTGCCATCGCCGTGCGCCGCGTGAATGCGCTCGCAGAGCGCGCCTTCAAAGTTGGTCTGAAAGCAGGTGACCGAGACACCGAGTTCTTTGCCAAGCTGCTTGATCTGCGTGTCGATCTGCGCCAGCGTGATGGTGCCGTATTGTTTGGGGTCACGCTTGCCGAACATGTTGAGATTGACGCCGTGCAGTACCAGGATCTTTTTCATGGTCAGGGTTTCCGTAGGAGGAGTGCGATGTCAGGGCAGCGGCCGCAGTGAGGCGCCTGCAGCGCGAGGCTTTGGGCGATTTTCGCTCAATGCGCACTGGAATGCTGCAATGCCCGAATTGGCTAAGTCAGCAGCGTTACGCCGCTGGCGCAACGGCCTTGCCCTGCGCCGCTGCTTCGAGCACCGCACGCGTGGCCGCCAGGGTCTTGAGGCCATCGACACCGGAGCATAGCGGTACTTCGCGGCCCTCCACCACGGCGCGCAGATGCCGCAGTTGCTCGTTGTACGGGTCGGCGTGATGGACGAACGTGCGTTCCATGCTCAGGGGCTCATGCCAGCCCCGAGCACCGCGATAGCGCCAGATTTCGAGGCGCGGCAGCGTGAGTGCACCCTCCGTGCCGGTGAGGTAGTGACTGTCAATTTCCTGGCGCGGATAGTGGGCGGCTTCTCCTGCGCCGAGATCCCAGTTCCACGGCGCAGCTGCTGTATCGCTAAGCGTCACCGTGCCGAGCGCGCCGTTGGCAAATTGCAGCAGCACGGCCGCGGTATCTTCGACCACAAATCCACGCACGTTGTTCGCGGTGATGGCTTGCACGCGGGAGATGTCGCCAAGCAAATGGCGCAGCAGGTCGATGTCGTGAATCAGGTTGATCATCACCGGGCCGCCGCCGGGTTCGCGCCGCCACGCCAGGTCGTAATAGCTGTCAGGCTTGAGCCAGGTGGCCATTGCGTTGGCGGTGACGGGGCGGCCGAGCACGCCGTCCGCCACCAATTGCTTCGCCCGGCGGATGATCGGGTTGTGGCGGCGGTGGTGGCCGGTAAGCAGGGGTACATTTGCAGTGATTGCCGCGTCACACAAGCGGCGTGCATCGGCCACATTGTCAGCGATGGGCTTTTCGATCAGCGTGACCAAGCCGCGCGCAATGCAGTCAAGGCCTTGCGCCACATGCAGGTGGTTGGGCGTGGCGACGATCACGGCGTTGACTTTCGCCTTGCCGAGCATCTCGGCGTGGCTCGCATAGCAAGGGATATTGACCGACGCGGCAAACGCGCGCGCACTCTCGGTCGGGTCCGCTATCGCAGTGATGGCCACATCGGCTGAACCCAGCGCGCGCTCGACATGCATGCGACCGATGCCACCGGCACCGATAAGGCCGATGGGCATGCGGGCTGAGGAAGAAGACATCGTCAAGTGACGTGCATAGGGGGAAGCAGGGAGCGCAATTATGGAACAGATGACACGCTCGATCGCACGACGCGGGGGCGCGGTTGACACAGCCGTGACCAGCCATGCCGTTAATATTCGGCGCGGCGGGATACACGATTGGTTTGATCCAGCACCTGGTATCTCCCACACCCACCACCGACGCGTCACCAGAGCAGAGCGGAGCACATGACGGACACCACATTGGGCGCCTACAACATCGAGGACCTGCGCCATCTGGCGCAGCGCCGTGTTCCCAAAGGCGTGTTCGAATTTGTCGACCGCGGCAGCGAAGATGAAGTGGCGCTGCGCAACAATCGCGAAGCCTTCGGGCGCATCAAGCTCAATCCGCGCGCACTGGTCGACGTGTCCAAACGCAGCCAGGCCATCACGCTATTTGGCAAAGAGCAGAAGATGCCGGTCGCGATTGCGCCGACCGGTACCGCAGGTTTGATGTGGCATGAGGGCGAGATTGCGCTGGCGCGTGCGGCGAAGGCGGCCGGCATCCCGTTTACGCTTGCAACCGGGTCGATGACGGCGATGGAAAAAGTTGTTGACCAGGCCGGCGGCCAACTCTGGTTTCAGCTTTACATGTGGCCGGACCGCTCGATGTCGCACAAGCTGGTCGAGCGGGCGCGCGTGGCAGGCTATGAGGCGCTGGTGGTCACCGTCGACGGCGTGATGTCGGGCAACCGCGAATACAACCTGCGCAATGGTTTCACGATTCCCTTCACTTATACGCGGCGCAACGTGGTCGATGTGATGACGCATCCGCGCTGGATGTTCGGTGTGCTGGCCAAGTACATGCTCAGCACCGGCATGCCGCGTTACGAAAATTATCCGGTCGAATTGAAAAACAAGATTACCGCCGCGCCGATGGGCAAGGCGATGATGCGTAACGATTCATTGACGTGGGAAGACCTGCGCGTGTTGCGCAAATTGTGGCCGCACAAGCTGATCGTCAAGGGCATTCTGCATCCTGACGATGCCGTCAAGGCGGTCGATTGCGGCGCCGATGCGGTGATTGTGTCCAACCACGGTGGGCGCAATTTCGACAGTGCGGCAGCGCCGATCGAGATGCTTGCCCCGGTGGTCGATGCGGTTGGCAGCCGTACGGTGGTGATGGTCGATAGCGGCTTCCGGCGCGGCACTGATGTGGTCAAGGCGCTTGCACTGGGTGCCAAGCTGGTGTTGATCGGGCGCGCCACACTCTACGGCACCGCGGTCGGCGGTGAGGCTGGCGCGGCGCGCGCGATAGCGATTTATCGCGACGAGATTGACCGTACACTCGCGCAAGTGGGCTGCACCAGTGTGATGCAGGTCAATCGCGACTGCTTGGCGCCGATCCCAGGGTAGAGGTGACTGTGGTGACCGCGGCGCCGATGGCGTCTGTGACGGTCACGCAGTCAGCAGTAACGTTTCATCTTCACCAGCGGGTTCCCGCTTGAGCGGGTCACGCTCCGTCAGCTTGTGGCGTACCACGAGGCGCGACAGCGCCGCGCGCTGCGCGCCAATCGTGCTGCCGATGCGCTTGCCTTCCCACGCCAACAGCGTCGCGGCGGTTGCGTAATAAAGACCAGTCGCCGCCTGGCGTGCGTGTTCTGCATCACCCGACTGTGCCACTTCGCGTGCGAAGGCTTGCGCGCGTTCACGTGCGACGAAGCGGTCTTCGTCGCTGCCCGCTTCGCGGTCGAGCGTATCGAGATCGGTGTCCAAGGCTTCGAGCGCGTTCTCGCGCTTGATCGCGCGCAGCACATCCTGCGCGACGATGTTGCTGGTGCCTTCCCAGATCGAGCCGAGGTGAGCGTCGCGCAGCAGGCGCGCATCCGGCCATTCTTCGATATAGCCTGCGCCGCCGCGCATTTCCATCGCGTCGCCGGTGACGCGGCGCGCATCGCGGCAGGCACGGAACTTGAGCAGCGGAGTGAGGATGCGGATGCGGCGGCGCGCAGCCTCGTCACCTGCATCGGCGGCGGCCAGCGCGCGCGCAGCGGCGAAGGTCATCGAGCGTGCGCACTCGGTGGGCAACAGCATTTTCAGCAGTTGACGGCGTGCCAGCGGCATCTCGATCACGTGCTTGCCAAAGGCAATGCGGTTGCGTGCCACGTGCAGCGCTTCGAAATAGGCGCGCCGCATCAGACCCGCTGCGCGCATGCCGTTGGAGAGCCGCGACATGTTGATCATGTCGGCCATTTGCACAAAGCCGCGTGAAGCGTCGCCGACCAGATAGGCGACTGCGCCGTCAAGCTTGATCTCGCCGCTCGCCATCGAGCGCGTACCGAGCTTGTCTTTGAGTCGGACGATGCGATAGTGATTCGGCGTGCCGTCCGGCAGGGTGCGTGGCAGCAGGAACAGACTGAGCGCACGCGTGCCATTGCTTGGAGAACGGCTCTCAGAGCCATTCTCCGGCCTCGCCAGTACCAGAGCCAACTCAGCATCAGCATTCGAGCAAAACCATTTGTCGCCGGTGAGCAGCCAATGCTCGCCCATGCCGCCCGCGGCCGCGTGGCCGTCATCGCCGGTCACATCACCCGCGCGCCGCGCTACGGTCGCGGTGGCGCCAACGTCCGACCCCGCCGCCTGCTCCGTCATGAACATCGCGCCTTGCGCATGCACGTCCATGTCCTGCGAGGTGAGACCGGGAAGATATCGCGCCACGAGTTCAGCGCTGCCGAATTTGCCCAGCGTGCGCGCCAGCGCATCGGTCATGCTTACCGGGCAGCACAAGCCAAACTCCGCCTGCACAAACAGATACGACAGTGCGTACTTGACCGCCGGCGGCAGCGGCGCGTTCCAGCCAAACACCCCGGCCCGATGCGACATCGCCGCGAGGCCGTAGTCGCCAAACGCCATGCGCTCCATCTCTTCGTAGGCCGGATGCTTCTCGATCCATTGCGCATCGACGCCGGTGCGGTCACGATGATGCAGCACCGGCGGGTTGTGGTCGGCCGTGCCGGCGAGGGCATCGAGACGGCCGCCCGCGAGCGCGCCGAGTTGGAAGAGATGTGGCTCGACGCAGTTGAATACTTCCGGCGAGACGCTTAGCTTGAGCACTGCGCCAAGTGCCGGATCAGCCGCGTACAGATTTTGGCCGCGCGTGTCGGGCAGCGGGCTTGCTGCGCCAGTTGTTGCTGCTGGCAATGTTGTCATCATTTCACACTCAGTCAACCCGTGCGCCCGATGCCCGCACGATCTTGCCCCACTTTTCCAGATCAGTTTTCAGCACTGCCGTGAATTCCTCGGGGGTGCTGGTGTAAGGCTCAAAATATTGCCCGCGAATGCGCTCGCGCAATTCGGGCGAGCGCATCACCTTGACGAGCTCGGCGTTGAGCTTCGCGACGATGGGCTTGGGGATGCCGGCCGGCCCCATGATGCCGAACCACAAATCACTGCCTGCCGTAGAGTAGCCCGGCACCCCGGCTTCTTCCATGGTGGGTACGTCGGGGGCGAACGGGCTGCGCTTCGCGCTGGTCACTGCCAGCGCGGTCACGCGCCCGGCCTTCACTTGCGTGAGGCCCGTGTTGAGCACGTCGTACATGAAGGTGATGTTGCCGGCCATCACATCGGTGAGCGCCTGCGCGCTGCCCTTGTAGGGAATGTGCTGCATGGGTGACGCCGAGAGCGTCTTCAACACCTCGCCCGACAAATGGTTGGACGAGCCATTGCCGGCCGAGCCGAACGTTACCGTGCCCGGATTGGCCTTGGCGAAGGCGATCAACTCCTTCACGTTTTTGGCGGCGTGGTTCGGGTTGATGACGAGGATGTTGACGTAGGACACCGCGAGCGTGAGCGGCGTGAAATCCTTGATCGCGTGATACGGATTCTTCGCGCCATACAGCGCTGGGTTGATCGAGTGGGTGCCGGTGGTGGAGAGGCCGATGGTGTAACCGTCGGGCGTCGATTTGGCCAGCGCATCCATGCCCAGTCCGCCACCCGCGCCACCGCGGTTTTCGATCACTACTGGCTGACCGAGTGATTCCGCGAGCTTCTGCGCGACGGCGCGAGAAAAGGTGTCGGTCGGCCCGCCGGGCGGGAACGGGACGATCCACTTGAGGGATTTGGTTGGCCAGGCTTGGGCGCTGGCAGCGGCAGCGCCCACGAGCAGTGCCGTGATCAGCGTGCCTGCGCAGATTTCAGAAAGCAGCCGTGTGTTCATGTTGTCCTCCGGTACCCGCCAATGCGGCGATGAAGTTAAGCTTCATTGTAGGACTGCGCGCAAATCGCTATCGAGCTGCGGCGTTTTTAGGGCGACTCACTATGACCTCTTTGCTGGACTCCCGCTCGGTGTTGCGCGCCATTTGGGCCGACGCTTTGCTCGACGCGTCCCATCTGCAACGGACAGACCTCACCGGCTCTGACCCGGTGCTGCCGTCCTCTTTCGCCATCGGCACCGCCGCGCAAGCGAGCATCGCCGCCGCCGCACTGGCTGCCGCAGCGCTTGGCCAGGCGCGCAATGGCGTGCAACAACGCGTCGCGGTGGACATGTCGCACGCCGCGCTCGAATGCACCGGCCATCACTCGGTGAACGGGCATACGCCCGAAGTGTGGGACAAGCTCTCCGGCCTCTACCGCTGCAGCGATGGCTGGGTGCGTGTGCACGCCAACTTTGCCCACCATCGCGATGGCGCCTTGCACGTGCTCGGGCTGCCACCTGGTGCGGCCACGGAGCGAGCCCAGGTCGATGCCGCGCTCGCAACATGGACGGCGCTCGACTTCGAGCAGGCCTGCGCTGATGCCAATCTCGTGGTCGCGGCCGTGCGCAGCTTTGACGAATGGGACGCGCACCCGCACAGCAAGGCGTTCGCTGCGGCCCCGCTCATCACATTCGAAAAAGTCGGCAGCGCCGCACCGCGTGCGCTGCCCGCCTTGCCTGTCGCCGCACAGCCGCTGCACGGTGTGCGCGTGCTTGATCTCACCCGCATCCTCGCCGGGCCGGTGTGCGGACGCACGCTCGCCGCCTACGGCGCGGACGTGATGCTGATCAACGCGCCGCACTTACCCAACATCGAAGCCATAGCCGACACCAGCCGCGGCAAATTGTCGGCGCATGTGGACTTACGCACAGAGGGTGGCCGCGACAGCCTGCGTGCGCTGCTGCGCGACGCGAACGTATTTGTGCAAGGCTATCGCCCCGGCGGTCTTGCGGCGCACGGCTTTGGGCCGCACGATGCGGCAAAGGTCCGTCCCGGTTTGGTCTACGTCTCGCTTTCCGCCTACGGTGAGACCGGCCCGTGGGGCGGGCGGCGCGGTTACGATTCACTGGTGCAGACCGCGACCGGGTTCAATCATGCAGAGGCCGAGGCCGCGCAAAGCACCGCGGCGTCAAGCCAAACGCGACATCCAGGTGCGTCACAGCCGAAGGCGTTGCCGGTGCAAATTTTCGATTACGCGTCAGGCTTCCTCATGGCCTTTGCGGCATCCGCCGCGCTGCTGCGCCAGCAGCAAGAGGGTGGCAGTTGGCATGTGCGCGTATCGCTCGCGCGCACGGCGCAGTGGGTGCGCTCGCTTGGACGCATCGAGCGAGGTTTCGATGTCACGGCACCGGCGCGCGATGCCTATCTTGAATCCACCGAGTCGGGCTGGGGCGCGCTGGTGGCGCTCAAACATGCAGCGCAGTTCTCACAGACGGCAGCACGTTGGGGGCGCCCGTCAGCGCGGCCGGGGTCGCATGCGCCGGTGTGGCCTGTGTGAGCGGGCCATCAAGAGCGTTGGTACAAGCCGCTCTGCGGCATCCATGCCCGCAGAGCGCCTATCCATGCGCCTTTCAGGCCACCATACTTCGCCAGTGTCGTCAATGCCCCTGCGCGAGCTTGCCCGGATCAAACGCCGCTTGCGTGAGGCATTTGTCCACCAGCGTCGTGAGTTTGGGCGCACCTGACAAATCAGTTTTGAACATGCGCGCGCCGACCACGTGTGAAGCGAGCACCACATCGGCCAGCGTGACCTGGCCGCCGTGGGCATATGCGCCGGTTTCGGGATCGCGCGCGAGCCTGGCTTCGAGTGCAGCAGAGCCGACGCCAAACCAATGCTGAATGAAGCGCAGCTTTTGCGGTTCGTCCAGGCCCATCTCAGCGGAGAGGAAGTTGCGCACGCGCGGCACGATCAGCGGGTGTACATCGGACGCCGCGATCTGCGCCAGCGCGCGCACGCGCGCACGGCCGTAGGCGTCCGATGGCAGCAGGGGGTGTTGTGGAAACGTCTCGTCGAGGTACTCGATGATCGGCAGGGATTGAATCAAGCGCTTGCCTTCGTGCTCGATCACCGGCACTGCGTGCTGCGGGTTGACGGCGTCGAACTCGGCCTTGAACTGTGCGCCCTCGAGCAGATTGACTTCGATTTCTTCAAACGGAATGTTTTTCAGACGCAGCGCGATGCGCACGCGGTAGGCGGCGAGCGAGCGCCAGAAGCCGTAGAGCTTGATCATCACATTTCCCGGTAGGTTGACGAGGAGGCGCAGTGTGCCACAGCGCGCGACAGCGCAATTCGCGCGAACCCTGCCGTTAAAATACGTTGTTCCCCGTCAAAGAAAAGTGTTATGTCCGATCTGCAAACCGAACGCGACGGCGACATCGCGATTCTCAAACTCAATCGTCCCACCAAACGCAATGCGCTGTCGGATGCGTTGGTCTACGAGATGGGCGATTGGTTTGACGCTGTGCCCAAAGACGTACGCGCCGTGGTGCTGGCCGGCAATGGCGAGCATTTTTGTGCAGGCCTTGATCTCTCCGAACTCAAAGACCTCGACGCTGCCGATGGTGCCGAGCATTCGCGCATGTGGCATCGCATTTTTGACCGCATCCAGTTTGGCCGCGTGCCGGTGGTAGCCGCCTTGCAGGGCGCGGTAATCGGCGGCGGGCTGGAGTTGGCGTGCTGCGCGCATGTGCGGGTCGCCGAGCCATCGGCGTTTTATGCTTTGCCCGAAGGCCAGCGCGGCATCTTTGTCGGCGGCGGCGGCTCGGTGCGAATTCCGCGTCTGGTGGGCGTAGCGCGCATGGCCGACATGATGTTGACGGGCCGTGTGTATCGCGCCGAAGAAGGCGAGCGCGTGGGCTTTGCGCAATACCTGGTGGGCGCGGGCGAGGGCTTGGCCAAGGCACTTGAACTGGCGAAAAAAATCGCGGGCAACGCGGCGATGACCAACTACGCGGTGATGCACGCACTGCCGCGGATTGCCGACGCGGGCCACGACGGTGGTTTGTTCCTCGAAGCCATGATCGCCGGCATCAGCCAGGCCGCGCCTGAGGCCAAGGCCAAGGTGCGTGCGTTTCTTGAAGGCAAGGCGAAGAAGGTCGGTGCGGAATGAAGCATGAGATGGGTTTGAGATGAATTTTCGAACAGCGCCGTATCGTGCCGTGCGCTTCGGTACACGCGATACCACGCTTGAGCGCCGTGCTGATGGCGCGCTCATCCTGCGCTCGCCGCATCCAATCGGTGAAGTGGATCGTTGCGTATCTGACTGGCTGATCAAGTGGGCGCGCGAGCGGGGCGATCAAACCTTCCTCGCCAAACGCGGACCCGGCAACGCATGGATGAGACTGACTTACCGCGAGACGCTGACGAAGGTGCGCGCCCTGGCGCAGGCGCTGCTCGATCGCAGGCTTTCGCCGGAGCGGCCGCTGGCCATTCTTTCCGGCAACGATCTCGAGCACGCGCTGCTCGGCCTCGCTGCCATGCACGTGGGCATTCCCTATGCACCAATCTCGGTGCCGTATTCGCTGGTGTCGAAAGACTTTGAAAAGCTGCGTCACATCATCGCGCTACTCAATCCTGGGTTGGTGTTTGCCGCGGACGGCATACCGTTCAGCGCAGCCATCGCCGCGACGGTTGCGCCTGACACCGAGGTCGTGGTCACCGCCAACGCGCCACCAGGCCGCACCGCAAGTTGGTACGCGGATCTCGCCGCCACCGTACCCACCGCCGCAGTGGATGACGCGTATGCAGCGGTGACGCCTGACACCATCGCCAAGTTTCTCTTCACCTCGGGTTCCACCGGCAACCCGAAGGGCGTCATCAATACCCAGCGCATGCTCACCAGCAATCAGCGCCAGATCACGCATGCTCTGCCGTTTTTCGACGATGCGCCGCCGGTGCTGCTCGACTGGCCGCCGTGGAACCACACCTTCGGCGGCAATCATGATTTCTACTGCATGCTGTATCACGGCGGCACGCTCTACATCGACGACGGCAAACCGCTGCCGGGGCAGATCGAAAAAACCGTGGCCAATCTGAAAGAGATTGCGCCGACCATGTACCTCAATGTGCCGAAGGGTTGGGAGGCCTTGCTGCCGTTTTTTGAGGCCGACCGCCAACTGTGCGACAACTTCTTTGGCAAGGTCAAGGTGCTGTTCTATGCCGGTGCCGGTTTGTCGCAGCATGTGTGGGACGAGCTCGACCGCCTCAGCGTGCGCACCTGTGGCGAACGCATTCCGATGATTACTTCGCTGGGAGCCACCGAGACCGCTCCTGCCGCGCTGTTCGCCAACTGGGTGATGGAGAGTGCAGGCAACGTCGGCTTGCCCATCCCCGGTCAGGACCTTAAATTGGTTCCCAATGGCGACAAGCTGGAGATGCGTGTGCGCGGCCCCAACATCACGCCTGGCTACTGGAAGAGTCCTGCGTTGACGCAAGCAGCCTTCGATGAAGAAGGCTATTACATGATGGGTGATGCGCTCAAATTTGCGGACCCGGCCGACCCTGCCAAGGGGCTGATGTTTGACGGCCGGGTCGCCGAAGACTTCAAGCTCGCCACCGGTACCTGGGTCAGTGTGGGTGCATTGCGCGCTGCGCTGATCGCCGCAGGTGCGCCGCATGTGCAGGACGTGGTGATCACCGGGCATGACTGCGACTTTGCCGGGGCCTTGATCTTTCCTGCACTCGACGTGTGCCGCAAGTTGGCGAGTGACGGCGCGGGCGGCGCAGCGGCGGTGACGGTGCTGCAGTTACTCGCTCACCCTGCAGTGCGCGCAGCGTTTCAGGCGACGCTCGATCAACTCGCACGCACCTCGACCGGCAGTGCCACCCTGATCGCACGCGCGCTCTTGATGGAAGACTTGCCCTCGCTCGACGCGGGTGAAGCGACTGACAAAGGCTCGCTCAGTCAGCGCATGATCCTCAAGCACCGCGCCGCATTGGTCGAAGAGCTCTATCGTGAGCCATCCACTGCACGCACGCTCGTGGCGAGCCGCAAAACCTAAGGAACCCCCATGCCCAAAATGGACCTGAACGCACTGATTGCAATTGACATTCACACGCACGCCGAGACCTCGACGCGCATGCTGCCCGACGAGGCGGAGGCGGAGTCGCTCGAAGCGCGTGGCCGCTACTTCCGCTACGAGGTCAAGCATCCGACCATCGCGCAGATGGCGACCTACTACCGTGAAAAGAAAATCGCCTTCGTGGTCTTCACGGTGGATCATGAGCGCGGCATGGGTATCCGCCGCATCTCCAACGAAGAGGTCGCCGAGTCCGCTGCCGAGCACGCCGACATCTGTATCCCCTTCGCCAGCATCGATCCGGCGCGCGGCAAGATGGGCGTGCGCGAGGCCAAGCGCCTGATCAAGGATTTCGGCGTCAAGGGTTTCAAATTCCACCCGATCATCCAGGGCTTTTTCCCGAATGATCGCGATGTCTATCCGCTTTATGAAGTGATCGCCGAAGCCGGGCTGCCGGCGCTGTTCCACTCGGGGCAGACCGGCATCGGTGCCGGCATGCCCGGCGGTGGCGGCCTGCGCCTCAAGTATGGCAACCCGCTCTACCTCGACGACGTCGCGGCTGATTTTCCCGACATGCCGATCATCTCGGCCCACCCCGGCGTGCCGTGGCAGGACGAGCAGTTGTCGGTGGCCCTGCACAAGCCGAACGTCTACATCGATCTGTCGGGCTGGTCGCCCAAGTACTTTGAGCCGAAACTGGTGCAGTACGCCAACACGCTGTTGAAGCACAAGGTGCTGTTCGGCAGTGATAACCCGGTGCTGTTGCCGGACCGCTGGATTGCCGAGTTCGACAAGCTGACCATCAAGCCAGACGCGCGGCCGCTGATCCTCAAGGAAAATGCGGCGCGCTTGTTGAAGTTGAAGTAAACCACCAAGCTCATCGATCATGCCCCGCGTCGTAACCACCAACGTCCTCATTAACTTCGGCGATTGCGATCCTGCCGGGATCGTTTTCTTCCCCAATTTCTTGCGCTGGATGGACGCGGCATCGCTCAATTTTTTCGTCGCCTGTGGAGTGCCAATCTGGAGTGAGCTGGTCAAGACCACCGGCATCACCGGCACGCCGCTGCTGGAGATTCACACGCGCTTTGTGGCACCTGCCAAGTATGGCCAGACGATTCAAATTGCTACCAGCGTTGAGGAATGGCGCAACAAGACCTTCATGCACAAGCATGTGGTGACACGCGGTGACACGCTGATCTGCGAAGGCACCGAAGTGCGCGCCTTCGTCATCAAGCATCCGGACGACCCGGAGCGCATCAAGGCGATCCCGGTGCCGGAAGACATCAAGGCACTGTGCAGTTAGCGGCGCACTGCGCTGGACACTGAGCAGCGTATTGAGCCGCACTACTGAGCAGTACCAATAAGCTGCACAACGGGCGCGTTCAGCCAGCCGTCAAGCAAGGAGAAAAAACCATCATGAGCGGACTCAGACTTGCATTGTCGTGTTGCGCCGCCCTCGCTGGGATGGTGATGGCGACGGGCGCTGCGCAAGCCCAGACCCCAAGCGAGTACCCGAACAAACCAGTGCGCATCGTCGTCACCTTTCCGCCCGGCGGCAGCACTGATGTGGTGGCACGCTTGCTGGCGACGCGCCTGACCGAAAAAATGGGGCAGCAGGTGCTGGTTGAAAACCGGCCGGGGGCGGGCGGCAACATCGGGCTCGCGCTGGTCGCCAAGGCAGCGCCTGACGGTTACACGCTGGGTGTTGGCGCTGCCGGCGGTCTCTCGGCCAACGTCAGTTTGTATCCGAACATGCCGTTTGATCCGGTCAGGGATTTCAAACCCGTCAGTCTGCTGGTGGCGATTCCTTTTGTGATCGTCGGCAACCCCGGCGTGGCCGCGAAATCGCAACGTGAGCTGATTGCACTGGCGCGTGCCCAGCCGGGGAAGTTGTCGATGGCGCATGGCGGCAACGGCACGGCCATGCACCTCACTTCGCAGCTGTTTGCGCAGATGGCCGGGGTCAAATTCAACGAGGTGGCCTATCGCGGCTCCGGCCCGGCGGTGGTTGATGTGATTGGGGGCCAGGTGTCGTTGGCGGTGGCCGACATGCCGTCGGCGATGCAGCACATTCGCTCGGGGCGTTTGGTGGCCTACGCGGTGACCAGCGCCAAACGCCTGCCGCAATTGCCGGACGTGCCAGCGGTGGCGGAAACCGACCTTGCCGGTTTCGAGTCGATTGGCTGGTTCGGCATGGTGGCACCGGCGGGCACACCGGCGCCGGTTATCGCGCGGCTCAACGCCGAGATCACCGCCGCACTCGGCGATGAAGGGTTCAGAAACAGCATGCGCACGGTGGGCGCGGACCCGCCACCACCCGGCTCGCCGGAGTCGTTCGAGGCCTACATCAAGTCAGAAATCGTCAAGTGGGCGCAGGTCATCAAAAATGCTGGTATCAAACTTGAGTAAGTCATGACGCAACGTGATGATGCCGACGTGCTGGTGGTGGGCGCAGGGCCGGTTGGCCTGACGCTGGCGATGAGCCTCGCAAGCGCGGGCCTCAAGGTCACGTTGGCCGAAATACGCAGCTACGCCGAGCCGCCCAGCGTGAAATGCAACCACGTGGCCGCGCGCAGCATGGAGCAGTTCCGGCGGCTTGGCGTGGCGCACAAGCTGCGCCATGCCGGCCTGCCCGAGGATTACCCCAACGATGCAGTGTTTCGTACTTCGGTGACCGGCATCGAACTGACCCGCATTCCGATTCCGTGCCGGCGTGACCGCTATTCCGATACCAGCGGCCCCGATGGCTGGTGGCCCACGCCCGAGCCGCCGCACCGCATCAACCAATTGTTTCTCGAACCGATCCTGCTCGAACACACGGCAGCGCTGCCGGGGGTCACGCTGCGCAACCGCACCCAGGTAACCGGCTTGACGCAGGATGCCGATGGTGTGCGCGCTGAGCTGCTTGATCTCGACACCGGCGCCACGCATGCGATCCACGCGCGCTATCTGGTGGGGTGTGACGGTGGCAGCTCGATGGTGCGCACCGCGATGGGTACGCGCCTCGAAGGCACTGCTGTAATTCAGCGTGTGCAGTCGACTTACATCCGCGCGCCGCATCTGCTCGCGATGATTCCCGGCAAGCCGGCCTGGAGTACCTACGCGGTCAACCCGCGCCGCTGCGGCACGGTGTTCACCGTGGACGGAAAAGAAACCTGGCTGATCCACAACCATCTCAACCCGAGCGAACCCGAATTTGATTCGGTCGATCGCGATCAATCGATCCGCCACATTCTTGGCGTGGGTGCTGATTTTCACTATGACGTCATCAGCAAGGAAGACTGGATTGGCCGCCGTCTGGTAGCGCAGCGCTTCCGCAATGGGCGCGTGTTTATCGCTGGCGATGCCGCGCACCTGTGGGTGCCCTATGCCGGCTACGGCATGAACGCCGGCATTGCCGATGCTACCCATCTGGCGTGGCTGCTCGCAGCGCGTCTACAAGGCTGGGCTGACGAAGGCATTCTCGATGCCTACGAAGCCGAGCGCCAGCCGATCACGGAACAAGTCTCGCGCTTCGCGATGGACCACGCGCAAAAAATGATTCGCGCGCGCGGTGCCGTGCCGGTCGATATTGAAGCCCCAGGGCCGGCCGGAGATGCCGTGCGCGCGCAAGTGGGGCGAGAGGCCTACGACCTCAATGTGCAGCAGTTCTGCTGTGCCGGTCTCAACTTCGGCTACTACTACTCGGGCTCGCCGATAGTCGTCGCCGATGATGAAGCGCCACCCGCTTACACCATGGGCAGCTTTACGCCCTCCACCGTGCCAGGCTGCCGCGTGCCGCACTTCTGGCTGGCCGATAGCCACTCGCTCTATGACGCCTTTGGGCCCGGCTACACACTATTGCGCTTCGACGCCGGGCTGGATGTCGCGCCGCTGGTCAAGGCGGCAGAGGCGCGCCAGATGCCCTTGCGCGTGCTCGACCCCGCGCCGCGTGATGGTCTGCCGGATGGGTATCGGCACAAGCTGGTGCTGTGCCGCG
This sequence comes from Burkholderiales bacterium, assembly GCA_031430015.1. Lineage (GTDB taxonomy): Bacteria > Pseudomonadota > Gammaproteobacteria > Burkholderiales > JAEUOS01 > CANJDH01. The sequence goes on from JANPAR010000096.1 coordinate 31,979, forward strand.
CCGATCAGCATGTGGTGTGGCGAGGCGATGTACTCCCAAGCCAAGCAGGAGCGCTGGTTGAGCGCTTGTGCGGTGCGCAGGCTGGCCAATTTACCAAGCTGCAACAGCTTTAACGAGACGATGTGTTGCGGTACCGCCAGGTGGTGGCTGTTTCGCCGAATGCCTGGCGAAACCACCGCGCAAACGCGCTGGGGGACGAGAAACCCAAGAGGTCGGCAATTTCTATTGCCGAGCGGTCGCTTTCTGCCAAATGGCGGGAGGCAAGGCTGGCGCGGATGGATGACAGCATGGCCGTGAACGATTCGTTCTGCTGCGCCAAGTGCCGGTGGATGGTGCGCCGGTCAACGCCGAGGTGACGAGCCACCTGATCCACGGTGCAGCGGCCTGCGGGCAGTAGCGCGATGATGAGTTGGCGCACGCGGTCTGCCGTACCCATGTCGGCAGACAGGCGCATTGCCTCCAGGTACTGACGCGCGAAACGCGCCATGGCGGGGTCTGCGCGCTCCAAGGGCTGGTTGAGATCCAACGTGGCGCAGACGATGCCATTGAATTCGCTGTTGAAGCGAATGAATCGGCCGAATACGCGTAGATGACTGGATAAATCCTCGGGTGCACGGTGCGTGAAGCAAACCGCACGCGCCTCCCAATCCGGCCCCAGAATTTCGCGCAACAAGCGGTGCATGACGCCGACTGCCAATTCCACGGATTGCCGCATTCCGCCAGGCTGGCTGAGCAAAAACTCTTCGCGAATGATTGTCAGATCGCCGGCGTCCTCCAGTTGCGTGAACAGGGATGCATTGACGAGCCGCATGTGACGGAGCAGGGTCTCGAGCACCTTTCTGCCCGTAGGCTCGTCGCGCAGGGCCAGGCTGATCGGCCCCAGATTGGAAAGGCGCCGCGATTCCGCCATCCGCAGACCGAAATCTTCCACGCCACTCTGTAACGCAGCGCGCTCAAGGAGCTGACGGGCAGCACGCACATCGATCAGCGTTTCCGGATTGTCGAGACTGCGTGGGTCGATGCCCGCATTGCGCAACATCTGGCGGGCGGGTAGACCAAGCGAACCTGCCAATTCCAAATAGCCGGCAAGGCTCGCGCTGCGAATGCGAAATTCCATGGTTGACGTAGCAATACCGCGCGTTGATGTCCCGAAATGATAATTCGATGTCCCGAAATGTCAATCCCGTTGACTGCGCCAAGTGCATCCTTGCAAACATGTCATCGGGGTTGCGGCAACCAAACTCGACTTTCGACTTGATGTACCGCAAATATGAGCGCGGCAACTTCCCCGATTGCATACCCCCGAACGGGGCCAGAAAAATAGAGGAGACAAAAAGCATGAACCTATCGTATGCGATCGCCAAAAATTTCCGTGGAATCATCATCTGCTCGATTGCGGCACTCTGCTTGGGCGGTCAAGGCGCGTTGGCTTGGACCGACAAGCCGGTAAAGCTGATCGTACCTGCGCCACCGGGCGGCACCATGGATGTGCTGGCACGCGTGCTGGCGGAGCAACTTTCTGCCGAGATTGGGCAGCCCGTGGTGGTGGACAACCGGCCCGGTGCAGGCGGCGGCATTGGCGTGCAGGCGATGATGGCGGTACCTGCCGATGGGCAGACTCTGATGGTGACCGCCAGCAATGTGTTGACTGAAGTGCCGCATGTGCTCAAGGCGGGGTTCGATCCGCTCAAGGATGTGCGGCCGGTCACATCGGTGGCGCGTGCGAGCCTGGTGTTCGTGGGTGGTCCTGCAGCCAGCGGCAACAGTTTGCAGGAATTCGTCAGTGGCGCGCGCGCCAATGCGGGCAAACTCAGTGTGGCGTCCTACAGCATTGGCACCGCTTCTCACTACGCCGCCATGATTCTCAACCAGAAAGCCGGGCTCGATCTGGTGCATGTGCCGTTTCCTGGTTCCCCTCCGGCATTGGCGCAGTTGATGGGGAGCCAGATTCCGGTGATGTTTGACGGCATGGCTACTTCGCTGCCGCAATTGCGTGGTGGCAAACTCAAGGCCTATGCGGTGGCCAGCCGGGCGCGCTCCGAATTTTTGCCGCAGGTGCCGACCTTTGCCGAACTCGGCTATCCCGACATCGATTTTTCCAACTGGATCGGTGTCGTTGTCGTTGGTGGAGTGGGCAATGACCAGGTCGACAAGATTAATGCGGCCATTCAAAAAGCGGCCGCGGCGCCCAAGCTGCGCGAGCGCCTCACCGGCGCGGGTTTCGAGATGACGCCGGGCGGCACGCCCGCCCAGCTTGCCCAAGCCGTGCGCGCCGAGCATGAGCGCAATGCGGGCATCGTCAAGACCTTCAACATCAAGCTGAACCAGTAACCATTGCTCAGTGAGGTTCACTGAGGTTCAAAGAGGAGCGCCATGACAGCCACCCGTGCCGGCATCAAGAGAGATACCACCGCTGCCGCCCGGCGTACAAACGCGGCACGCGCCGGTATGATCAATGTCCTGCCGCTGACCTGCGCCATCGGCGCCGAACTGGCCGGCGTCAATCTCGGCGCGGCGGCGCATGACGAAGGCCTGTTTGCCGACATCCGCGCCTTGCTGCTCGAATACAAAGTGCTGTTCCTGCGCGACCAGCACATCACGCGTGCCGAACACGTGGCGTTCGCGCGCCGCTTTGGTGAACTCGAAGACCATCCGGTTGCGGGCAGCGACCCGGAATACCCCGGCTTGGTGCGCATCTACAAGTCGCCGGAGCAGCCCAATGACCGCTACGAAAATTCGTGGCACGCGGACGCCACCTGGCGCGAAAAGCCCCTGTACGGAGCCGTGCTGCGCTGCGTGGAGTGCCCACCGGTTGGCGGCGACACCATGTGGGCAAACATGGCGCTGGCCTACGAGAACCTGCCCGCGCACATCAAGATCCAAATCGCGGACCTGAAAGCCCGCCACAGCATCGAAGCGACGTTCGGCGCCGCGATGCCGACTGAAAAACGCCACGCGCTCAAAGCCCAGTTCCCGGACGCCGAGCATCCGGTCGTGCGCACGCACCCCGACACGGATGAGAAAGTGCTGTTCGTCAACGGCTTTACCACCCACTTCACCAACTATCACCGCCCTGAGCACGTGCGCGTAGGGCAGGACTTCACCATGGGGGGGGCGCAACTGCTCCAGTACCTGATCGCCCAGGCCGCGATCCCCGAATACCAGGTGCGCTGGCGCTGGACTCCGAATGCGGTGGCGATCTGGGACAACCGGTGTACCCAGCATTACGCGGTGATGGACTATCCGCCAAGCCACCGCAAGATGGAAAGGGCTGGCATCAAAGGGGACACGCCTTTTTGAAAATGGACTCGACGGTAGCGGGGCTTTCGCCCTTCGCGCGCCCCTGAAAAAAGCAGGCTTTCGAGCTTTTCCTTTTACTTCGACTTGGGACTTCACTGAAATGAACTTTCTCGACGGTCATCTGTTCCCCGAAAACCAGCCCAGGCTGGTCATCACCGCTGCACCCTATGCCCCGTCGTGGGTGCCTTCGGACTTTCCCGATGACATCCCCGTCGCGATGGATGCGCAAATCCAGAAGGCGGTGGACTGCTACAACGCCGGCGCTTCTGTGCTGCATCTGCATGTGCGCGAGCTTGACGGCAAAGGCTCGAAGCGCCTGTCCAAGTTCAACGAGTTGATCGCAGGCGTGCGTGCGCGCTGCCCGCAGATGCTGATCCAGGTGGGCGGCTCAATTTCGTTCGCTCCCGAGACCGATGGGTCGGCCGCGAAGTGGCTGTCCGATGACACCCGCCACATGCTCGCCGAACTCGATCCCAAACCCGACCAGGTAACGGTGACGATCAACACTTCACAGATGAATATCCTCGAGCACATGGCCTGGGAGGACATCCAGGGTACGTCCATGGAAGACCCGGCGGTGTTCAACGCCTACAAGGAAATGACCGTACCCGCGCAGCCGGGTTGGGCGGAGGAGCATATCAAACGCCTCTCGGCAGCGGGCATCCAGAGCGCCTTTCAGTGCTACAACATCAACAGCTTTGAATCGGTCGAGCGCCTCATGCGCCGCGGCGTCTACAAAGGGCCTCTGGTGCTGAACTGGGTCGCCATCAGCGGCGGCATGGATGCGCCGCACATCTACAACCTGGCCAATTTCGTGCGTGCCGTGCCCGACGGCGCGATGCTGACCGTCGAGTCCTCGATGCGAAATGTTTTGCCGGTCAACATGATGGGCATTGCCATGGGCCTGCATGTGCGCTGCGGAATCGAGGACAACCTCTGGCAGCAGGACCGCAAGGGCAAAATGAGCACGGTGCGCCAGATCGAGCAACTGGTGCGCTTTTCGCGCGAATTCGGGCGCGAAATTGCCGATGGCACAGAAGCCAAACGCTTGTGCAAGATTGGCACGTTTTACGACACCACCGAAGAGTCGCTGGCCGCCAACGGCTTTGCGCCCAATCAGAGGGGTGGCCATCAGGGATTTATCCGCAAGCGCGAAAACCTGCTTGCTGCCTGAGGGAGTCTGCCATGCCCAAAGCGATACGGTTTTACGCCACCGGCGGTGCGGAAGTATTGCGTCTGGAAAACGTCGAGGTGGGGGAACCTGGCCCAGGCGAAGCGCGGGTGCGGCATGCCGCCATCGCCGTCAACTTCATCGACATCTACTTTCGCACCGGGCGCTACCCCGCAGCTTTGCCGAGCGGGCTGGGCTCGGATGCAGTGGGTGTGGTCGAAGCCATTGGCGCGGGCGTGACCGATATCGCGGTTGGCGACCGGGTCGGTTACATGCTTGGCCCGCAAGGTGCGTATGCCGAGGCGCGGGTGATGCCGGCCGCAGTGCTGATCCGCCTGCCGGACGGAGTGACGGACCGCACTGCGGCCACGCTGATCATGAAGGGGCTGACGGTGCAGTATTTGTTCCGCCAGGTCTATGCGCTCAAGGGCGGCGAGACCATCCTTTATCACGCTGCTGCCGGTGGTGTCGGTCTGCTCGCCTGCCAATGGGCGCGTGCGATCGGTGTCACGATGATCGGCACGGTGAGCTCTGACGAAAAGGCCGAACTGGCGCGCGCCAATGGCTGTGCGCACACCATCGTGTATACACGCGAAGATGTCGCCAAACGGGTACGCGACATCACCGGGGGCAAGGGCGTGCCGGTCGTGTATGACTCGGTCGGCAAGGACACGCTGCAGGCATCGCTAGACAGCCTGGCAGTGCGCGGCACGCTGGTGAGCAACGGCACCAGCTCCGGCCCGGTGGTGATCGACACCATGCAGCTTGCCGCCAAGGGATCGCTTTGGGTCACGCGGCCAGCGATGATGCATTATGCGCAGCCGCGAGCGCATTTGCTGGACATGGCTGACGAATTGTTTGGTTTGGTGTTGTCCGGCAAGATCGTCAGCGAGCCGCGCCAGATATTTGCGCTCGAGCAAGCGGCCGACGCGCACCGCGCGCTCGAATCGCGCGCCACCAGCGGCGCGACCATCCTGATACCGTGATTCCCGGGGCGGGTTGGTTGAGAGGAGTGGAAGCACAATCTGGCGCAGTCATGCAACTTAGAGATCAATAGGCACTATTGCCCTTGCACGACAACATAGTGCCGCTCGATCTCACGCTGAAAGCTGGCCGGCATGCGCGCCCAGTCGGCCACGTCCACGCGAACCGGCAGGTCACTTTCCATCAGGGCCTCACGCAAGTCTTCGAGGTGTGGCGTTGCCTGCATCAGGTTTACCGGCTGCCGCACGACCAGATCAAGATCACTCGCGTCGTGGCCATCGCCATTGACGCGGCTGCCGTAGGCCCATACCTCCGCTTGCGGTAGATACTGACGCAGTATCTGCCGCAGCAGCGCCAAATGCGGTGGCCGCAGATCCAGCCTGACCGGGGCGACGGCAGACATCAGCTTTTTCCCTCGCCGAAGCGGGTACGCAGGATGGCTTCGAGACTTGCCGCATCGGTGACGAAGCTGGGCATCAGCACCAGCGTTTCCTTGGCGAATTGTTCACCGTAGTCATGCGCAGTGTTGTTGCGATTGTCGCGATACTTGAACCAGCGCTCCACCTGCTCCAGTGTCAGCAGACCGTGGGTGGCGGAGAGCCGCAACAATTCCTTTACCGGCGTGGCGTCGAGATTTTTGGCGCTGTGACCGTAGTCGCGCAACGCCTTTTTCAGAAGCTTGAAGCTGGTTTCCTGGGCCAGTTCGTAGCCCTTGACGATGGCGTTGCGATAGACTTCCTGATCGATACTCTCAGGTGCTGCACGTTCGTAAAAAGCGAGCGAAGAACGCAGCGTTTCGAGACAGCGCTTGAGATGGTCTGTGTTCAGCGTCATGGCGTGAGAGTTTGATGGTTGCCGTGCGTAGTCTAACGGGGATGGCAGTTGCCGTGGCTGATCTAGCCCGAGGAAGAATGCGAAAGACCGCTACGGCCTGCATCGGGAAACCGTTGGTAGAAGCCATTGTATATGGCGATACAGGGTTGAAATCGTTGTCCCCCATGGCTCTCCAGAGAGGGCGGTGCACGAAATCAGTATATGAGCGCGTGCAAATTCGGCAGGATGTGACGTAATTCACGTTGGTATGCACTCCGGCCGGAATTTAATTTTCGCCGCGCAGCCCGCTTCATCCCGCGCTTGGGCGTATTCGTCCCGGCCCGCCCCGGATTCGCCACAATCCGCTCGCAACCGCTACAAGGCTTCTCTACTGTGTGATCCATGCCATCCGGCATTTGGAGAACACAGATGAACCCGACCAGCACTGCACGCAGCCCTGCAACTTCCCGCTCCGCCGCAACGAGCGCTGCACTCACTGCCGCCACGCCCGGCTTGTCCCACACGGCCTTACCGCACGGCGCACCCCCCGCATCCTCGCCCCCAGCCGTCATCGAATGGCTGGGCGGCGGCTTCGGCTTCTGCCCATCGAGTGGCGAATGGTTCACCGCCAACGACACCGCACTCGCCGTGCTCGGTTGGCAGCGTGAGGGTCTGACCAGCGCTGCCATTGCGCAGCGCCTCGCTGAAGAATTTGATGTCAGCACCGCGGCAGCGGAACGCGACCTCGAAACTTTTTTCGCCGCCGGCATGGGCCGGTTCGCCACGGTTTGAATAGATCGCCACGAACACGCTGCATCGCCTGCGCCAACCTCACCCGCACACACCAGGAGCACATCATGCCCACCATCAACCACGCCCCATCCGGTTTTCGCCTGATCTATAAAAACCCCAACAAGCCCATCGTCGCGGTGAGTGGTCTGCATCGCGGTGAAAACCCGCAGCCCGGCAGCGCGGTGATCGCCGCGATCCGCCGCGTCTACCCGCAGGCGCGCATCGTTGGTCTGGTCTATGACCCGCTCGAGAGCGGCGTGCATGCCGGCAGTGATGCGCCCGACGCGGTCTACACCATGCCTTACCCATCGGCTGGCACCGAAGCTTACTTCGCACGCCTCGCCGAGATTCATCAGCGTGAGCGCCTCGACGTGATCCTGCCCTGTCTTGATACCGAGGTGGATCTGCTCGCCGGTGCGCTTGACCGTCTGGTCGAGATGGGCATTCGCAGCTTCCTGCCGACACACTCGTCGGTGCAACTGCGCGACAAGGCGCGCCTCGTGCAACTGGCTGAGGATGCCGGTTGCCCGGTGCCGGCTACACGCAATGCGTACGACCTGCACAGCGCACGTGAAGCCGCTGCCGGGCTCGGTATGACGCAAGGCCGCCCGGTGTTCGTCAAGGGCCGTCTGTATGAAGCGCGCGCCGTGTCCAACTTCTACGAACTCGATGCCGCGTTTGTCAAGATGATCGAGCAGTGGGGCGGCCCGGTGCTGTTGCAACAGCGCATTGAAGGAGAGGAATTCAATGTCGTCGGTCTTGGCGACGGCGAAGGCGGCCTGCTTGGACACTGCGCCATTCGCAAGATGCTGCGCACCGCCAACGGCAAAGGTTATGGCGGCATGGTGGTCGACGATGCGCTGCTGATGCACCGCGCGCGCGCGCTGATCGCAGCACTCAAATGGCGCGGCCCGTTCGAGCTGGAGTTTGTGCGCGCCCAGCGTGGCGCGGGTGACGGGGTGCAAAGCGGCGCGGCTGACTACTACTTGCTCGAAATCAATCCACGCTTTCCGGCGTGGGTGGGGTTTCCGTCGGCGATTGGTTGCAACTTGCCGGCGCGAGCGCTCGACTGCGCACTGGGCCGAACAGCCAAGCAGGCGATCACCGTTTGTGCGCCTGGCAATTTTTTCGTGCGCCACAGCGTCGATGTTGCGGGCAGCCTGGCCAATCTGCGCGCTCTCTCGGTGGGCGGCGCGTTCGAGCGCGCTGCGCCTGAACGCCACGCTCCCGAGCCCGCCGCATTCGACCACACCTGCCTTTCCGTCTCGCTCGCGCAACCCGCGCTTAGCCCTTCCCTCACAGGAGTCCGTCATGCCACTCACGCTTGATTTCCCCGCCGTCCCCACTCCCGCGCGCAAACTCTACAGCCCACCCTGCATCCGCCGTCATCGCGGTGGCGGCGGCGAAGGCCACGAGCGCAACAACCGCGCTTACGGCAATGCGCCGGTGTGTGCACAGATTGATGGCGTCGATGTCGCCGCGCTCGCTGCACGCTTCGGCTCACCCCTGTTCGTGTTCTCCGAGCGCGTGCTGCGTGACACCGTGCGCCGCGCCAAAGACGCGTTTCAAAGCCGCTACCCGAACACGCAATTTGCCTGGTCGTACAAGACCAATTACCTCGCGGCGATTTGCGCGGTGTTTCACAGCGAAGGCTCGATTGCCGAAGTGGTGTCCGAGTTTGAATATGAAAAGGCGCGCAAGCTCGGTGTCAAAGGCAGTGACATCGTGTTCAATGGCCCGCACAAATCGCGCGAAGGCGTAGAACGTGCGATTGCCGAGGGT
>JANPAR010000097.1:0-16088 GCA_031430015.1 Burkholderiales bacterium
CCGCCATCGCACCCATCGCGCGGCGCAATGCCGCGCCCGCAGTGCCGCCGAGGGCGGGCGATGGCGCCTCTTCGATCACCTTCTGGTGGCGGCGCTGCACCGAGCAATCGCGCTCACCCATGTGCACCACATTGCCCTGCATATCGGCGAACACCTGAATCTCGACATGGCGCGGCTCGATCACGGCTTTTTCGAGTATCACTTCTGCCGAGCCGAAAGCATTCTGTGCTTCAGAGCGCCCTGTCGCCAGCGCCGCGGCGAAATCGGCTTGCGCAGTAACGAGACGCATGCCGCGCCCGCCGCCGCCAGCAGCGGCTTTGATCATCAAGGGATAGCCAATCGTTGCCGCAGCCCGAGCAAGTGCGGCCTCCGATTGATCCACATCGTCATAGCCCGGAATGCACGGCACGCCCGCCGCTTTCATCAGGCGCTTGGCACCGGCCTTGTTGCCCATCGATTGCATCGCCTGCGGTGGCGGGCCAACCCACACGAGACCGGCGTCAATCACGGCTTGCGCGAAGGCGGCGTTCTCGGCGAGAAAGCCGTAGCCCGGATGCACCGCCTGCGCACCGCTCGACCCCGCGGCAGCGACGATGGCGTCGATGTTGAGATAGGACTCGCGCGGCAGCGAGCCGCCAATGTGCACAGCACGATCCGCCGCGCGCACGTGCAGCGCGTTGGCGTCAGCATTCGAATACACAGCGATGGTGGCGAGGCCCATGCGCTTGGCCGTGCGCATCACGCGCAGCGCAATCTCGCCGCGATTGGCGATCAGGAGGGAACTGAACTTCATCTCGGTCAAAGCCCGCCCTAAGGTCTGGCCACACCAAACTGCATGGGCCGCAGGGTGCGCCGTGCGGCTTCATCGGCGGTAGCAAGCACGAAGCCCAACACAGCGCGCGTGTCGCGCGGGTCGATGATGCCGTCGTCGAGCATGCGCGCGCTGGTGGCGATGGCGCTTTGCTGGCGCTCGAAGTTGTCGATGATTTTTTTCTCCTGCGCTGCGAGCAAGGCTTGGTCAAGCGTTTCGCCGCGGCGCTGCGCGCCACCTTCGGCGACGATGCGCATCACCATCGCCGCCTGCTCGCCGCCCATCACCGCCGTTCGGGCGTTGGGCCACGAGAACAAAAAGCGTGGCTCGTAGGCGCGCCCGCACATGCCGTAGTTGCCGGCGCCGAACGATGCGCCGCACATGATGGTGAACTGCGGCACGGTGGCATTGGTCACCGCTTGAATCATCTTCGAGCCATGCTTGATCATGCCACCCTGTTCGTACGCTTTGCCGACGATGTAGCCAGTGGTGTTTTGCAGGTAAATGATCGGCGTGCCACTCTGGCAGCAGGCCTGGATGAAGTGCGTCGCCTTGTTGGCCCCATCGGGATCAAGCGGGCCATTGTTGGTGATGATGCCGACGGGATAGCCTTCGATTGCTGCGTGGCCGCACACCGTGGCCGGGCCGTACAGCGCCTTGAAGTCGAGAAAATCCGAGTCATCGACGATGCGCGCGATCACCTCGTGCATATCCACCGGTTTCTTCGGATCATCAGGCATCACGCCAAGCAATTCTGCGGCGTGTAGGCGCGGCGGCTTGACGTTTGCGCCGTGCGCGAGCACCGATGAAAGCGCTGCAGGCTGCAAATGCCGGTTCCAGTCCAGCCGCGCCATCACTTCGCGCGCGAGGCGAATGCCGTCGCGGTCGTCTTCGGCGAGATACTCTCCGAGGCCCGACACACTTGCGTGCATCTCGCCGCCACCCAGTTCTTCTTCGGTCGCGATCTCCCCCGTCGCTGCTTTCAACAAGGGCGGCCCGGCGAGAAACGCACGCGCATTGCCACGCACCATGATGACGTAGTCGGACAAGCCGGGCATGTAGGCCCCCCCCGCCGTGGACGAGCCGTGCACCACGTTGACCACCGGCAAACCAGCGGCAGACAAGCGCGCGAGATTGCGAAAAATTGCGCCGCCACGCACAAAGCCTTCGACCTTGTACTGCGGCAAATTGGCACCGGCGCTCTGCACCAGATGCACGTAGGGCAATTTGTTTTCCAGCGCGATCATTTGCGCGCGAATCATTTTTTCCTGACCCATCGGGCGGATCGAGCCGGCTTCAATCGCCGAGTCCGAAGCCATGATCACGCAACGCACACCGGACACGAAACCGATGCCGGTGATCGAACCACCGCCGGGAATGCTCTTCGCAGGATCAGGCGTGTCCAAGGTGTAGCCGGCCAGTGCGGAGAGTTCGATGAAGGGCGCGCCAGGATCAAGCAACAACGCGACGCGCTCCCGCGGCAGCAACTGGCCGCGCTTGTCAAACAGGGGTTTGGCAGCGGCCGACTTCTCCGCGGTGCGGCGCTCGAGTGCGCACGCCGCATCGAGCTGGTCGAGCATGCGCACGCGATTGGCCGCGAACGCGGCGTCCGCGCTGTTGACGCTGGTTTCCCACACAGGCATTGTCAGCGCTGGATCAAACGCGTGGCGTGATGCATTTCGGGATGCATCGGGGAACCACTGTGCATGCCATTCACCCGTTGTAAAGAGCGCTCAAATCCTGCGAGCGTGATCAAACTATTTCTTTCCACCGCCACCACCGCCGCCGCCCGCTGGTGGGCCACCGGGCGCACCGCCTCCGCCAGGGGCACCACCACCTGGCGCACCCCCACCCCCTGGAGCGCCGCCACCGGGAGCACCACCACCGCCCGGCGCACCACCCTGGCCTCCAGGTCCGCCTTGGCCGCCCTGCCCGCCCGCGCCACCCTGCCCCCCTGGGCCAGCTTGCTGACCTTGTCCAGCGGGCCCGCCTTGCTGACCTTGTCCGCTTGGGCCGCCCTGACCTCCTTGCTGGCCCGAGCCGCCCTGGCCAACCGGTCCTGCTTGACCTACGCCGCGCTTGCCCTGCCCTTGCGCGCCCGCGCCTTGCCCGCCGGGGCCGCCTTTGCCGCCCTGCCCGCCCTGACCCTGCGCGCCACCTGGCCCGCCCTTCTGCATGCCTTGACCCGCCGCCGCTTGGGTGCGCTTTTCAGCTAGCCCTTGCTGCACGCTGGCGTGCCGCCCCTGCATGCGGCTATCGTTGGCGCTGCCGCGAAACGCTGCGGGCACGGACGGCAACACGGCAGGCCGGGCAGCGCCAGCGCCAGAGGGCGCAAAGCCCGCTTGCCCTGCGGCTACCGCAACGCTGCCGCCATTGTTCGCCGTAATTGTGGTGCTGCCGATATTGACCTTGTCATAGACGCCTGGCTGCGCATCGGTCGACCCCGCAGGCACGACCATCGGCTCGTGATCGGTGCCACGCACGCCAATGGTGGCAAGCGGCGTGCGCACCTCATAGGCGCTCGACGAAGACTTGGCGATGAAGCCGGTGATTGAGCGGAAGCTGCCGCGCAACAAACTCATGATCGACGCGTCACTGGTCTGTCCGCGTGCGCGGTAGCGCACGATGGTCATTTGCGAATTGGGGCGCACCGCGATCACGCCGCCATCGGCCATCTCCGCGTGCAGCTCGCCCTTGTCGCCGGTGACGACCGAATCACCTTCATACAGAATCGAGCCAGTCACCATGCGCCGTGCCGCCGTGCCGCCGGCCGGCCCGGAAACCGTGACCTGGCCGTCGATGAACTCCACTTTGCCGGCTTCTATTTTTTCCGCCGCACCCGCACCCTGCTGATCCGCGCGCACTGAGCCAGCCAGACGCGCGGTCTTGGAAGGCTGCACGTCGGAGTAGATCACGCGCCCATCAGGTTCCACCCATTTGCGCGCCTGCTGCGCGTGCGCCGGCGCAAAAAGCAGCATTGCCGCCAACGCGGTCAACAAGGTCGTTGCGATGCAGCGCATAATGTGACTCCCCCCTGATTGCTTCAAAAATTTCCCGGCCGCGCGAGGTTTTCAAATTTGGTGTACTCGCCCAAGAACGCCAGTTGTACGCGCCCGATCGGGCCGTTACGTTGCTTGCCGATGATGATCTCGGCCGTCCCCTTGTCTTGTGAATCCGGGTTGTAGACCTCGTCGCGGTAGATGAACAGAATCACGTCAGCGTCCTGCTCGATGGCGCCCGACTCGCGCAGGTCACTCATCATCGGGCGCTTGTCGGTGCGCGACTCGAGGCTGCGATTGAGCTGCGAGAGCGCGATCACCGGCACTTGCAGCTCTTTGGCGAGTGCTTTGAGCGAGCGCGAGATTTCGGAAATTTCGGTGGCGCGGTTTTCGCTGGCGGCACCGGATGAGCCTGACATCAATTGCAGATAGTCGATCACGATCAGATCAAGCTTGCCGTACAGCCGGTGCAGACGGCGCGCGCGCGCGCGCAGTTCGAGCGCCATCAGCGCGGGGGTTTCATCCACATGCAGTTTGACTTCCTGCAGGCGCTCGAGGGCGGTGGCAAATTTTGAAAACTCGGTGTCATTCAACTTGCCGGTGCGCAACTTGTGCAGATCAATCCTCCCGATCGAGCCGAGCATGCGCATCGCAAGCTGGGTGCCACCCATCTCCATCGAGAACACACCAACAATGCCGCCTTCGAGGGCGACGTTCTCGGCGATGTTGAGCGAGAACGCCGTTTTGCCCATCGACGGGCGGCCTGCCACGATGATCAGGTCACCGGGCTGCAAACCGGAGGTCTTTTGATCCAGGTCAGTAAAGCCGGTGGCCAGCCCGGTCACATCGGGGCTGTTGAGTTCATGCAACTCCTGCACGCGGTCGCGCACCTGCACCACCAGCGACGACATCTCGATGAAGCCTTGCTTGCCACGCGCGCCGTCTTCGGCAATTTTGAACACCGCCGACTCAGCCGAATCAAGAATCTCGCGTACCTCGCGGCCGCGCCGGTTGTACACCGACTCGGCGATTTCGTCGGTCGAGCCGAGCAGGCGACGCAGGATCGAGCGGTCGCGCACGATCTGCGCATAGCCGCGAATATTGGCCGCCGACGGCGTGTTTTGCGCGAGCGCGTTCAGATACGCAAGGCCGCCCGCTTCTTCGGCACGCTTGTCAGCGTCGAGCGACTCAAACACGGTGATGACGTCGGCCGGCTTGCCGCGCTCGATCAGGCGCGCGATGTGTTTCCAGATCAGGCGGTGATCGGCGCGGTAAAAATCTTCCTCGCGCAGCAGGTCGCCGATTTTGTCCCACGCGTGGTTGTCGAGCAGCAGGCCGCCCAGCGTGCTTTGCTCCGCCTCAATCGAATGCGGTGGAATCTTCAGGGCTTCGACCTGCGGGTCGCTGCCCGGCTGGCGCGGCATCACGGCTGACACGGATAATTCTCCTGCTGATTTCCTGCTCATCTGTATCTCACGTCCGGCTCACTGGCCATTGGTATTCTGTGGCATCCGCTATCCGTCAGGGAAGGCCGCATTTTGCGGCATTCACGCGCCATCGGCTTCTGTGCCGTCAACTATAAAACAAAGGCCGCCCGAGGGCGGCCTTTGAACTTGTAAAACTTCTTGTTTTCTTGTGTTGACTTGGCGCTGTGTCGCGTCGTTTACCGGGGTTTACCGAGCTTTACCGGGCTTTACCGGGCTTTACTTTACGCAGCTTCGCCCAGCACCGACACCTTGATATTGGCCAGCACATCGGTGTGCAGTTGCACCACGAGGTCAGTATCGCCGATGGTCTTGATCGGGCCGGTAGGCATGCGGATGTTGGCCTTCTCGACCGTGAAGCCCAACTTGCCGAGCGCTTCAGCGATGTTGAAGTTGGTGACCGAGCCGAACAGGCGGCCATCAACGCCGGCCTTTTCGGAAATCTGTACCATCATGCCGTCGAGCTTGGCAGCGACGCCTTGCGCAGTGGCCAGCACTTCGGCAGCCACTTTTTCAAGCTCGGCACGGCGTGCTTCGAACTCGGCGCGGTTGGTGTCGGTAGCGCGCTTGGCTTTTTTGCCGGGAATCAGAAAATTGCGTGCGAAGCCGTCCTTGACCTTGACGATGTCACCGAGATTGCCCAGGTTGCCGACTTTTTCCATCAGAATTACTTGCATGTCATGTCTCCCTTAGCGCACCGCGTGCTGGTCGGTGTACGGTATCAGCGCCAGAAAACGCGCGCGCTTGATCGACTCGGTCAGCTGACGCTGGTAGCCGGCTTTGGTGCCGGTCACGCGCGCGGGCATGATCTTGCCGTTTTCCTGCAAAAAATCCTTGAGCAGTTCAGCGTCTTTGTAGTCGATGAACTCGACCTTGCCGACGGTGAAGCGGCAAAATTTCTTGCGCTTGAACAGTGACTTGTTCGGGTCACGTTTTTTGAAGAGGGGCTTCTTGCCGAAGCGTCCACCGGTGCGTCCTGGAGGCATGATGATGTTCCTGTGTGAAAGTGTTGCGTGAGTATTGGGAGGGAAATGCGGGAATTAAACGAATTCGAATTCAACAATGTGCAAAACAATCTGAACCTTGGCTTGGCCTTTGTGCGCCAGAAACCCGTTGGCCTTGATGCGCGCACCCAAGGGACTTTTCGATAAACGCGCTGTCAACTCACCGGCCGCGACTGCCGAAATTTCCATCTCGACTTGCCTTGGCTTGCCCGCCTCAATTTGCTCGGAGGCATGGGTGATTTTGAGTTCCAGTATCGGGATGCCGGCTGGCGTGTAGCGCACACTGTCGAGCGCTGCAATGCTGCCTTCAATCTCGACCCTGTTTTGCGTCAAGGAAGTCCTTGAATCCGGCTCTTAGGCAATAACGGGTGTCAGGCGGCGCAGGCTTAAGCGGCAGCGGGTGCCGATGTGGCTGGCGCCGCAGGTGCAGCGGCGGCAGGAGCAGCAGGCGCGGCGGGAGCCGGACCAGCCGTCAGGTTGCGCGACTTCTCTTCCTTCATCATCGGCGAAGGCGTCGTGAAGGCTTTCTTCTGACGCACTACCAGGTGACGCAGGACGGCGTCGTTGAACTTGAAGCCATGCTCCATCTCGTCGAGGGTTTTCTGGTCGACTTCGATGTTCATCAGCACGTAATGCGCCTTGAACACTTTGCCGAGCGGATACGCCAGCTGGCGGCGGCCCCAGTCTTCGATGCGGTGGATTTTTCCGCCGGCGGTCTGCACGGTGGCGCGGTAGCGCTCGACCATGGCGGGCACTTGCTCGCTCTGGTCCGGATGGACGATAAATACGATTTCGTAGTGACGCATTCAATACTCCTTGTGGACTAGAAATGGCGTGTGGTTCGGGGTAAAACCAAGCCCAAGCCCTAACGCCAGCCAGGCCGCCCGGAGGAAAACTGTCAACCGGTGCGGCAAGATTCGCAAAACGGCGGCGCCTGACTGCAACCCAGGAGATCCAGCAGACAAAATTTGCGAAGCCTTTGATTATACATCGGTTTCCCGGAAAAAATCAATCTGCTCTAGCGTCTTGCTGCATGCGCTTACCTTCAATTCTCCCGGCAGCGCCACAGCCCTCCCGCAAACCACCCACCACTTGCATTTTTCAGGCGCATTACGCCACAATGCCCGCATGTCCATCGCTACCGCCGGGATTCGACTCGCCACGCTCGACGAAGCCGAGGTGATTGCGCATCTCTCGCGCGACACCATCGAAGCGGGCCTGCCGTGGCGCTGGCAGCCTTCGGACATTGAGCGCTTCATGCACTCACCGCGCCATAACGTCATCGTCGCCGAAGAAACGGCAATCGACCCAAGCCTGCCGGGGGTGCGCGACGGCAAGCTGATGCGCGGGTTCGCCGTCATGGGCTATGGCGAAAACGATGCTTATCTCGCGCTGCTGTCGGTCAAGCCCGAAGCGCGCCGCCGGGGCGTTGCGCGCAGCATGGTGGTGTGGATGCTCAAATGCGCCGATGTGGCCGGCATCAAGCGCGTCGATGTCGAACTGCGTGCCGACAACATGCCCGCGCGCGGGCTGTATCTGACTGCCGGCTTTCGTGAAATCTCGCGCAAGCCGGGCGGCTATTACGGCACTGTCACGCAGTTGCGCATGCGGCTGATGCTGCGCAAATAGCACTCGAACGCCAACGCCGTGTCAGGCCGCGCGCCCTTGGTGGCGGCTCGTCAGCGGCAGCCACCTGTTACGACTTGCCGCCGCCAGCGCGGCGCACCTCATCAGCCAATTCCTCGCCCGATTTGTAATGCGGCACGCGGTTGAAGATGTAGCGTTTGACGCGCTGGATGAAGGCGTTGGAACCCTTGACTTCTTCATTCCAGTATTTGTCGGCCAGCGCGCGATTGCGCGGCACATCGACGTAAAAACCATCGCGTGAACCTTTGCCGCCAAAGATGTACAGCTTGCCTTCGATGATGCGCCACGAGTCGGCGTCGCCACCCCAGGGAATACCGTAGACGATGCCGTTGGCGCAGTAGCCGTTGTATTGCGGGATGTACTTGGCCGGCTCTTTGTCAAACAGCGCCTTGTGCTCTGCCGTGGCGAAGCGGAAGGTCACGCCGTCGATCACGGTCTTGATCGCCGGGTCGCCCTTGCGATGCGTGCTCTGGGTGAAATAAGCGACCACATCGTGGCCGAACAGCATCAGGTGCTTGTCTTCGCCTTCGGCACTGGCATTGAGTGGCCGGATCGAGCCATTGGGGCTTTGTGTGGTGAGCGGCGCGCAGGCCGGCAATATGACGACAACGAGTGCGGCGAGCAACCAGCGATGCAGATGTTTCATGGTCTTACCCTTTCGTGGAAAACGCAATTCAGGTCTTTTTACGTGCCGCCGGCCGTGCTGGTTTCACCGGTTTAGGCGCAGCGGCGGCGCTGCTCTTTGCGGGCAGAGGCGGCGCCGTACTCTTGGATGCACGCGGCGTACGATTTGAAGCAGGTTTGGGCGGTGTCTTTTTGACAGCGGTCTTGGCCGCACCGCGTTTCGCAGATGCGGGTGAAGCTGCGGGTGCGGGTGCGGGTGCGGGTGCGGGTGCGGGTGCGGGTGCCGGTGCCGTTGGCTCAGCTTTCGGCATCAGGGCCGCCGCTTTGCGCTTGAGCAATGCATGCTCCTCGGCAAGATAGCGCGCAATGTCACGCACATCGGGCGCCGCCTTGCGGCACGAAATCAACCCGAAGTCGAGACTGCCGTTGTAGCTCTCGACCGTGATGTTGAGCGCGACGCCATGCACGATGATTGAGACTGGATAAAACGTCTTCATCGTCGCGCCGGCCATGTAGAGCGGAACTTGCGGGCCCGGCACATTGGAGATGACAACATTGGCAATCGGCGGAATCGAATTGGCGAGGCGCGAGCGCCCGTAGAGCGACGCGACGCCACTCATCAACCACGGCGCGCCGAGCGAGGGAAAGTCGAGCGGGATCGCGGCTTTAGATGCCCCGGTGAAGGCCTTGCCCTTGGCAATCGACTCCTTGATCGCCGCGAGGCGCGCAATCGGATCCTTGATCTGCGTGCCCAATTGGCACAGCAGCATGAAGGCCTGGTTGTCGGAAGAGGTGTCACCTTCGGCACGCAGCGACACCGGCACCGCCGCCACCAGCGACTTGGGCGGCAGCGCATCGTAATCCTGCAAATAACGGCGCAGCGCCCCGGCGCACAGCAGCAGCACCATGTCGTTGATGGTCGCATCGAGCAGCTTGCCTATCGCCTTTACTTCGCCGAGTGGAATTGAGGTGGTGGCGAACGCACGCTGGTTGGTGATCGACACGTTCAGGTGCGTCTTCGGCCCCATCTGCAAACCCTTGAGACGCTTGATCAGGCCCGGTTTGCCGGCACTGCCCTTGGTGCCGAGCGCGCTCGAAGCGGCCTTCGCCATCTGCGGAAACATGCGCGCGAGCTTGAGCGTCTGGCTCGCCATGTTGCTGAACGCTGCCCCGACCAACTCACCTACGCCCAGTTGATACGGCTGCTTGCCGGCACGCGACGGCGGCGGCTTGACGGTGCGCGGCTCGGGCGTGAGATCGAGCACCGCATTCGCCACCGCCACACCAGCCTGCCCGTCAATCGCCGCGTGATGCATCTTGGAATAGAACGCCACGTCGCCACTGGCCAGACCATCGAACACGTAAAACTCCCACAGCGGGCGCGAGCGGTCAATCAGGGATGAATGCAGGCGGCCCACATAGTTTTCGAGCTGCGCCATCGTGCCCGGCTTGGGCAGCGTGATCGAGCGCACGTGATAGTCAAGGTCAATGTCGCCGTCTTCAATCCAGATCGGATTGGCCATGTCGAACGGCATCAACGCGAGCTTGCGGTGGAACACTGGCGCCAAATGCATGCGCTTCTTGATGTGCTCTTTCACATCGTCAACGAAGCTGCCCTTGTAGGTTGGCGGCAGGGAGTAGACGTGCAAGCTCCCGACATGCATCGGCATGTCGGGGGATTCAAGATACAGAAATGCGGCATCTAGGCCGGTGAGGTGTTTCATGCAGGTCTCTCGCGTAGGCTGGTCGGCTATTGGAGACGCTATTGCACGGCGTGTCAACGGGGATCAACCTGCGTGTCAACGCCGTTGATCAACTCCGGGCACCCTCTCCGCCCACCGGCCGTTTCATTTGATCTGCCCACGCCAATAGACCGATCCCGCCCAGCACCATCGGCACACTGAGCCACTGGCCCATTGAGAGGCCGAACGAGAGCAGCCCCAGGAAGCCGTCTGGCTCACGCCCAAATTCGGCGAGGAAACGGAACACGCCGTAGCCAAACAGGAACGCCCCCGACACCATGCCGGCATGGCGCGGCTTGCGCGCGTAGATCCACAAAAAGATGAACAGCAGCACACCCTCCATCGCAAACTGATACAACTGCGAGGGATGCCGGGGAACGCCGTCACCCGCCTGCGGAAACACCATCGACCACGGCAAGCTCTCGGGGTTGACTACCGCGCGGCCCCACAACTCACCGTTAATGAAATTGCCAAGACGCCCACAGGCAAGACCCACCGGCACAGCGGGCGCAATGAAGTCCACCACGTTCCAAAAGCCTTTTTTATGCTTGCGCGCGAGCAGCCACATCGCCACCAGCACACCGAGAAAACCGCCGTGAAACGACATGCCACCCAGCCACACCGCCGGGATCTCAGTCAGATGCGTGAGGTAGTAGCCGGGCTTGTAGAACAGCACATAGCCCAGCCTGCCGCCGAGAATCACGCCGAGCACGCCGTAGAACAAGGCGTCGTCGACGAGCGCGGCGTTCCACCCATACTCGGGCCGTTGCTTCGCGCGAATCCGGCACAGCACGATGAAGGCAACGAAGGCCGCCAGATACATCAGGCCGTACCAGCGGATCGCGACGGGGCCGATGGCGATGGCGATGGGATCGAAGTTGGGATGGGTAAGCACGATTGAAGCCTGACAGGGCATGTAATACAATATGGCATAACTGTATCACAGGAACCCATTATGCCCTCCACTCTTACCGCCCGCCTGCCCGATGATGTCTCGGTGCAGCTCCAGAACCTGAGCGCCGACATGGGGGCGACCAAAACGGAAGTGGTCATTGCCGCCTTGCACGATTATTTTGAGAAACACAAACCGCGCCCCACGGCTTACGAACTGGCGATGCAGGTGCTGGCTGCTTGTCCTGCTGCGAGCCAAGGTCTGCCGCATATTCAGGCCCAGGACGCCAAGCGGATATTGCGCGAGAAGTTTCGCGCCCGGGCTCATGCCCGCTAACTGCATCCTGCTCGACACGGGACCGCTTGCGGCACTGCTCAATACCGCAGACCGTGCGCACGCGCGCGCCAAGACGTGGTTTCAGTCGAGCACTGGATTAATGGTAACTACCGAGGCGGTCATCACCGAACTCTGCTATCTGCTTGCCGACAGCACCGAGCTGCAGGCTGCGGCCCTTGTCTGGGTACAGCAAGCGAAGGCGTACGGACGCCTTGAAATTCATCCAGTGCAGGATTACGCCACTCTCGCTGCACTGATCGAACGCTATGGCGACTTGCCCTGCGACTATGCAGACGCAACACTCATTGCCGCCGCCAACACACTCGACGTGCGCGAGATTGCCACGCTGGACGAACGCGATTTCTCGATCTACCGTCTCAACAAGAATCGCGGCTTCAAACTGGTCTTTCCCGCCGCGCGCTAACACCGTCCCGTTCATGTTCGCGCGCCTGCTCCCCTCCCGCCTGCTCCCATCCGCCACCAACGCCTCGCGCGCACCCGCCTTCGCCGCGCTGGTGATGACAATGGCCCTGTGGGGCAGCAACAGCACGGTGGCCAAGCTGATGCTCGGCGTGTACGCACCCATCACGCTGACCTGGATGCGCTGGGTCGTGGTGTTGACGATCAGCGCGCCGTTTGCCTGGCGTGAACGCCATGCCTTGCGCGCGGCACTCGCGACCCACTGGCGACCGCTGCTGCTGCTCTCGCTGATCGGCGGCGTGCTGCAAAACTCGGTGGTGTTCTACGGTCTCAATCAAACCACCGCCATTCACCTGGGCCTGTTCAACTCGGTAATCCCGGTGCTCATCTTGCTGCTTGGCTGGCTGTTGATGAGCCAGCCGCTCCATGCCCGCGAAGCAGGCGGTGTGATGCTGTCGGCCTGCGGGGTGCTGGTGATTGTGTTTCAAGGCAGCCTCGCGGCCATCCTGCATTTGCAGATGCTGCCGGGTGACCCCATCGTGCTGGTCGGCATGACACTGTGGGCGCTCTACACCCTTAATCTCAATCGCCGCCCGATGACGATCTCGCTCACCACACTGATGTTCGTGATCGCGGTGGTGAGCGTGCCGCTGGGCTTGCCGCTGGTGCTCACGGAAATGCAGACCCATCCGCTGCCGCCGTTTCGCCTGCTCCCCGTCGCCGGCCTGCTCTACATGAGCGCCTTCACCACCCTGTGGGCCATGGTGCTGTTTGGCTATGGCGTCAAGCGCATCGGCCCGGCGCAGGCAGGCGTGTTCATCCATGTGATGCCGGTGTTTGCCTGCATCTTTGCCGCGCTGTTTATTGGCGAGCATCTGGCGCTGTATCACGCGGCGGGTTTTGTGCTGGTGGCGAGTGGCGCCATCATCAGTTGCTACCGGCCTGCTCCGGTTATGCCGGGCGCTCCGGCCGCAGCGAAATAAGGTTGGCGCTGCACGCCTGGTCACCGATCTGGCACGCCTGGCTTACGCACCGGCAAGTTCGACAAAGCGTTTAAGCACCGCCGCTGCGTTGTCACGCCGCCAGACCAGGCCGATCTCCAGCGCCGCCCGTTTGCCGCCACGCAGCTTGCGATAGACCACGCCAGGCCGCCGCAGACTCATCAGTGATTCAGGCACCAGCGCGACGCCCATGCCGGCCGATACCAGCGAGATGATGGTTTGCATCTGGATCGCCTCTTGCACCACGCGCTGGCTGAAGCCCGCTTCAGAGCACGCGCCGGTGACAGCGTCGTGCAAGCCCGGTGCGGCATGGCGCGGGAAGCTGATGAAGGCTTCATTGCTAAACCTCGCCAGCGCAACCGGTGTGGCGAGTTTGGCTTGGGGGTGTGCCTGCGGATGTGCCTGCGGCAAGGCCAGCACCAGGGACTCCGTCTGCAAGCGTTGGTAGACAAGGGCCTCAGGGGCCTTGCCGCCAGAACCCGCATCCACCATGGGCCCCAGCACGACGCCCAGATCAATTTCGCCAGCGGCAAGCCATTTGAGTTGCAAGTCGGAGGTCGCTTCGCGCAGATGCACGCTCACACCCGGATGCGCGCCGGTGAAGCGGCGCAGCAGTGCCGGCAGGAAGGAGTAGTCAACGATGCTCACAAACGCAATCGAGATGCGCCCGGTACTGCCTGCAGCCCCGGCGCGCGCAGCATCGGGCAGGCGCGCCACCGCTTGCAAGATGGCCTCCACCTGTGGCAGCAGCGCCGCACCCGCGTCGCTCAGGCGCACCGAGCGTTTGGTGCGATGAAACAGCTCTGCGCCCAGTTCCGCCTCCAGTGCCTTGATGTGGCGCGTGAGCGGCGGCTGTGACAGATTCAAGCTGCGTGCCGCCCGCCCAAAGTTGAGGGTCCTGGCGACGGTGACGAAGCAGTTCAGCTTGTGCAGATCTGTCATACCTAATAAGTATTAACAATGAACAAACATTGTATTGGAAAGTAATATTTAAGGCCGCTACAGTTTGACTGTGTCAGCAGCAATCTGGCTGAAGAACTTGGTCATTCCCGGCCGCGCCGCGCAGCGGCAGCGCGTCAAAAGGCATAATTCGCTCCCTTCCTTACCCAATTACTTACCGGAGACTTGCACTCATGGCCGACCAAACCAACTGGCGCTCCAAAGCCATCACCGGCGGCATCAACCGCAGCCCCAACCGCGCCATGCTGCGCGAAGTCGGCTTCACTGATGCCGATTTCGACAAGCCCATCGTTGGCGTCGCCAACGGCCACTCCAACATGAACCCCTGCAACGCCGGCATTCAGCCGCTGGTGGATCGTGCGATGAGCGCGCTCAAGAGCGGCGGCGCGATGCCGCAGGTGTTCGGCGTGCCCACCGTGACCGACGGCATCGGCATGGGCACCGAGGGCATGAAATATTCGCTGGTTTCGCGCGAGGTGATCGCCGACGCGATCGAGACCTCGGTCAACGGCCAGATGATGGACGGCGCCCTCGTGGTCGGCGCCTGCGACAAGAACATGCCGGGCGGCATGATGGCAATGGCGCGCATCAACATTCCGTCGATCTACGTCTACGGCGGCACCATCAAGCCGGGCGTGTGGAAAGGCGTGCCGGTCAATCTGGTGTCGTCGTTCGAGGCAGTCGGCGCCTTCTCTGCCGGCAAGATGAGCAAAGAAGATTACGACGGCATCGAACGCAACGCCTGCCCCACCCACGGCGCCTGCGGCGGCATGTATACCGCCAACACCATGTCGTCGTCGTTCGAGGCGCTCGGCTTGTCCCTGCTCGGCTCATCAAGCATGGCCAACCCCGACGGCGAGAAGGCTGACAGCGCAGCGCAGTCAGCTGCGGTGCTCATCAACGCGATCAAGAAAAACATCCGCCCGCGCGACATCATCACGCGCAAATCGATTGAAAACGCGGTGTCGCTAATCATGGCCACCGGCGGCTCGACCAACGGCGTGCTGCACTTTCTCGCCATCGCATCCGCCGCCGAAGTCGAGTGGACCATCGATGACTTCGAAATGGTGCGCAAGAAAACGCCCGTGCTGTGCGACTTGAAGCCCTCGGGCCAGTACATGATGACCGACCTGCACAAAGCGGGCGGCGTACCAGTGGTGCTCAACATGCTGCTGGAAAACGGCTGCCTGCATGGCGACTGTATGACAATCACCGGCAAAACCATCGCCGAAGAATTGAAGGCGTGGAAAAAGACGCCGGATGGTGAAGTGGTGCGCCCGTGGGACAAGCCGATGTATGCACAAGGCCACCTCGCCATCCTCAAAGGCAATCTCTCGCCCGAAGGCTGCGTCGCCAAGATCACCGGCCTCAAAAATCCTTCCATCACCGGCCCGGCGCGCGTGTTCAATTCCGAAAACGAAACCATGGAAGCGATCACCGCCAACAAGATCAAGGCCGGCGATATCGTGGTGATCCGCTACGAAGGCCCCAAAGGCGGCCCCGGCATGCAGGAAATGCTCGCCCCCACCTCAGCCCTGATCGGGCAAGGCCTGGGCGACTCGATCGGCCTCATCACCGATGGCCGCTTCTCCGGCGGCACCTGGGGCATGGTGGTGGGACACGTCACCCCCGAAGCCTATGAAGGCGGCCTGATCGCATTGATTGAAGAAGGCGACTTGATCACCATCGACGCGCACACCTTGAAGCTGCAACTCAACGTGGCCGACGACGTCATCGCAAAACGCCGTGCCGCGTGGAAGCGCCCGGCACCGCGTTATACGCGCGGGCTGATGGCGAAGTACATGAAGCTGGTGGGCCCCGCGACCAAAGGCGCGGTCACCGACCTGTAGGTTCATCCAAGGAGACATGCCCGGAGACCCTCTCCTACCATGGGTTTCCGGGCAATGAGCAATATGGGGATACCTGATCGCTAACTGATCGACACACCCAACAAGGCCCCCGCGCCATAGGTCACCGCCGCCGCCGCGCATCCGACAACCACCTGCCGCGCCGCCGAAAACCATGGGCTGCGGCCGTTGAATAGCGATGTCACGACGCCGATGGCGAACAAGGCCAGTGCACTCAAGGCGACGCTGGCCGCAACTGCCGGCATGCCCGCAAGGGACAGAAACGGCAACAACGAGACGATCGCGCCTGCGGCGAACAGC